>JAWLBW010000140.1:0-6526 GCA_041687475.1 bacterium
GATCAGAACTGCCTCGAAGAGGTCTTCGGCTCGTGCACCATGATCGTCAACGGCAAGGTGCGCCAGGCCTGCACGGCCCTCATCGACAAGCTCGAACAGCCCGTGCGCCTCGAGCCGATGACCAAGTTCCCCACCGTGCGCGACCTGCAGGTCGACCGCGAACGCATGTTCAACGACCTCAAGCGCATCAAGGCCTGGATTCCCACCGACGGCACCCATGACCTGGGCCCCGGCCCGCGGCAGAACCCGAAGACGCAGGAAACGACCTACGTGCTTTCGACCTGCATGACCTGCGGCTGCTGCCTCGAAGTCTGCCCCCAGTACGGCCAGGACAACGCCTTCGTCGGCGCCTTCGCCCTGAGCCAGGCGCGCCTGTTCAACGAGAACCCGACCGGCAAGATGCAGGCCCCCGATCGCCTTCACTCCCTCATGGAAGAAGGCGGCGTAGCCGACTGCGGCAACGCACAGAACTGCGTCAAGGCCTGCCCGAAGGAAATTCCCCTGACGGAAAGCATCGCGAAGATCGGTCGCGCCACGACCGTGCAGGCCATCAAGGACATTCTCGGCTGATTCGTCGGCCCCATCGGCCCGTGGGCCGGTGGGGCTTTTCTTTTTTCTACTCCCACGATTTCCCTTACTCTGGTACGGCATGAACATTCACGAGTATCAAGCCAAAGAAATTCTGCGTAAGTACGGCGTGGCCGTGCTGAACGGTAAACTGGCCACCACGCCCGACGAGGCGGTGGCCGCCGCCGAATCGATCGGCGGATCGATCTGGGTGGTCAAGGCCCAGATTCACGCCGGCGGCCGCGGCAAGGGCGGCGGCGTCAAGCTGGCCCGCACCCTCGACGAAGTGCGCCAGCTTGCCCAGGAAATGCTGGGCATGCGCCTGGTGACCCATCAGACCGGCGCCGAAGGCCGCATCGTCAAGAAGCTCTACATCGAAGAAGGCTGCGACATCGCCCGCGAACTCTACATGGGCATCGTGCTCGATCGCGCCACCGGCCGCGTCACCCTCATGGCCTCGGAAGAAGGCGGCGTCGAAATCGAAGAAGTGGCCGCCCATTCGCCCGAGAAGATTCTCAAGGAAACCGTGCATCCGGCCGTGGGCTTCCGTCCGTTCCAGGCGCGCGAGCTGGCCTTCAAGCTCGGCCTCGAAGGCGACGCCCAGAAGAACTTCGTCAAGTTCGCCGACGGCCTCCTTCGTGCGTACGAAGAGACCGACTGCAGCCTGGCCGAAATCAACCCGCTCGTCATCACGAAGCAGGGTCAGGTCGTGGCGCTCGACGCGAAGATGAACTTCGATTCGAACGCCCTCTATCGTCACGCCGACATTCTCGCCATGCGCGACCTCGACGAAGAAGACCCGAAGGAAGTCGAAGCCAGCGATACCGGGCTGAACTACATCGCCCTCGACGGCAACATCGGCTGCCTGGTCAACGGCGCCGGGCTTGCCATGGCCACGATGGACATCATCAAGCTCTTCGGCGGCGAACCGGCCAACTTCCTCGACGTGGGCGGCGGCGCCACCAAGGAACAGGTCACGCAGGCCTTCAAGATCATTCTCGGCGACGAAAACGTCAAGGGTATCTTCGTCAACATCTTCGGCGGCATCATGCGCTGCGACATCATTGCCGAAGGCGTGGTGGCGGCGGCCCGCGAAGTGAACCTGCAGGTTCCCCTCGTGGTGCGCCTCGAAGGCACCAACGTCGATCTCGGCAAGAAAATTCTGAACGAGAGCGGTCTCGCCATCGCTTCGGCCGACAGCATGGCCGACGGCGCGAAGAAAATCGTTGCGGCCGTGGCTGCCTAACCTCTATCCGATTCGAGAACTATGAGTATCCTCATCAACAAAGATACGCGGGTCATCGTACAGGGCATCACGGGTAAGACCGCTACGTTCCATACGAAGCTCATGATCGAATACGGCACCAAGATTGTCGGCGGCGTTACCCCCGGCAAGCGCGGCCAGACCGTCGAAGGCGTGCCCGTTTTCAACACCGTGAAGGACGCCGTCGCCGAAACCAAGGCCGACGCCAGCGTCATTTACGTGCCGCCGCCGTTCGCGGCCGACAGCATCATGGAAGCCGCCGACGCGGGCGTGCGCGTGGTCATCTGCATTACCGAAGGCATTCCCATTCTCGACATGGTGAAGGTCAAGCAGTACCTGCGCGACTACCCCGACACCACCCTCGTGGGCCCGAACTGCCCCGGCGTGATTACCCCGGGCGAATGCAAGATCGGCATCATGCCCGGTCACATTCACAAGCCGGGCAAGATTGCCGTGCTCTCGCGCTCGGGCACGCTCACGTACGAAGCCGTGAACCAGCTTTCGAACCTGGGCATCGGCCAGAGCACCTGCGTCGGTATCGGCGGCGACCCGGTCAACGGCAGCAACTTCATCGACATGCTCAAGCTGTACAAGGACGATCCGGACACCGAAGGCCTCATCATGATCGGTGAGATCGGCGGCACGGCCGAAGAAGAAGCGGCCGAGTGGATCAAGGCCAACATGAGCAACAAGCCCGTCGTCGGCTTCATCGCCGGCCGCACGGCTCCTCCGGGACGCCGCATGGGTCACGCCGGCGCCATCATCAGCGGCGGCAAGGGCGGTGCCGAAGACAAGATCAAGACCATGGAGCGTTGCGGCATCAAGGTCGCCGAGAACCCCAGCGTCATGGGCTCGACGATGGCCGAACTCCTCGGTATCAAGCACTAATCCGGAACCTGTTTCAAGAAAGAGAAATCGATGGCTATCGAACGTACCCTTTCGATCACCAAGCCCGACGGCGTAGCCAAGGGCGTGATCGGTGAAATCTTCGAAAAGAACGGCCTGCGCGTGGCCGCCGCGAAGATGATTCACATGAGCAACGAAGTGGCCGAGGGCTTTTATGCCGTTCACAAGGAACGCCCCTTCTTCGGCGACCTCGTGAAGTTCATGACCTCGGGCCCGAGCCTGGTCATGGTGCTCGAAGGCGAAGGCGCCATTGCCAAGAACCGCGAACTCATGGGCGCCACCGACCCGGCCAAGGCCGCCGACGGCACCATTCGCAAGAAGTACGCCGACAGCATCGAAGCCAACACGGTGCATGGTTCGGACGCCCCGGAAACGGCGGCCTTCGAAATCGGCTGGTTCTTCGCCGGCACCGAAGTCGTGAACGCAAAAAAGTAATTCGCATCGCACGACAGACTTCAAAGGCGGCCCTCGGGTCGCCTTTTTTTTTGTTCCTCACGGCCCTACCCCTCCCGGGGGCTCACCGGGCATCAGCGCCCGGTCACGGCCCGCAGCAGGCAACGGGCGGCCACATATCCCCCCGCTCGCGGGGCAAGAACAGCGGCCAGGGTTCCGGTAGCCAGGGTCAGGCCCAGTCGACCCTCGCACGAGGCGTAATAGGCATAGGCGCCGAAGTGATTGCGCAGCCCCTCGTGCACCCCGCCGAGGGCGCGCCACCGTTCGCGCTTGAGGTACTGCCACGACGCCCGCAGCAGAAAGGGCGTCATGCCCGCCCTCGATTCGACGTAACGGGTATGCAGACCGTGTTCGCCGAGGTAGTACACGGTCTGCGCGCCGGGCAACCGCCTGATGGGGCCTCGTTCAGCGAGCCGTAGCCAGAACACCCAGTCTTCGGCCACTCGCACGGCCTCATCGAAGCCACCGGCAGCTACCGCGGCATCGCGACGCAAGATGGCCGAACTGGCGGTGACGATACAGCAGCCCCGCAACAGCTCAGGCGTGCCCACGACCCATTCCGGCGCCTGGCAACGCTCTTCGACCTCGAAGCCGTCGACAACCAGCACCGGCGAAAAGAACGCCACGGCTTCGGGGTGCGCGCGGGCGCACTGTACAACCCGGTCAAGCTTTTCGGGCAACCATTGATCGTCGCCGTCGAGCAAGGCGACCCAGTCGCCGGTCGCTTTACGAAGGCCTGTGTTACGCGCCGCGCTGGGGCCCCCGTTTCGTCTTCTCACCAGCCTGACGCCTCTTTCCGCGTAGCGGCGCACGAGGCCGGGGGTGCCGTCGGTCGAGCCGTCGTCGACGACAAGTACCTCGTCGACCGCGCGGGTCTGCCCCAGCACGCTGCGCAAAGCGCGTTCGATGGTACCTTCACTCTGATACGTCGTAATCAGCGCCGTTATGCGCGGTTCCCGAGATGGCAAAACGTCTCTCCCGTCTCCTGGAGTTCTGGGTTCCACCTCAGGTTAGCAGGCGACTTGCAACCGCTCGGGGAAAGGGGTCGGCAAGCGGGCGGCAGAAACTTGACAGGGGTCGTCTTACGCCGCGGCCCAAAGAGTATCATGTAGGCAGGCCGGCGCACATCGCAGGCTCCAGCACTGCCCGGCTCCTGCCCTGCACAATCGTGCAGGCCTTACAATAGGAGAGTATGCGCGACCGTTTCACCTTTCCGACCGCGATCGTTCTGCTGGCCTTCATCGGACTGCTCGATTATCTTACCGGGTGGGATCTGTCGTTTGCGATCTTCTACCTGGGCCCCGTGGCATTTGCCGCCTGGTTCGGCAGTCGCTGGGTCGCCGTCGCCACTGCCGTTGCGGGCGCCGTTTTCTGGCTGCTTGCCGATATTCTTTCGCCGCATGCGTATGCGACGCCGTTCATTCCCCTCTGGAACGCCTCGGTGCGCCTGGGAACCTTCCTGACCCTGGCCCTGGCGCTCAACAGCCTGCGCCGAACCCTCGACCGCCTGCAGGCCACCGATGCCGACCGCAACGCCCTTCTGGGTGTCGTCTCGCACGATCTACGCAACCTGTTGACGCTGGTGAACCTGAACGCCGAAATCGCGTTGAAGGCCAGCGAGCAGAAGGGGGGCAAGGTACCCGGCCTGCAGGGCATTCGCGAGGCCGGCACACGCATGGAACGGCTGATTGCCGACCTGCTTTCCTTCGCCGGCATTACGCGCGGCAACATGGAACTGGACGTCACGGTCTGCAGCACCGATACCCTGCTCGATGCATTGGAGACACTCGGGGCGCCCCTGGCAGCTTCACAGGGTAAAACATTGAGTATTCGGCGTCCATCGGACGATCTGCCCCTTGCCTGCGACGTACCGCGCATCGAACAGGTGCTTCTCAACCTGCTTGGCAACGCCATCAAGTTCACCCCTTCGGGGGGAAGCATCGAAGTCTCGACTTCCGTTGCCCACGGAACCATTGCCTTTCATGTCGATGACGAGGGGCCGGGCATCGCCTCCGAGAAGCTTCCCCATATCTTCGAGGCCTACTGGAAGGATACTGCGGCGCGCGAAGCGGGCACGGGGCTCGGGCTATTCATCGCGCAAACGATTGCCCGGGCTCACGGCGGCGAAATTACCGTTGCAAGCCGACTTGGCAAAGGCGCGAGGTTTACCCTGGAATTGCCCCGCGGGATACGCGAGGCGAAGGTCGGTGAAATCAGACCCGATTCTCTTCGTCGAGGCGACGAAGACCTTCGAGAATCAACCCGTCGAGCGACGAAGAAATCGTCTTCTGCTCGGACACGGCCTCGGACTTGACCTGGAAGTAACCCTCGTTCCACCCGATCAGGCGGTAGAAGGCCTCTTCGCCGCCGACGTCGCCCAGCGTTGCGTGCACGATGCGGCCGTTTTCCATATAGATATCGGCACGCTGACCTTCACGACGAATGGTGATCAGGCAGGTCTTGTTGCTGGCGCCCATGATCTGCAGCATTTCGAGAAGGCCCAGGTCCATGAGATTACCCGAGACGCCCTTGGACTCTTCGGGTTTCTGCTCGGCTTCGGCCTCTTCGCCGCCCTCGCCGCCGAGGTAGAACTCGTCTTCGACCGCTTCTTCGCCGTCGTCAAGCAGTTCGTCCATGGAACCGCCGCCGTAAATGCCCGGAAAGGCTTCGGTGTCGTCTTCGGAACCGAGAAAATAACCGTCGGAATCGGTGGTTTCGTCGGGCGGCGTGTCGTTGCCCAGTCCTTCGGCGTCGCCGTAGTTCTTGTGAATCAGCCGATAGAGCGTGTACTCGACGGCGATACAGGCTTCGACGTTGTTTACCCCGGCAAGCTCCTTGACCTTGTCGCGCACGTCGAGTTTCTGCGGATACGCCATGGCGATAAGCAGGGTGTCCGACTCTTCGCGGTAGTCGATGGGGTGCACCATCAGCTCGATGGCCTTGGCGCGGGGTATGAAGGAGAGAACCTTGGGCGGAACCTCCATGTCGAGCAGAATCGCGGTGGGAAAGTACTCGGTGCCGAGTTCCATCGAGAGCACCTTGAGCAGATCTTCCTCGCTCAGCAAGCGGAAGCTGTGAAGGATCTCGCCCAACGAACGGGGATCCTTCTTCTGGTATTCCAGGGCGCGCTCAAGCTGCTCGCCTGAAATCAGCTTGCGTTCGACAAGGAGCTCGCCGAGCCGCTTTTTCTCGATGGGTGCCTGGGACAAGAGATACTACCTCCGACTGGTCAATTTACCGCAAGACGCCAAACTCTGCAAGCTAACCTACTGAGATCACACCGACCTTTCAGTTGTCCCACTTGCGCTTGCCCTCGCCGGTGAAAAGCAGGCCATG
>JAWLBW010000140.1:6536-11325 GCA_041687475.1 bacterium
GGCGCGGAATGTCGAGCCCCTGGGGGCAGCGCGGCAGACAATCGCCGCAGGCGGTGCAATGGTCGGCCTTCACGCCCGGAAACCAATGGCTACCGTTGTTGAAGAGTCGGTAGCGATACCGGCCGAAGTCGACCATCTCAAAGGCAAGCGCCAGGTTTCGCAGGCGCAGGACTTCGGGAATCTGAATCTGTTCGGGACAGGGCAGGCAGTCGTGACAGAACGTGCAGCGTGTATCGCCCAGTGCTTCGGCCTCGACGCTTGCAAGCCGCTCGAGCAGCCTTTGCTCGTCGTCGGCGAGAGGGCCGTCGTCTTCGGCCGCGGGCAGATGGGCCTGAAACTCGTTCGGCGACTTCGCGCCGATGGACAGCGTGGTTACCTGGGGATACGAAAGGCAGAAGCGGGCGTTCAGACGCATGGGGTCGTAGGGCGCCGTCAGTTCGCGCAGGCGCTCGGGGGCTTCGTATAGCTTTCCCCCCTTGTCGTTGGGCGAGATGATGAGCACGCCCATATCCTTTTCACCGGCTCGCAGAACCGCCGGCAGATTGCGGCGGTTGAAGTGGTAGAAGTGCAGGTTCACCGACGAAAAGAGATCGGTTTCAATGGCGTCGAGAATGACCGGGACATCGGCGTGGGTGCTGAATCCGACGTGGCCGATGCGCCCGTCGGCAAGCGCCTTGCGAACAGCCTTGAAGCACTCCTTCTCGTCGACCGCCCGCCGCAGCAGCGAAGGATTGTTGATGCCGTGAATGTCGAAATTGTCAATGTGATCGATGCCCATGCGCTCGAGCGACTCGTCGATGGCACGCAGCAATTCGTCGCCCGTTTTCGTAGGCCCGATCTTCGTGGTAACGATAACTTCGTCACGGGGAATGACGGCAAAGGCCTTACCCAGCAACGACTCGCTGGTACCGTACCAACGCGCCGTTTCAAAGTGGTTGATGCCGCTCTTCCAGGCCGCTTCCATGGTGGCCAGCGCCTGTTCTTCGTCGACACCGGGTATGTTCATGGCGCCGAACGTGAGCACGCTCATGCGCAGTTCGGTTCGGCCGAAACGACGGTACTTCACGACGCCCTTCCCTTACAGTCCGTCGACGATGAGCCAGCGGCCCCCTTCTTCGACGAGAAAGAGCTGCTCCTGCCCCGAAAGGCTCTTGGTATTGCCCTCGCTGGTCAGCTCCATGGTAAAGCGCTGCACGACCTGAATGCGCCCGCCGTCGTCCTGATAGAACTGCCGTTCGAAAGAGGTGTAGCGAATTTCGTCGAGCGTCGAAAACAGCTTGCCTGCCCTGGCTTCGAGCTGGGCCGCCCCGGTGGCGGTGCCGCCGTAACGCGCCGACACGGCCTTCATGTACATGGGCAGATTACGCTTGTTCAGCGCCTGTTCGCGCAGGCTCAACGTTTCATCGGCCATCTGCTGCGGGCTCTTCTCGAGCGTGCAGGCCACCGCCGCGAAAAGCACGGCAAACAGCACGGCAAGCCTTGCATACCCTGCCGACCGAGCGAACCTCATGCCCCTTCTCCCTTTTGCACCTCGGCCCGCGGCCGCGGCAACCCCTCAATCTTCTCTTCTTCGCCCAGCCGGCGGAAAATATCGCCCGCGCGCTCCCAGGCGGTTACCGCCTCGGGCACTTCGGGAAACGAGCGAATGACCATTTCGTACCGCTCGATTGCCGACAGGTACTGCTCTTCGCGTTCGTAGAAACGTCCGATGTACAGCAGGCGCGAGGCAAGCTTGCGGCGGGCATCGAAGGCTTTGCGCCGCGCTTCGTCGCTGTATTCGGAGTCGGCACGGGCCGCCTTGCTGTAGTACAGGTAACTCTGCTCGAGATCGGCGGTGTCGCGATCGTAATCGAGAGACTGCTCACGGTAGGACTCGCCCAACATGAACAGCACCCGGGGAATTTCCGGATGGCTCGGATGCAGTTTCTCGAAATCGCGATACTGGAAAATGGCCTCGGGCCACTTGCCCTGGCTGTAATAGCAGTCGGCGATACCGAGTTGCGAAGCCACGGCGTACTGGCTGAACGGATAGGTGTCGATGACCTTCTGGTAGGCGCGAATGGCGTCTTCGCAATTGTCGGTCGACCAGAAGAGAAAGCGGCCTTCCTGCGACAGCTCCCGGGCCTGGGCGAACATGACGTCGGCGGGGGCGGTCTGAATCTCGCGCGAATGGGCGCAGGCAACGCCGAAGGCCAGAAGCAGTAGGGTGGCGGTCAGTCGGGCGCGAGCGCTCATTGCATGCTCTCCTCGATAAGTCTTTCGATTTCACGGCTGCTTTCTTCCGGCAGTTGGTCGAGGCGCTCGGGCGCTTTCTCGATTTCACGGCGCGCCTCTTCGACCGGGGGCTTCAGCTGCACCTTGCGAATTTCTTCACTGATTTCGTCGCCTGCCTCGTCGCGCTTGCGTCGGAGGGGCTCGACGGTTTTCTCGACCGCCTCGACACCCTTGTCGCGAAGCTTGTCGACCTGGCGATCCATTTCTTCGTCAATGGACTCACGGATGCGCGCGGCCGGGTTGCCGTATTTGCTTCGCACCCTGACCTCGCCGTCGTTCCACTGAACGTCGACCAGAAACCAGGCCGCTACAAGGGCCACAAGAATGACGAAACCGATAAAGGCGCGAAGGAAAAAACCAATCATCTTCGATACTTGAAGTCGGCCGACGCCCGCACGGACGGCCTGGTAACCGTGGACGGAATCGGACCGGAAAAAGCAATCCGTTCATTATCGCGTATGCGGGCGCCTACTTCCACCCTTGTCTGACACTTGTGCACGTGCTCGGGCAGTAAGCCCTAACTCTACGAAGTCACTCGGATTTCTTGCCTACTACACGAGCTTCTTGCTATAATTTCGCATTCGGTCGGGCGTAACCGATTCTTCCGGACAGATTACGGGGTGGGAGTCCTGAACGAAGCCTGGGAAGCGGCGTACGGCAGACGTGTTCCGTTACGCGCAGTACCCGTGCAGACAGGCGCACCGGTTGTAAAGCTCATTTTGCGGAAACGGTTTTTCGAATCTCTCTTCGTTCACAAGGAGTACTGGGATGATTTTCGACTGGCTCGCCGGTCTTTTTTCGACCGACCTGGCGATTGACCTTGGCACCGCCAACACGCTGATTTACGTCAAAGGTAAGGGTATTGTCGCCAGCGAGCCCTCGGTCGTTGCCGTGCAGAGCGATGGGCGGGGCGGCAAGCGCGTTCTCGCCGTCGGCAAGGAGGCAAAGCAGATGCTCGGCCGTACGCCCGGCTCCATCGTGGCCATTCGTCCGATGAAGGACGGCGTCATCGCCGACTTCGAGGTGACCGAGGCCATGCTGCGCTACTTCATTCGCAAGGTGCACAACCGCCGCACGCTGGTCAAGCCGCGCATTATCGTCTGCGTGCCCTTCGGCATTACCGAAGTCGAAAAGCGCGCCGTGCGCGAAAGCGCCGAAAGCGCCGGCGCCCGCGAGGTCTATCTCATCGAAGAACCCATGGCCGCCGCCATCGGCGCCGGGCTGCCGATTACCGAGCCGTCGGGCAACATGATTGTCGACATCGGCGGCGGCACCACCGAGGTGGCCGTCATTTCGCTGGCCGGCATCGTGTTCTCGAAGTCGGTACGCGTGGGCGGCGACAAGATGGACGAAGCCATCGTGCAGTACCTGAAGCGCACCTACAACCTGCTCATCGGTGAACGCACGGCCGAGATGATCAAAATCACGCTCGGATCGGCATACCCCAGCGAAGAGAAGCAGACGATGGAGGTCAAGGGTCGCGACCTGGTGGCCGGCATTCCCAAGACCATCACCATTTCCGACGACGAGATTCGCGAAGCCCTGGCCGAGCCGATCAACGCCATCGTCGAATCGGTCAAGATCGCGCTCGAACGAACGCCGCCCGAACTGGCGGCCGACATCGTCGACAAGGGCATCGTGCTCGCCGGCGGCGGCGCCATGCTGCGTAACCTCGACATTCTGCTGAGGGAAGAAACCGGTCTTCCGGTCATCATCGGCGAAGATCCGCTGTCGTGCGTGGTGCTCGGCTCGGGCAAGGCCCTTGACGAACTCGACCTGCTGAAACGCGTTACCGTCAATCAGTAAAAGACCGACACCTGCGATAAGAGGCGGCCGCTCACATGGGCTTTTTTCAGAAGTATCGGCACGTGCTCGTCGGCCTGGGCTTTCTCCTGGTCGCCCTGCAGGTACCGATTTATCTGAAACAGGATCGCTCGCTGGGCCTTTCCGGCCGCATTCTCTTTACGCTTGCCTACTACCCGCAGAAAGCCTGGGCGCTGGTAACCGACGGGGTCACGAGCGTCTTCGAGCGCTACCTGTTTCTTGTCGGCACAGAAGCCGAGAACGAAGCGCTGCGTGAAGAAAACGCCGTATTGCGCGGCCAGGTGCTCAGGCTCAACGAACTGGTGCAGGAAAACGCGCGCCTGCGCAGCCTGCTGAACATGCGGCAGCGTAACGCCTACGAGGCAACGGGGGCACGGGTCATCGCCCTCGATTCGTCGAGCTGGTTCCGCAGCTTCACCATCGACGCCGGCTCGAACGACGGCATCGTGCGCGGCATGCCGGTGGTGACCCACGAAGGCGTCGTCGGAACGGTCGTTTCGGTATCTGCCCGTTCTTCGAAGGTGCTGCCGCTGGTCGACGTACACAGCAGCATCGAGGTCATCGACTCGCGCAGTCGCGCCCGCGCCATGCTGGTCGGCCGCGGCGACGCCATGCCTACGCTCAATTACCTCGAGCGTACCGCCGACGTTCGCCCCGGCGATCTGCTTGTGACCGCGGGCCTGGCAGGCAC
>JAWLBW010000141.1:0-5620 GCA_041687475.1 bacterium
GGCAACCTGCTCGACCTGGGACAGGTCGGACCGGTTTCTCTCGAAACGCCCGGCGAGTTCGTGCATCGACACCTCAATCCGTTTTTTCCTGACAGGAGTCGCGGCGCTTCATGAAAAACGGAACTCGATGGATCGGGTTTCTGCTGCTGGCCCTGACCACGACCGGTTGCGGCGTGCTCCTGGCTCGCAACACGCGAAGCACCGGCGAAGTCGTCGTCTCGCGCGGCGAGGCCCGCCACTCGCATGTGGCTACGGCGTTTCGACCGTCAGCCGAGCTGACGTTCCGGGCCGAAGACGCATCGGGTGTGCTTTCGGTTCGTCTGGCCCGCGAAGATCGTTGCCTGCGTTACGTCGACGTGGCGTACTTTGAGCGCAGCGAAGAGGGAATTGCCCCCGAGCCCGCCGGCGTGGCCCTCGATGCGGGTGTGTTTGCCGCCGGTCTGGCCGCGGCCTTTCTGCTCGATTCGGCCCCCGCGCGTGCCGGTGTGGTGGTGGGTGCCGCCATTCCACTGGGCATGGATCTGTTTCTGTCGACCCGTCGCACCACGGTCGACGGCGCGGAAATGACCCGCCGCGAAGCCGATCCCGCTTCCGACACCGACGAAGACGGGTACTACGCTTGCGCCGTCGAGGCCGACCCGCCGTATCTGACCTTCGCCGGCGTGACGACCGGTCCCTCGAGCGAAGGCGAGTACCTCTTCAGGCTCTCCGAAGCCGATTTGTGGGGGCGTGCAGAGGGCGATGAGCTGCGCCTAGCCCTGAAGGTATCGAGCGCTGCCGCGCGCGAAGTCACGGCCGAAACGGCGCTTCCGCCCGAGTGGGCGCAATATGCGGCGGCCCGTCGCGACGCCATGCGGGGCGGCCTGGTCGAGAAGGTTCGGTTCGTTACGGCTCATGGGCAAACCGAATCGGCCCTTGCCGAAAGCGACGCCGTTTTAAGCGCTATTGCTGAAGAAGACAACGAAGACTTACTCGTCGACGCGTACGCGGCGGCCGAAGGCCACGCCGAGCTTCGCGGGGCGCTGGGGCGCAGAATAGCCGAGCTTCGTCGCAACCGGCTGGCCGACGAGATTCCGGCATTACTCGAAGTCGCCTGGCGGGCAGCCGAGGGTGAACGCATCTATTCGAGCCGTGAGCTCGCCGCGTCGGCCGCTGTTGAAAAGCGGCGCTTCACCGAGTCCATGGCGGAAGCATGCGAACGCTTCGCCGACCTTCGCGACGTCGTTGCCGGCGATCTTTCACCGCTGCATCGAACCTGGCGCCGCCGATTGACTGCGTCGCTGGGTGAAGCGGGGGCCCGTGAAGCGTTGACCTGGCTGCTTACCTGCGAGACCACAGGCGACTGAAGATTCGCTTCCCCCTCGAGGAAATCTTCGAGAATACCGTTCGTGTTCAGCAGTCGGTGGGGACAAGGTCGCCATGCTCCGCTGGGAAAGAGGGCGGGTTGTGAAATAATCAAATTCCTGTGGCCGCGCACGATCACTTCCTTTACCCTGTTTCCTCAAACCTACACTTTGCAGGGTATGGTCATGGCTCTAACCTGTGCCGTTTTCATTGCCACCAGTCTCGACGGCTTCATTGCTCGCACTAACGGCAGCATCGATTGGCTCGAAGAGGCCAACAGCGCCGTTACCCCCGGCGAAGATTTCGGGTACCACGCCTTCATGGCGTCGGTCGATGTGCTGATCATGGGAAGAAACACCTTTGAAACGGCCCTCGGATTCGGCGAGTGGCCTTATGGCGATAAGCCCGTCGTGGTGTTGAGCTCGCGCCTGAAGTCGCTTCCCCCCGAGGTTCAGTCTTCCGTATCGCTGGAAAATGAAGAGCCGGCCGTGCTCGTGGCGCGGCTTGCAGCCGAAGGCCGTACGAAAGCATATGTCGATGGCGGTTTGACCATTCAGCGCTTTCTGGCCGCCGACCTCGTCGACGAGATTACGATCACCCGCATTCCCGTTCTCATCGGAGAAGGCCGCGCACTGTTCGGACCCCTTCCGCGGGACCGCCGGCTGCGGCATGTTGCGACCCGCGCCTGGGACTGCGGTTTCGTGCAGAGCACGTACCGGGTCGAGCGGGAAGGGTGAGCGTCAATCGCCCTTCCACAAGCGATCGAGGGTTTCGGCGGCCGAGGCGGCAAATCGATAGTCGACCAGGTGCGACAGGGGTGTCGTCGCCGGGTTGATCTCGACGGTCGGAATGCCGCGCGCGGCCGCCATTTCGACCGGCTCGGTAATGTAGGGAAACTGTGCCGAGGTGCCCACGGCAAAGACCAGATCGAGCGGGCCGTTGGCCACCCGCCGCAGCGTGTCGACCGCCCGCAGCGGCAGCATTTCGCCGAACAGCACTACGTCGGGACGCATGACGCCGCCGCACGAACTGCAACGGGGCGGCAACGACGGTGTGCCCGAATACCCGGCGAGAAGCTCGTCTGCGGTGGTTCGCAGGCCGCAGTCGACACAATAGAGATCGCCGGCCCGTCCGTGAATTTCAATGAGGTTGCGCGACCCGGCGGCGCGGTGCAGACCGTCGACGTTCTGGGTAAGAACCCACGTGTCGGGTCGGACGCGTTCGATGTCGGCCATGACGGCGTGACCCCGATTGAAGAGGGCGCCGCGGCAGGCCTTCCCTATCTGCCAGAGATACTTCCACGTAATCTGCGGCTGGCGTTTCAGCGTGGGACCGCTCAGCGCCACTTCAATGGGAAGCCCCTCGTCGGTTTCGCGCGCTTCGTAGAGACCGCCGATGCCCCGGTAGGTCGGCAACCCCGAGTCGGCCGAGAGACCGGCCCCGGTCACGAAGAGAATGTGGCGGGCCTTTTGCAGAATACGGGCGACTTCGTCGTGGCCGGCAGACATGGCAGATTTCTCCCTGAAGGTCGAGTCTCTTCTCTTATAACACAATCGGGGCAGCCTCACGGAACAAGGCCGCCGGCACTCCCGAGCCGCGGGTTTACGAACGCCTTCGCTCATGCAATGGCCATGACGGTTTACCCATTGTTCTCTCAAAAAGAATGCCCTAGCATGGGGAAGGGGGAAGGCACCGGATGATGGGAAGATGGGAAAGCGGGGCGTGACCCGACCCGGGGCCATGCACGAAGAAGACAAGGGCGCGAACGGCGGAAACCAGGGCGGCATGTCGCACGACGAACGCCTTCGGATGCTGCACCACCACCATGCCCAGACCCTGTGGGTGTACTGGCTGGTCGTCATTCTCGGTGCGTGGAACATCGTCGCGCCCTTTCTGCTCGGATACGACAGCGGCACGGCTCAGCCTGCCGGCGGGCGTTCGGTATGGTTGGGCCTCGAGGCCCGCGCCGCGGCCACGACCTGGAGCGACATGGTCGCGGGGTTTCTGCTCGTGCTGTTCGGCTGGCGTTCGCTCACGCCGAATCGACCCGTGAGCGTGTGGCTCTGCTGCTTCGTCGGCATCTGGCTGAACCTGGCCCCGATCGTTTTCTGGGCGCCCTCGGCGGCGGCCTGGCTGAACGGCAGTCTGGTCGGCATGCTGGTGATTGCCCTGACGGTGCTCATTCCGGGCATGCCCAACATGATCATGTATCACACGATGGGGCCCGACGTTCCGGCCGGTTGGTCGTACAACCCATCGAGCTGGCCGCAGCGCGCCATTCTCATCCTGCTCGCCTTCGCAGGTTGGTTGACTTCGCGCTATCTCGCCGCCTATCAGCTGGGGTATATCGAAGACATCGCCGACCCCTTCTTCGGAAACCAGACCGTCGCCGTACTCGAGTCGGACATGTCGGAAATGTGGCCCGTTTCGGACGCCGCGTTCGGCGCTTTTGCCTACACCATCGAGTTTCTCATGGGCTTCATGGGCAGCCAGGCCCGCTGGCGCACCATGCCGTGGATGGTCACGTTCTTCGGCATTCTCGTCATACCGCTGGGGCTGGTGCACATCTTTCTCGTGATTTCCCAGCCGATCATCGTCGGCGCCTGGTGCACGTTCTGTCTGCTGGCCGCACTCTTCATGCTGCCCATGATTCCCCTGCAGGTCGACGAGGTGGCGGCCATGGGGCAGCTTCTGGTGGAAAAGCGCAGGCAGGGCGAATCTTTGTGGAAGGTGTTCTGGAAAGGCGCCTCTACCGAAGGGGAAGAAGACAAGCGCACGCCCGCGATGGCCGACCTTCCCCGAGAGCCGCGCAATCTACTCGGGGCTTCGGTCTGGGGAATGAGTGCTGCGTGGGGGCTGCTTGCCGCGAGCCTGCTCGGGCTCTGGCTCATGTTCAGCCCCGAAGTCTTCGGCATCCAGGGGCTTGCCCGCAACCTGCACGTCGCCGTGGGCGCGCTCATCTTCGTCAACGCCGTCATTGCCATGGGCGAGCCGTTGCGCCTCGTTCGTTTCGGCAATGTGTTGCTGGGGCTTGGTCTGGCCGTGGCCGTCTGGCTGATCGAAGGCGGCACGACGGGCGGAAACATCAACGCGGTAGTCATCGGCCTTCTCATCGCGGCGCTCAGCCTTCCGAGGGGAAAGAAAACCGAGCGCTATGGTATATGGGATCGCTGGGTACGTTGACTACCCTTTCCGTATCGAGTCGCCGGGCAGGCGCATGGCGCCTGGGACGACGAGATACGCACGGCAAATCTTGCACCCGTAGAGCTCCGTGCAACCGGGTATCAACTCGTGACCACCGCCAGCCCGCCAACGTGCAGGACTGTACGCGTACTTCTCGTCGCCTGTGCTGACCGCAGTCGAAGTATCGGCCTGGCCCTGCTCGGCGACGCGACTCGAAGTGGACGGAAAGCAACGGATAGCCGTTCCGGTTCAAGGATAACGGATTAAGGATTAGGGATTGTACTCAATCCGTGACCGCCCCTTCCGAAGCCGGGCGCACGGTACGCGCGTACTTGGCGAGTACGCCGCGGGTGTAGCGGGCGTCGGGGGGCTTCCACCCGGCAAGGCGGGCAGTAATCTCTTCGTCGGCCACGTGCAGCGTCAAGGTGTCGGTTTGGGCGTCGATGGTAATACCGTCGCCGTCGCGAACCACGGCCAGTGGGCCACCCACCATGGCTTCCGGGGTAATGTGACCGACGACGAAGCCGTGGCTTCCACCCGAAAAGCGTCCGTCGGTTATGAGCGCAACCTCATTGCCCAGGCCGCGCCCCATGATGGCCGAGGTGGGCATGAGCATCTCGCGCATGCCCGGCCCCCCACGCGGACCCTCGTAGCGAATGACCACCACGTCGCCGGCCTGCACGGTGCCGTCGAGTATACGCTGCAGGGCTTCTTCCTCGGAGTGGAAGACGCGGGCCTTGCCTGAGAACCGCAGGCCTTCCTTCCCCGAAATTTTCGCGACGGCGCCGTCGGGCGCCAGATTGCCGTAGAGAATGCGCAGGTGGCTGTCGGCCTTGATGGGGTTGTCGAACGGGCGCACGATTTCCTGCCCCGCCGGGTAATCGGGGGCGTCGGCCAGATTCTCGGCCAGCGTGCGTCCGGTTACCGTCAGGCAGCGGCCGTGCAGCAGCCCGGCGTCGAGCAGCCGTTTCATGAGCGGACGAATGCCGCCAATCGCAATGAGTTCCGACATGAGATACCGGCCGCTCGGTCGCAGGTCGGCCAGCACGGGGGTGCGTTTGCCGAGGCGTACGAAGTCGTCGAGCCCGATTTT
>JAWLBW010000141.1:5630-11279 GCA_041687475.1 bacterium
ATGAGATGCAGAACGGCGTTGGTCGAGCCGCCGAGGGCAATGGTCACGGTAATGGCGTTTTCGAAGGCTTCGCGCGTCATGATGTCGCGCGGGGTAATTCCCTTATCGAGCAGGGCGAGCACCGCTTCGCCCGCTCGCCGGCAATCGTCATGCTTGCTGTCGGAAACCGCGTCCTGGGCCGAGCTGCCGGGCAGGCTCATGCCCATGGCCTCGATGGCCGACGCCATGGTGTTGGCCGTGTACATTCCGCCGCACGACCCGGGCCCCGGAATGGCGCCGCGTTCGACGTCGCCCACCTGTTGCTCGGTCATGGCCCCCTTGGCGTGGGCGCCCACGGCCTCGAACACCGAAACGATGTCGGTGTGGTTGCGACCCGGGCGTATGGTGCCCCCGTACACGAACACGGCCGGACGGTTCAGCCGCCCGATGGCCATCAGGCAGCCGGGCATGTTCTTGTCGCAACCGCCGATGGCCACCAGCCCGTCGAAACCCTGACACCCCGCCACGGTTTCGATGGAATCGGCAATGACCTCGCGTGAGACCAGCGAGTACTTCATGCCCTCGCTGCCGTTGGCGATGCCGTCGGAGATGGTAATGGTGTTGAAGACGATGGCTTTTCCGCCTGCCGCATTCACGCCTGCGGCGGCTTCATCGGCCAGGCCGTTGATGTGCATGTTGCAGGGCGTGACCATGCTCCACGTCGAGGCGATGCCCACCTGTGGTTTCGTAAAGTCATCGTCGCCGAAGCCCACGGCGCGAAGCATCGCCCGTGCGGGCGCCTTGTTGACGCCGTCGACCAATCTGCCCGAGTGTGCGCGTTTGTCTGTCATGACTCTACGATAGCACGGGCGGGCGGGGGTGATACGTGATACGTGACACGTGATACGTCACGTGCTGCACGGATGTACGGTTGTGACCTGTGACCTGTGGCCGGTCGCGTGCTGCACGGCGGGAAAGGTGTTAGATGGTTTTTCCGCGCTCCGCGTTCCGCGCTCCGCGTTCCGCGTTTCCGCTCTGCCGCGTTCAGTTCGCTCGTCGGGCAATCCAGATGGTGTGCCAGGCGCCGCGGCCCGACGATCGGGCGCGAACGCGTATGTCTTCGACGTTGGCAAAGCCCATGCGCTGAAGGCGTTCGGTAAAGGCCGGGTCGGGTGTCGACGACCAGACGGCCAGCACACCGCCCGGGCGCAGGGCATCGCGGGCCACGGCCAGGCCGCTCGGCTCGTACAGCTTGTCGTTTTCCTTGCGCGTCAGGCCCTCGGGGCCATTGTCGACATCGAGAAGAATGGCGTCCCAGTCGCCCTTGCGCTTCTTCATGGCCTTGAATACGTCGCCCACGCGAGTCTCGACGCGGGGGTCTTCGAGCGGGTGCCCGGTCAGGTGCCCGAGATACTCCTGGTTCCACGCAACGACGGCGGGAACGAGTTCGGCTACCACGACGGCGCTGTCATCGTTCAGGTAGCCGAGCGCGGCTGCCAACGTGAACCCCATGCCCAGGCCGCCGATGAGCACGCGCGGCGCCGGGCGGTCGGCGATACGGGTGCACGTAAGCTCGGCCAGCGCGTCTTCCGAACCGTGCAGCCGGCTGTTCATGAGTTCGACATTGTCGACGATGATGGCGTACTCGTCGCCGCGCCGGTAAAGGCGCATCTGTACGGAATCGCCCGGCACGGGCGAGGTATCGAGCAGTTCCCAGGGAATCAAACGCAGCCTCGTGTAGAAAGCTCACAGGGTAGCAAACTCACCCTGGTCTCGCATCCTTTCGTTCGGCCGGGTATTCTTCGGCGCGTAAGCAGGCGAAAGGCCGATGAAACGTCCGGGAAGAGGGGCGAAGCGGGGCGGCCCCGCGGCTTCGGCTTTCCCGCGCGAATGCGCTTCCATGGACAGATGGACAGACATCCGGAACAACGCGACGACTTCGAGGTCGGCGCGGTCGACTACCTTGACCCCAAGCAGAAATTCGAATGCGTAAGATGCGATCGCTTGGGCATGGTGTCGCCGAAAGGCGTCTACCGGCGTTTCAAGGTGCACATGCACGATGCCGAGAATGCCGAAGACGAAGATTACTGTATCGTGTGCGCCTCGATTCTCACCGGTCGCCCGCACGGCGATTTCATGCGACAGGGCAGGGCGTCGGCCGACGTCGAAAAGCATACGCCTTGACCGTGCCGCATGGGAGATCGCGAGAGCGGGAGAAGGGGCGACGTCGGACCGTCGGACCTTCGGACCGTCAGACTGTCGGACTGTCGGACTTTCAGACTTGTCGCCCCTTGCTTGCTCGCATTTCTCGCGAAGTTGCGCTTCCATTTTGCCTACTTAAAGGCATAGGTCTCCTGTGCCGTCCTGTCTTCCGGAACAGCGACGGCCGAAGGCCGACCGCAAGCATCTCTGCGTCTCCGTGACTCAGTGTATCCTTCTTCTTCCCCCTCGCACCCTCACTCTTCCTGAATGAGCTGAAGCTCGGCCTCGAACAAGCGACCGGCAACGGTAACCGTGCGGGTAACTTCATTGGGTGCGGTGGTCGGCTGGGTCCACGAGAAATTGGTGACGTCCAGCGCGGTCTGCGTGGCGGCGGCCTCTTCAACGTTCACGACACCGAAGCGAATGGCGGCTTCGAGTCCGTCGTCGGTGGTGTCGCCGGCAAAAGTGCGTCTTTCTATCTCGGCAATTGCGGGAAAGGTTACCCGGGTGGTGTACGAGACGCGCGCGTCGTCGATGACGCTGGTGCTGACTTCGCCGGGAAACCCGCGATCGGTCAGAATGCCCTGTGGAAAATCGACGCGCATGGTGCCGAAGACGGACATGCGTACGCGGGAACCGTCGGCGAAGAAGCTGACGACCTCGCCGCCCAGTGTGCCCGTGTACGTAATCGGTCCTTCGACCAGCGTTCCGTTGCCGTTATCGCCGTCATCGTCATCATCGCCGCAGGCCGGCAATGCCAGCGCGACTACCGTCAGCAGCAGAAAAAGCCAGTGTTTCGTGTTCCGTTTCCCCGCCATGGTGCTTGTGTGGTCCATGGTTCCTCCCTTGGTTTCAGTGGGGCTCGCTCAGGGGCGCCCACCAATGTGTTCGAGTAAAATTTCGGCGCCCGACAGGTTGGTGGCGAGCGGTATGTCGTGCACGTCGCAGGCCTTGACCAGGGCCCCGATGTCGGGCTCGTGGGGGTGTGCCGTAAGCGGGTCGCGCAGGAATACGACGTATTTGACTTCGCCCGCCGCAATGCGGGCGCCGATCTGCAGATCGCCGCCCAGGGGACCCGAGAGCAGCGCTTCGACCGACAGGTCGGTGGCCTCGGCGATACGGCGTCCGGTGGTGCCGGTGGCGATGATGTGCAGCGAATCGAGAACAGTGCGGAACCGCTTGGCGAGCGCGACCATGTCGTCTTTCTTGGCGTCGTGGGCTATCAGGGCAATGGTCGGGCGTGTGCTCATGGTCGTTGTGTTCCTTCGATGGAGGCGCGAAGCAGTTGGTAAATGTCGGTGTTTTCAACTACGGCCCTGGGTATCGTGACCCCCGCGGCGTAGAGGGCTACGGGGGCGGCCGTGTGCGCATTGGTGACAAAGCGCAGGCAGAAGCGTCGGTTTCCCGTATCGGTAAGCACCGCGGCCCCGGTGGTGCGTTGCCGCCGGAACAGGCGCTGCCAGAGCCCCGGCGACGTAGCGTCGTCGCATTCGGCGCTTTCGAGCAGGCGCGCGCCTCCGCTCTCATGGTCGGCGGTTACCAATACGACCGTGTCGGGATGCTGCGTCCGGTAGTCGAGCACGATGCGCACGGCCTCGTTCCACGCGCGGACGGCGGCGAGGGTGCCGTGCACGTCGTTGGCATGGGCGAGGGTGTCGGTACCTTCTTCTTCGACCAGCAGGAAAAACGGCTTACCGGTCGCCGTGAGGTTGGCCAGGGCCGTACGGGTCATATGGGCCAGCGTGGGCTCTTTTGCCAGATCCTTCCGCCCGAAAAGTCCGAGCTGGGGCAGGGGGCCTATCGTCGGTTGCGTAGGCAGATGGTAGCCCGCTTCGGCGAACGCCTCGCGCATGTCGCGGGTGTCGCGGCGCACGCCCACCCCGTAGCGCCCCTGACGGCCCGAGGGCAAAAAATAGGCTTCGCCGCCGCCGTACACAAGGTCGGGGCCGAAGCGCAGCAGGTCACGCGCGATGTTGTCGGTGTCGTAACGAACCTTCTGGTGCGCCGAAAACGCTGCCGGGGTCGCGTCAAGTACGTAGCTGGTGGTAACCAGACCGACCGCCATGCCGCGGCGCTTGGCCAGTTCGGCGACCGATTGCAGCGGTTTTCCCTCGGTGTCGGTACCCACCCGCTTGTTGGCGGTTTTCACGCCCGTGGCCATGGCCGTGGCGCCCGCCGCCGAGTCGGTAACGACCGAGTCGGCGCTCGAGGTGCGCACGAGTGCCGAAGCCGGCATGTCGTCGACCGCAAGGCGTCCGTCGACGAGGCGTGCGGCTTCCTGCATGGTTGTTCCAAGACCGTCGGCCACGATCAGAACCACCGACGGCGCCGATGGTTGCGCCCGGGCGTGGGCGGGCACGCCTGCGGCGGCAACGGCCAGCGTCGCGGCAAGGGCCGGGAGTGCGGAAAGCGGTTTCGAATTCATGCTTGAGCAGTCGATATGAAGAGCTGTCGGGTAAAATGCGCCTGCTTTCATCACGATAGCACAAAGCAACGCCGAGATACCGGAGCGCAACCCTGTTCGGCCTTCGGCCGGGCTGCCGCACGTCGGATGTTGCCGGGTCCGTTCCTGCTTCTGATACAATATGGGAATTTACTTCTCGACCCTTCCGGTCTTCGTTTTCTCCAGCCCCTTCCGTAGAAGAAACATGCAGGACGTTATTGCCCAAGCCATTCGTGAAGCCGTTGATGCAGCCGTGCAGGCCGGCGAGCTGCCGCCCGTCGACACCGAGCCTGCCGTCAGCGTGCCCGCGCAGGCCGATCACGGCGACTTCGCCACGAACATCGCCCTTGCCTCGGCCAAGGTTGCCGGGCGCAAGCCGCGTGATATTGCCGAACTGCTTGCGGCCCGGTTGCGCGAAAACGACATGTTTTCGAAGGTCGACATCGCCGGGCCCGGGTTCATCAATTTCTTTGTCGATAAGAGCTATTGGGCCCGCCAGTTGAAGAGCCTGGTCGAAGCGGGCGACGAGCTTACACAGGTGCGACTCGAGAAGCCGGTGAAGGTGCTGGTCGAATTCGTATCGGCCAATCCCACGGGTCCCCTGCACGTGGGGCACGGTCGGGGCGCCGCCGTGGGCGACAGCCTGACGCGCCTGCTGCGGGCGGCCGGCTATACGGTCGATGCCGAATATTACGTGAACGACGCCGGCAACCAGATGGCCACGCTGGGCATGAGCACGTGGGTGCGCTACCAGCAGATGAACGGCGTCGATATTCCCTTTCCCGACAATCACTACCGCGGCGACTACATCAAGGACATCGCCGCCGAGCTGACGGCGAAACACGGTCGCTCGTTACTTGATAAGCCCGAAGCCGAGGCGCTGGCCGTTTGCGAACAGTACTCGGGGCAGACGATTCTCGACGGCATTCGCACCGACCTCGAAACGTTCGGGGTTACCTTCGACAACTGGTACAGCGAAAAGAAGCTGGTCGACTCGGGCAAGGTCGACGCCGAAGTCGCCCGCC
>JAWLBW010000142.1:0-11128 GCA_041687475.1 bacterium
GTCGGAGTCTTCGCCAACCTGCAGGGGCGAAGTCTCGCTGCTTGCTGTTGCGCCGTCGCCCAACTTTCCGTTGGCGCCGGCGCCCCAGCACCAGAGGGTGCCGTCGGTCTGAACGCCGCACACATGTTCGTGCGCGCCTGAAACTGCCGCCCAGTTGCCGGCTACTTGCTCGGGTAAGGGTTCGTTCGTGCTGGTACTGCCGATACCAAGGCGACCGTCGTTGGCGCCCCAGCACCACAGGGTGTGGTCGGTGCGAATGGCGCAGGTATGATCGTCGGTCGCGTCGACCGACTTCCACGTGCCGTTGGTTACCGGTTCGGGCGCGTGACGTTCAGCGTAGTTGCCCATGCCCAGCTGGCCCGACCAGTTGGCGCCCCAGCACCAGAGAGTTCCGTCGGCGCGAATGCCGCAGGTGTGTGCGCCGCCGGTTGAAACGGTTGCCCAGTCGGCGTAGGTGGCTGTTTGCGTGGGTTGCGTAACAGCAAGCGACGAGGCGCTTCCGTTGCCCAGCTGTCCGTAGCCGTCTTCGCCCCAGCAATGCAGTTCGCCCGTTTCTTCGAGGGCGCAGGCGAAAGTGCTGCCGGCGGCGATATCACGCCAGGCGCCCGTTGCAATGCTTTCGGGCGTGGGGTAGGCGGTGTCGTGCACGTAGCCCCAGGCCCAAAGAGCGCCGTCGCGAAGACCGAGGGTATAGGACGACCACCATTCTTCGATGTAAAAGCCGAATCCTGAAGCCGCTTGGGCGGTAGTGAAACCGGCGCCGACGAGCGCCGGCTCGGGCTGCTGATAGTAGCGTCCGATGCCCAGTTGGCCGTGGTAATTGTGGCCCCAGCAGAAGAGGTCGGCCTTCGTGTCGATACCGCAGGTGTGCGAGTAGCTGCCGTCTATCTGCCGCCAGTCGCCGGCGTCGACCAAAGTGAGCTCGGTAAGCGTCGGATCGTCGGCCATCAGTTGTCCGAATTCATTCCGGCCTGCGCAGTACAGGTTGCCGTCGGTGTCGGCAGCACACATCTGCTCGCGGCTGATGTCGACCGAAGCGGCGGGAGAGATTTGGGGAAGCAATTCGGGTAGCGGTTGCAGGTCCAGCTCGCTCAGCCCCAGGTAGCCTTCGCTGTTGTCGCCCCAGCAATACAGTGCACCATCGGTCCTGATGCCGCAGGTCGACCACGCACCGGCGTGAACCGCCGCCCACTGGCCGCTGACCTGCAGGGGGGTGGCCTGGACGGAACTTTCGAGGCTGGCTGCGGCCGAACCGAGTGCGCCGGTTCCGGGGTACCCCCAGCAATGCAGCGACTTGTCGGCTTTCAGGCCGCAGGTATGTTCTTCGCCGGCAGCTACGGAAACCCAACCGGTATCGCTGCCTACCTGAGCGGGCGAATTATCGGCTCCGAATGAGTCGCCGCGGCCCAGTTGCCCCTCTTTATTCCCACCCCAACAGAGAACGGCGCCATCGGTGCGAACGGCACAGGTATGCCGGAAGCCCACGGCGACCGAGCGCCACGTTGTGCCCGGCTCAATTTCAACGGGTAGAGGCTCTTCGTTGTTGCCGGTAACGGCGATCTGGCTCTCATCGTTGAAGCCCCAGCACCAGAGCGAGCCGTCTTTCTTGATGGCACAGGTGTGTTGCTTATGGGTGGCCACATGCCGCCATGCACCCGGAGCCCCGATCATCGTCGGCGAGGGTACGTACTCACGCTCTGCGCCCGAACCGACCTGCCCGCCGTCGTTGGCGCCCCAGCAGTACAGCGAACCCTCGTATCGCAGCGCGCAGGAATGGCTCTCGGCTTTGTTGTTCACACCATTGCTGCCGGAGACTACGGTGGCCCAGCCGTCGAGAAAGCTCCACTGGTGTTCGGCAGGGGTGTCGTCGACATTTTCCGCCGCGTCGGAGGCGCGTACGGTCAGCTTCCGATTGCCCAGTTCCATTTCGACGACATGGGCGGCTTCGCAGGCGTTCCAATCGCCGTCGTCGAGAGCGCATTCAAACGTGACGCCCTCTTCGTCGGCGGTGAAGGCGAAGGCTGCCGTCCAAGCGTAGAGGTTCGCTGCGGGCGCGTGGGCAATCGTGGTGTCGGGGGCGACGATGTCGTTGTCGCCGATTTTGACGACAGGGCTCTGCTGTTCGCCGCTGACGGCGGCCGCATAAATGACCGCGTGCAGGTTGTCGCCGATGGAAAGAGGTGCCAGGTTGCCTTCGCCATCGGTCTGGCCGCGCACGATTTCTTCGGCTCCTTCGGCGTCGGCGTAGAGTACGACGCCCAGGTTGCCCGGAAGGCCGGTGGCCGAAACACTGTCGTCGGTGCCGGGAGCGTTCTGGTGAACGGTGAACAACGTCGCAACCGGTCCGTTCGGAGCGTCGGCGAGTTTAACTTTCGCAGCCGGAGCGTCGGAGGTATCAGCCGAGCAGGCAACAACAGAAAACAACAAAGCTGCGACCGTCAGTCGCCGGCTGATCGATATTCCCATGAATTCTCTCTTTTTCTGTTCAGCAATGTTCATTGGGTTGACGCGGGGAGTTTCATAGCTTACCTGACCGAGCGGTAGGTATCCAGAAAGCTACGGTTTCAGCGGTGCAGTGCGTAGCGATGGAGAGAACAAAGGCCGATTGTGTTTACCGCGAGAGAGTGGTATCGGGACGCGTCGAGACTGACGCTTCTTTAGAGAAAGCGCTCTGCATGGTACCCTGAGTGCCAACGGCTTATTCATAGAGAACAACGTGTCTTCCGAACGAGAACCCTGGGATCGGCGTCCGCCCTGGAGCATGCGTCTCCTGATGGGCGTGCTGGTGCTGGGCGTACTGACGCTTGGGCTGGGGTACGTCTTCCTCGAGCTTGGCCTTCCCCGGAATAATCCCTGGCTTGTTCTCTACCCGCGCGTTCCCCAATCGCTGACGGCAATCTTTGCTTCGGTTGCTTTCCACGCCGACGAGGCCCATCTCATGGGGAATCTCGTCGCGTTGTGGGTGCTCGGTATCTGGGCCTTTTCACTGGGCTGGCTGCGTACGATTGCAGCGCTGTTTTACGGCATCGCCTTTGCCGGTGCGGCTACGTGGCTGTTCGGGCAGGGCGGGGCTGCCCACCTCGGCGCAAGCGGCGCAATCTTTGCGCTGGCTGGGTTTGTCTTTCTCCGCTCGTTGCGAACTTCGCCCCTGGCGATAATCGTGGTGTGCGTGTTTCTCGGCGTCTGGGACACCGGATTTTTCGACACGATTCGGCCGACCGCCTTTGCCGCAGAGAACGGTATTTCCTGGCTGGGGCACCTGGGCGGCTTGCTGGGCGGCATGTATGCCGAGCTGGAATCGACCGGCGAAGCGGTGCGGATTCTGTATCGCTCCGACGTGATCGACGAAGAGGAATGCGAGGCCCTCATGAATCGCCTCGAGGGCAAGAAAGACCAGGGCAAGGCCATCGGTGCGAGACAGGCTTCCCTCAAGGGGAAGTCGAGGGGCACGAAACCACGCTCACCCCAACTTGACCGCCTGGTTGAGCGGGCCATGGACGACGAGACCGACGTTGAACTGTCGTGACGGCAGGTGCGACGATTTGGGGGGAATGATGGGTGGGTACTACGCAGAGAGCGGCATTCCGTTACGCTGTGTATTGAACCAGTAGCGAGTATCTTCCGACTCAAACAGCCCCCGGTTTCACGACGCGGGGGCCTTTTCTTTGCGCTTCTCTGGCGCCAAGCTTCCACTATGACGGGCGCAGGTACGGCTACCGGATGGCAGTGCATCCGGCTTCTCGCCTGCTCCCCTTTCCTGTGCTCGTCCCGCCGAGGTGCGGCCCGTTGGAATATACCCCCTCGCAATCCCCCCGCATCACATTCCGTTCTAGCATGAGATATCATCGGCACTTGCCGTTGCGGGAGGGACGCATGGCCGACAAGCCTTGGATTTTCATTGCCAGTTCCATACCCCGGACCCAGAATTTTCTCGGTTGCATGCTCGAAGAGCGATTCGGCCGGCAATACCGGGTCGAAGTGGCCACCTCGGGCACCGATCTTCTTCGCAGGCTCGTGCGCCTTCGCGACGAGCGTAAACCCGTGGCCCTGGTCATGTGCAGCTCTTTTCTGGAAGGTGCCAACGGCATTGAAATGCTCATGGAGGTGCACCAGCTTGTTCCCCACGCGGGCCGTGTGCTGCTGACGCGCTGGGGCGACCGCGAAGCGGCCCGCACCATTCTCCAGGCCATGACGCTCGGGCGAATCGACGACGCCATCTATGTGCCGACCGCGTCGCCCGATGAAGAATTTTATCGGCGGGTAACCGAGCACCTCGAGGAGTACAGCCGTACGGCGGGTACCCACCTGGGCATCGTACGCGTGGTCGACCGAATCTACTCTTCGCGCGGTCACGAACTTCGCGACGGCATGGAACGAAACCGGATTCCCTACACGTTCGTCGACGCCGAAAGCGAAGAGGGAAGGGCGCTTCGGCGCGAATACGGCATGGAAGGGGCTTTGCCCATGGTCATACACTTCGACGGCCGGGTGCTCTGTAATCCCACCAATTACGAAATCGCCCAGCTGCTCGGCGCCAATAACGAATTGCGGGGTAGAACCTTCGACCTTGTCGTCGTGGGCGCCGGTCCGGCCGGCCTGGCTACCTCGGTGTATGCACAGTCGGAAGGAATACATACGCTGGTGGTCGAGCCCGAAACCCTTGGCGGACAGGCCGGCGCCAGCTCGCGCATTCGCAACTATCCGGGGTTTCCACGCGGCGTGTCGGGGGCCGATCTGGCATCGCGCACGTACCAGCAGGCCTGGTTTTTCGGCACCGACTTCACGTTCGGCCACGAGGTGGTCGGCCTCGAAGATCGGGGCGACCACTACGATATTCAATTGAGCGACGGGCAGCAGGCCCGAAGTCTGGCGGTGGTGATTGCCTCGGGCGTCATTTACCGGCGCATCGGCATTCCCGATGTCGACCGGTTGACCGGCGTCGGTGTTTTCTACGGCGCCGTGACCACCGAAGCCCGCGCGCTCGAGGGCCAGTGCGTATACGTCATCGGCGGGGGAAATTCGGCCGGACAGGCGGCGGTTCATCTGGCCAAGTACGCCCGTAAGGTCGACCTGCTGGTACGCGGCATGGCCTTGCGCGGCAATATGTCGCAATATCTGCTGCACGAGCTGCACGATCTGCCCAATGTCAACATTCGCTATGGAACCGAGGTAGTCGACGCCATCGGCGAAGGACATCTCGAAGCCCTGGTCATCAGAGATTCGCTTACCGGCCAGACACGAACCGAAGAGGCGGCCGCCGCGTTCGTCTTCATCGGGGCCAAGCCTGCCACCAACTGGGCGCCCCCCGGGCTTCTGCGCGACCACCAGGGCTTCATACTCACGGGCGGCGATCTGCTGCGCGATGGGGAAGCGCCGGCTTCCTGGCCCCTCAAGCGCAACCCCTTTCCCTACGAAACCAGTCTGCCTGGCGTGTTTGCCGTGGGCGACGTGCGACACAATTCCATCAAGCGCATCACGTCTGCGGTGGGCGAGGGGGCCATGACCATTCCCTACATTCACGCCCGCCTCGCCGAGCTGGCGGCGCAACAGCGCAAGCGCGAGCACGGGGTTGCACGCAAGAGCACGTACCACCGTCCGCCGGCCGCCGAAGAAGCGGGCGCGCCGCCTCCGGGGTGAGGGGGAGCCGCATGGAATGGTAGATGGGGGGAAGACGAGAAGACGGAAGATTGCAGATGAAGAGGGAAGGGGGGAGACGGTCCCTTGGTGGTCTGATGTACTTTGGGACTTTTTCGTCTGAACGTGTGACCTGGCTGGTCCGCCGGCTTTCCAGCCGGCTCCTGCGGCCGGGCGCAATGGCGGAATCGGTTTGCCCCAACCTTGAGACGTGAACAGTGAGGGACGGCGAAGGCCCGCTACGGCTCCTCCCATTGACGCACTGCGATATTCTCCGGTACACTACCCTTGCAGTTGAAAATGCAGGCGCTTGGCGATATGCCGAAGCCTGCGGCCTTCCGGTATGTTCCCCATGCTCTGATCCGGAGAAAACGAAAATGCCCACGCCCTTCCTCGTGAATTCGGCCCTTCGCAAGCTCGAAGAGGCCGAACGCCTTGTCAGATCGGCCACCGCCGATCTGGCCACCATGCCTGAATTTACCCCGGAGCGCGAGTCCCTTGTCTGGCTTCTCGCCAACCTCTCCGAAGCCTGGCACGCCGTGAATCGTTCGACCGAGGCGTTATCGATCCAGAAGTGAGTCATGCGTACGTACGTTGACGTGCGTACGTTCTTGACTAATCTGGTCGCATGAAGATCACGCCGACTTATCTCAGGCAACACGTCTACGAGATTCTCGACCGAATTCTGCAGACCGGCGAAGAGGTGGCGGTTGAACGACACGGCAGAGAGATTCGCCTCAGTGTCGAGAGCCCCCCTCGTCGTCGCGATTTGAGCAAGCTCGCCGAACGTGATGACATCGTCGTAGGCGACCCCGAAGACATCGTTCATCTTGACTGGTCGTCTGAGTGGAAGCCGTGACGTTTCTCGATTCGCCCGTGCTCTCTGGTAGAAAGCACTCTCCGAAGACTTGGGCTTGTTCGACTCTCACCGGGCATTCTCCAGAGCTGCCTCACCGTTCCCCTCGGCTCGATGTGTTTCTTTTTGCCCGGCCGACGGCCGACCGACGACGGTTTGCAACCTTCCTGCACGGCACGTTTGCGTAGGCGCAAAGACGCGGCGCTCGCCCCCCGATAGCTTGTATGGCAGGAGGACGAACCATGGAACCCACAGCCAAATACCGACAGCACCACGAACGTATTCTCAGCGACGCGGCGGCGATCATCGACGCCATCCTGAGCGAACGGTGGGCGACCTCCGTATTGGTTCGCGACCTGGCCGATTTTCACGGTTTCCTGAATATGCACCTTGCCCTCGAAGACCTATCGCTGTACCCGCGATTGCTGCGCAGCGAGGTGGCCGGCGTGCAGGTGGTGGCACAGCGGTTTCAGCAGGAAATGAGCCCGCTCAAGGCCGCTTGGGAAGCATTCATGAAGCGCTGGCGCAGCGAGGCAGCCATCGAGCGCAACCGAGCGGCCTTTGCCGCCGAAGCGGTGTCGATGCTCGAGCGCGTTATCAGGCGCATGGTGCGTGAAAACGAAGGCCTTTACTCCGTCGTCGACGCGGTGGAAGAAACGGACGCGCGACGGGCAGAGGCCGGTATCGCCCTGGGAAGTTGAAGCCCCCCGCCTGGCGCAGCGGAATGAACCTGAGCTTCCCCAAACGGGTCTCGTCGATTCCGACGGGTTTTCTGGCGCAGGATCAGGGCTTGTGATTAGCTGTATGGAGGCGTTGCACCGCGTGGCGACGCTTCCTTTTTTTTCTCCCCCCTGATACTGACCATGCCCCTGGAAACTCGAGAAACCCGTGTGTCGGACGCCCAAGCCGGTCGCGTCGATTTGATCGTGCAGCAATTGACGGAACTGAGCCGTGCACAGATTCGCGGACTCATCGACCACGGCGCCGTTCGCGTCAACGACACGCTCTGTGTTGAAGGCGGCCAGGTGGTAGGCGCGGGCGACAGGGTCAGCGTCACATGGGACCCGCATCGCCGCTATCACGCACGACCGAAGCCCCGTACCCGCAAATTCAAGCTGGTGTACGAAGACGACGATCTCATGGTGGTCGAAAAGGCGGCCGGCGTGCTGTCCGTGCCCACCGACGACGCGAAGGGCGAGAACCTGCTCGGCGAAATCATTGAATACATCAATCGCGGCGGCCCCCGGCGCAAGCGCATCGAAATCGTGCACCGGCTCGATCGCGACACATCGGGCCTGCTTGTATTCGCCAAGGACCCGGTAACGGCCGATCAACTGAAAAGTCAGTTTTCGGCCCACAAGGCCGAACGTGTCTATCTCGCGGTGGTGGCCGGTCATCTCAAGGAGAAGGAAGGCACCTTTCGCAGTTTTCTCGCCACCGCGCCAGACCTTGACCAGTATTCCACCACCGATGAAGGCGCGGGCAAACTGGCCGTTACCCACTATCGGGTCGAAAAGGAGTACGCCCATACGTCGCTGGTGCGCGTAACGCTTGAAACCGGCCGTCGCAATCAGATTCGCGTGCACTTTGCCGAGGCCGGACATCCGGTTCTCGGCGATCGCCGTTACAAGTCGGAGCTGGCGCGCAGCCTGGGCTGGCCCTCGAATCGCCTGGCCCTGCATGCCATGACCCTCGGGTTCAAACACCCGACCACCGGCGAAGCCATGTTTTTTACCGCCGAACCGCCCATCGTGTTTTCACGCTTTGCGCAGAAGGCCGGCCGTGCAGGCGGCGGTTCGCGTGCGCCTCGGCCCCCGCGCGGTCGCCGTAAGTAAGCCGTACCCACGGCCCTCAAGCCCGTCGTAACAATTCTGCCGCCCCGCTCACTGCCGTGAACGAACGGTTGCGACGTTGGGCGGCGGTGTCGCCTGGCCTATTCCGTCTATCGGTCTCAGCTCTTCGTCGACGTGCCGTTGCCGGCCGATGGCAGATCATAAGACCGGTTGCCGTTTCTGCCCGGTCCATTCCTCGTCAGAATAGGGCCATGGAAACTCCGTCTTCCGTCGAGCCCTTCCGTTTCAAGGAATGCGTGTATCTGGTCGAGCCGACCGGTCGTTGGGCCGGTACGCTGCGTGAATTCTGCCGCTATCTGCGCACCGTGCCCGCGTCAAGCATCTTCTACCACATGCACCAGTATTTCCTGCGAAGTCACTTCGAGACCCCCGACTTCACCAACGATTTTTCGAACTGGGCAGCCAGCCACCTTGAAGAGCGTGCGCTGGCCGAGAAGCTTGCCAATATCGACCCGTTCGAGTTTGCCTCCATCGATCCGCACCTGCGCAACCACCTGCTTGGGGTGGTCGAGGCCTATCTGAATGAGCGCCCGAAGGTCGGCGATGTGCCCGTGACGCCGTTCTACTTCGAAAGCTCGACCACCCTCGTCGTCGATGGACCCATCGCCAATGATTTGACCGAGCTTCGCACCGAACTGGCCGAAATCGAAACCAGCTCGCTTTACTACCACGTATTCCTGGCGCATGTCGACAGCGGAAGGGGAAACGGTAACGGAAACGATCACTTCATTCGCTGGCTCGAGCGCAACTATGATGCACAGCCGCTGATTGATGAAATTCTGGCAATCGATCCGTACATGCACTCGCTCGAAGAATTGCGCAGCCTGATTCTGCGAGCCCTGGATCGTCACCTGCCCCACGTTCGTCAACGAGGCACTGCGTAGGAGTCTCCCAGGGGGAAACGCGGTTGCCTATTGTTTAAGGAGAAGTTGCCGTGGCACTCGATTGGGCCGGCCCCGAGTTGAAGATTGATGACTACGCCCCCATCGTGGGCGATGCCCAGCTGGCTCTGCTTCGGCGTCTGGCCGACCGTTTGCGGGGAAAGCGGGTTCTTCACATCAACTCGACCCGCAGCGGCGGCGGTGTTGCCGAAATTCTGCGCCGCATGGTTCCCCTGATGAACGATCTCGGCCTGCAAGCCGATTGGGCGGTGATTCGGGGCAACGACGAGTTTTACGCCATTACCAAGTCTTTTCACAATGCCCTGCAGGGCGAAGATGTCGATTTCACCCGCGAGAAATTCGACCACTTGTACGAATGCAACCGTGACAATATGAAGCTGATCGACACCGACGCCTACGACTTCGTCGTCGTGCACGACCCGCAGCCGGCGGCCATGGTCGAGAAGAAGAAGGGGCGCGCCCGGTGGATCTGGCGGTGTCACATAGACGTTTCCCATCCCCATCGCGGGGTGTGGAACTACCTGTACCAGTATGTCTGCCGCTATGACGCCGCCATCTTCTCGATGAGTGAGTTCGCCCAGGAACTGCCGATTCGCGAAGTACTCATTCACCCGAGCATCGACCCGCTCAGCGAAAAGAACCACGAGCTCGACCAGGCCGAGATCGACGCCGTATACAGTCATTATGATATTGCGCGCGACAAACCCGTTCTGTTGCAGGTCAGCCGTTTCGACCGTTTCAAGGATCCGTTGGGCGTGGTCAAATCATACAAGATGGTGAAGAAGCATCACGACTGCACGCTGATACTGGCGGGCGGTACCGCATCGGACGATCCCGAAGGCGAGGCCGTGCTGGCCGAGGTGCGTGAACAGGCGGCGGGCGATCCCGACATACACGTGCTTCTGCTGCCCCACGACGATCGGCTCATCAACGCATTGCAGCGCGGGGCCGACATCATCTATCAGAAGTCGCTGAAAGAAGGCTTCGGGCTTACCGTGTCCGAGGCCCTGTGGAAAGGCAAACCGGTCATCGGCGGCAGCGCCGGCGGAATCGCCCTGCAGGTGCACGACGGGCATACGGGCTACCTGGTCGAGAGTTCCGAGGGGGCTTCGTACTGGACTCGCTTCATGCTCGAGCATCCCGAAACGCGCCGCCATCTGGGGCAGGTCGGGCGCGAGCACGTACGGCGCAACTTTCTCACGACCCGTAACCTGCTCGACTATCTGGGACTGTTTCTGATCGTGCAGGACGACGCGCGGGGGCTGCACTATATTCACTGACCAACCCTGCCGTGAGGGCCGGCTACCGTTCGGCGCCGCCCGTAACCTCGTGGCTGAGCAGCGGCGCCAGACGAAGGCGCAGTTGTCGCGCGTGATTGGGGCCGCCCGGGTGATTGTAGCGCTCGGGGGGGCCGATAAGGCGCCACGCCCGCTCGCGCAGCGCCAGGCTTTCGACGAGCGAACCCTTCGCGGCGGCCGTGTCGGCACGATCGGCCAGTCGTTGCGCCAGCGTCAGATGCATGCGCAACGTGGCCTGGGCCGTGGGCCAACGCTCGTCGGCGGCCGCAAGAGCGCGAAGCCGCTCGCTGTCGCGATCGACCTCGGTCTGCATGGGATCGCAGACATCGATATTACGTAAGTGAATTTCGGCGGCGGCATCGTCGCTTGCCGGGCGCCTTTGCAGCCGGTAGAGCGAGCCGGTCGTCCACTGCGTGCGGTAGATTTCGCCGCAACGCCGATAGCTGATTCCAAGAGACACCAGGCGCAGAGGATCGAGTTTGCCCCGTTGGAACAGACGGTCGGCCAGAATAGCCGTATGCAGAAGGTATTCCCGGCTTTGGCCGGCGAGGTCTGCGTAGGCCGAAAATGCCTGGTCAAGCTTTC
>JAWLBW010000143.1:0-11071 GCA_041687475.1 bacterium
GAGGGGGATTGTTGCAGAAAGTAGCCGGGGTCGCGCGCGAAGACGTAGTCGACATGGGTGAGGTCGAGCTCGCCCGCATAATGATAGTGCGTGTACTCGAGGGCAAGCACCACGACATCGCCCGCGCGCGAAAGACGCAGGGCCCGATCGAGAATGTAGGGCAGCTGCAGACCCGCGTGAACCCCCAGGTTCACGGCCGGCAGGCCGGCCTCGCGGGCAAGCAGGCGGGCCTGCAGGCCGAAGAGCACATTCGAGCCGCCGACGAGAAACAGACGCGGTCCGGCCAGCTCGGCGGCCCGCTGCTCCTTTCGCGCGATAATCTTGTCTATGAGGTCGGAACTGCCCGTGGGCACGCCCAGTTGGCCGTAGAACAGTCCGGCCCAGATCAGGCAGCCCAGAATCGTGCCGCCCATGAATCCCTGAATCCACTGCCGGAAGCGATGTGTACGCATCAGAAATCGAAGTAGAGAAATTCAGATTCGGCCGTGGCAAGCAAGGCGCTGACGGCAACCACGAAAACAAGCCCCAGGGCCACCCCCCAGGCAGTACCGGGGCTCCAGGCCCAACGCAGCCCCCGCAGGTTACGCTGCCATGAGCTCTTGAGTACCGGCTCGTAACGGGCCATGAACTCCTGGGTGTTGGGAAGCAGCCACACGGCGGCGAAGCCCGCGGCAAGCCAGGGTACCGCGCGTCGAATGTTGGTCCACCCGAAGCCGATTCCGAGCGATTTCAACGTTATGGCCAACTCACCGAGTCGTGACTCTAGCGACAGCGGAAGCACCACGCCGTTGAGCCCCAGCATGCCCGAAAGCATGTTCAGCGCCGTGGGCATGGACGGGGCTCTGAAAACCACCCAGGCCGCCACAACCGCGGTGAATGTAAGAAGCAATCCGCTCAATCGTCCCAACTTGCCCGGTGGCCTATACCAGGGCAGAGCGCGCCAGACATGGTTAACGATGAGGAAGATGCCGTGCAGCGCCCCCCACACGACAAACGTAACCCCCGCGCCATGCCAGAGCCCTCCGAGCAGCATGGTAAGAAAGAGGTTGACGTAGCGCCTGAACCGTCCCCGCCTGTTGCCGCCGAGGGGTATGTACAGGTAGTCGCGCAGAAAGCGCGAGAGGGTCATGTGCCAGCGGCGCCAGAACTCGATGGCGCTGGTCGACTTGTACGGCGAGTCGAAGTTGATGGGCAGCGTGATGCCGAATATGCGCGCCGCTCCGATGGCCATGTCGGAATAGCCCGAAAAATCGAAGTAGAGCTGAAACGTATACGCGAGCGCCCCGGTCCACGCTTCGAGCAGGCTTACCGCGACGCCGCTGTCTGCCGTAGCGAAGACCGGCGAGGCGAAAGTCGAGAACGTGTCGGCCAGAAGTACCTTCTTGCTCAACCCGATGACGAAGATGGTGAGACCGATGGATACGTTGCGGGCAGAAGGCCGCAGGGCCTCCAGACGTGAGAATTGGGGCAACATCTCGCCGTGGTGCACGATCGGGCCGGCGATGAGTTGGGGAAAGAAGCTTACGAAAAGGGCGTAGTCGAAGAATGAGTGTTCCTGGGTTTCACCCCGCGACGCATCGACCAGGTAGGCAATCTGCTGGAACGTGAAGAACGAAATGGCCAGGGGAAGGGCGACTTCAAAGTTCTGGAAGGACAGTCCGGAGATTCCTGCCAGGGTGTCGACAAAGAAACCGCTGTACTTGTAATACCCGAGCAGCCCCAGGTTCGCGGCCACCCCGAGTCTGAGGGCCGCTCGTCGCGGGCCGGGTTCCATGAACGACAACCGACTTCCCAGGGCGAAGTTGAACGCCATTGACCCGAGAAGCAGCGCAAGGTAGCTTGCGTCCCACCAGGCGTAAAAGAACCAGGAAGCGAGAACGAGCCAGGCGACCGCCGGTCGAATGTGTCGACGCGAGGTAAGAAGAAAATAGACACATGCCGTGAGCGGCAGAAAGGCAAAGATGAAGACGAGTGAGTTGAAAAGCATGGCGTCGCCGACACTTAAAGCGGAAGAGCCGGTGTCTGCCGGGGCCCACGATTGGAAGAATCGGCCTCGGCCGGTCGGAATGATTCAGTCCCGCTTTTCACCCCGTGAGTTGACATAATATATCTTATGCGCCTTTTTCCACGGAAAACGGGCGCGCCCTCACGCGCCCCCGGATTCCACCGTCGGCCGGTTGTTCGAGCACCAGCGTTCCGCCCAACAACATCGCCGCCCACTCGACTACGGTCAACCCGAACCCCACACCGGGCGATCCTTCACGGCGACGGGTGACGTTCACGGCGCGCTCGGGAAGCATCTGACCGAGCCCCGGACCCCAGTCGCGCACCTCGAGCAACAACATGCCGTCGGGTTCGGCGCGCAGCACGACCGCGCAGCGGCCTTCGCCGTGCTCGGCCACGTTCGTCAGAAGCTGTTCGAGAATCTGTTTCCACAGCCCGGCATCTAGGCGCAAACTGCCCGCCGGCGCTTCCAGCGATGCCAGCTCGACCTTCGCCGCCCCGACGAGTTCACGAACCCAGGCGGCTGCCTGTACCTCTTCGGGCTGCCCGGCCGATACGTACGATAGCTTTTCGAGTTTTTCGAAAACCCGCTGGGTTTCCTGAAGCGACTGCCACGCGAGCGTCAGCATGCGCTGCATGCGTACCGGGTCGGTGGTGTCGCCCTCGACCAGCATCTGCACGCAGGTAACGGCCGGCGAAATGCGGTTCTTGAGCCCATGGGCCAACTGGCCGGTAAATCGATTGAAGAACGGCTGCGGCGTGGCGTTCTCTTCGGCTTGCGGCGAATCGGAAATGGCTGACTCCTCCGTTGCTCGGGCGGCCGCCCTCAGGTGAGCTGAACGCTGACCACGCGGGAAACGCCCATTTCTTCCATGGTTACGCCGTACATCTCATTCGCGATTTCCATGGTGTGCTTGTTGTGCGTGACCATGATGATCTGGCTGAGTCGGTTCATTTCTTCGAGCAAGGCGTTGAACCGGTCGATGTTGGCGTCGTCGAGCGGCGCGTCGACTTCGTCGAGAATACAGAACGGGCTCGGCTTGAGCAGGAAGATCGAGAAAATGAGCGCAACGGCCGTGAGCGCCTTCTCGCCGCCCGACATGAGGTTGACCCGCTGCAGCTTCTTTCCGGGGGGCTGTGCGACGATTTCGACGCCCGAATCAAGCAGGTCTTCGCCCTCGGTCAGTTTCAATTCGGCCTGGCCGCCGTTGAACAGGCGCGGAAACACCATCTTGAACTTTTCGTTGATGATGTCGAAGGTAGCCTGAAATCGTTCGCGGCTGGTCTTGTTGATCTTGTTGATGGCCTTCTTGAGCGCATCGAGCGAATCGAGCAGATCGTTCTGTTGCTGCTCGATGAACTTGTAGCGTTCGTCGATTTCCTTGTATTCGTGAATGGCCGCCAGGTTGATTTCGCCCATGGCGTCGGCCTGCCGCTTGAGACCGGCCAGTCGCTGGGTGCGTTCGTCGGGGGTGCCTTCCCGGTCCATTTCGGCGGTTTCGAGCTGGTCGACCTGCAGCTGGAAGCGTTCGGTAAACTGCTGCTCGAGAAAATCGACGTCTTTCTGCAGCTCGGCCACTTTGAGCTGTTCCTGGGCCAGCTTCTGGCGCAAGGTCTCGTGCTCGCGGCGGGCGTCGCGGGTGCTGAGTTCCTGGTCGAAGAGCTTCTGCTTTTCGGCTTCGTAGCGCTCGGCGGCCTCGATGACCTTGCCTTCGAGTTCGGTCTTGGCCCTGAGCAGCGCGTCGGTGCCGCCGTCGTCGCGCGAAAGAATGTCTTCGAGTTCGGCCTTGCGGCGGCGATTTTCTTCAAGCTCGAGGTCGGCCCGGCGGCCGCGTTCGTCCATGGACAGGCGGTCGCGTTTCAGCCGTTCGGCCAGTTCGCGCCGGCTGGCCAGCGCGCTGCGCGAGTCAGCGAGTTCGACCCGCAGATCGGCGATTTCGGCATTCAGGCGGTCGAGGTTCAGGCGCGCCTGGGCATGCCTTTCGGCCAGTTCCTCGCGCCTGGTCACCGATTCCTCGCGCTGCCGGTTTATGTCGACCAGTTCGCGCTCGCTGTCGCCGAGGCGCTCGAGCACGGCGTCCATGTCGCCCTGGAAGTTGCTGACCTCGTCCTGCAGTTCTTCAAGCTCGCGGGTCAGTCGGTCGCGCTCGTTGGCGGCGTTGGCCAGGTCTTTCTGCAGCTCGGCCAACTGCACTTCGGCGCGCTGCAGCTCGCTGCGGGCCTGTTCGCTTTCGTCGACCAGCCATTGCTCGCGGCGCTTGAGCTCTTCGACGTCTTCTTCGAGGCTGCGCAGGGCCGACTTGCGTTCGCGAATTTCGTCTTCAAGCTCGAGGGCTTCGCGCTTCTGCTTGAGCAGCTGGGTGCCCCGCTCTTCGCCGCCGCCGGAAATGGAGCCGTCGGCCAGCACGACCATGCCGCCGACCGATACCACCGTGAAACCGGGGTTTTCGCCGGCGATGCGAAGGGCGTCTTCGTCGCTGTCGGCCAGGAGTATGTTTTCGAGCAAGCGCCGCACGGCCTGACCGTGGGCGCCCTGAAAGCGCAGACGTTCAATGAGGCGCCGGGCGTTCTGCGGTTCGCGTCCGGCCGAGGGTAACCCGGTGGGCAGGAACACGGCGCGCCCCCTGCCCTCGCCTTCGCGCAGGTACCGCACGGCTTCAAGGGCCTTGCCGGGCTCGCGCACGAGAATGGCTTCGAGGCGGTCGCCCAGCGCAGAAGCAAGCGCCGATTCGAGACCGGCCGTGGGCTCGATCATATCGGCGACGATACCCTCGAACCCGCTGGTCGGATCGCTCTTGGCCTTGTCGAGCAGCTCGCGCACGCCTTCGCGCAGCCCTTCATGGGCGGCCTCGAGCTCGCGCAGGCTGCGCAGGCGGCTTTCCTTGTCGCCGAGAATGCGGCGCGACTCTTCGAGGCGCGGCAGCATTTCCTTCAAATTGTTGCGAATGTCTTCGATTTCGCGGAAGAGCTTGTCGCGGCGCTGCACCAATTCTTCGCGCTCGGCGGCGGCTTCTTCACGCGCCTGCGTGAGTTCGGCCACCTTCGACGAGGCGTGCTCGAGGGCGTGACGCTGGTCGTCGACCTCGACCTGGGTGTCTTCCATGCGGCGAATGAGCTCGTCGCGGCGGGCACGCGCGCTTTCGACGGCGCCCTTCTTCTCGGTCATCTTCTGCATGAGCTCCATGACGAGGCGCCCGGCTTCGTCATAGGCTGCGGCCAGCTCGGCCAGCTCCTTCTGGCGGCCCGAAAGCTCGCCTTCGCGGCTGCGAACGGCTTCTTCGCGGTAGGCCAGATCGTTTTCGAGGGTTTCCAGCACGCCCTCGGTATTGGCGATCTCGTTGTCGAGCTCCATGCGACGGCGGTCGCTGTCCTGCAGCTCGCGTTCGAGCGAATCAATCTGGTGGGTAACCGCTTCGAGCTTGCTGCGGTTGATTTCCAGGTCTTTTTCGTGGTCCGAAACCTTGCGCGCGGCTTCGAAGGCGGCGTCGCGCAGGGCCACCAGGTCCTTTTCGAGTTGGGCGATGCCCAGCTTCAGGGTTTCGGCGTCGAGTTCGCTCTGGCCCAGGGCGCTCGACATGCGGGCTTCGTCGGCCGTCATGCGCTCGATGTCGGCCTTGAGGGTGCGCAGCTCTTCCGACGTTTTGCCGTAGCGCTCGAACAGCAGGCCCAGTTCGATACGGCGAATGTCGGCCTGCAGCTCCTTGAAGCGCTCGGCCTTGCGGGCCTGGCGGTCGAGCGAGTTCAGCTGGCGACGCAGTTCCTTCGACAGGTCGCCCACGCGCAGCAGATTCTGCTCGGTGGCTTCCATCTTGCGAAGGGCTTCGTCCTTACGCTTCTTGAACTTGGTAATGCCGGCCGCCTCTTCGATGAGATAGCGGCGATCTTCGGGTCGCGCGTTGACCAGCGCGCCGATCTGGCCCTGTTCGATGATCGAGTAGGCGCGGGCGCCCACGCCGGTGTCCATGAACAGTTCCTGAATATCGCGCAGACGCGCCGGGGACTTGTTGATGAGGTACTCGGAATCGCCGTTGCGGTACAGGCGGCGCGTGATCTCGATTTCCGAATACTGCTCGTAGCCGAGCGGACGGTTCGGGCCCTCGTTCTCGAAGGTGACCGACACCTCGGACATGCCCACCGGCTTGCGGCTTTCCGACCCGCCGAAGATCACGTCTTCCATCGACTGACCGCGAAGCAGCTTCGCGCTCATTTCGCCCATGGCCCACTTGAGCCCGTCAATGACGTTGCTCTTGCCGCACCCGTTCGGGCCGACAATGGACGTGATGCCCGCGCCGAAATAAATATCGGTGGGATCGGCGAAGGATTTGAATCCCTGAAGATGAAGCTTCTTGATTCTCATGTTCGGGTCATGCGGTACCGGACGTTGCTTCTCTCAGACGGAGAGACCGGAATGCGCGGGGCGGCACGGTTCTGCGGGTGCAGTCCAAGAGGCAGAGAAGTGGAAAGTAGCTTATCAGAAGTCATGCCCCTCGGCAACCGTCGATTCGGCAGGCGTCGCAGCCTGAAAGAGCCGGAAAAACAAGGGGAAGGACGACGGCCGTCGCCCTTCCCCACGAAGCGATGTTCGACTCTTCAGACGGCAATGCTGCCGAGCTGTTCCTTGTCGTACTTGAGTTCGGGTTCGGTCTTTGCGACCACCTCGTCGAGGCTCACACCCGGTGCGAGTTCACGCAGCCAGAGTCCGTCGGCCTCGACGTCGATGACCGCCAGGTCGGTAATAATGCGGTTCACGACCTGAACGCCGGTCAGCGGCAGCGAGCATTCACGCAGAATCTTCTTGCTGTCGCCCTTGGCCACATGCTCCATGACGATGACGATGCGCTTGGCGCCGTACACCAGGTCCATGCCGCCGCCGGGGCCCTTGACCATCTTGCCCGGAATCATCCAATTGGCCAGATCGCCCTTCTCCGACACCTGCATGGCGCCGAGAATGGCCAGGTCGATGTGGCCGCCGCGAATCATTTCGAACGATTCGGCGCTCGAGAAGTAACTCGAACCCTTCGAGGCGGTCACCGTCTGCTTGCCGGCGTTGATGAGGTCGGCGTCGACTTCTTCGTCGAGCGGAAACGGACCGATACCGAGCAGGCCGTTTTCGCTCTGCAGCTTGATATCGATACCGGGGGTAATGTAGTTGGCGACGAGGGTCGGAATACCGATGCCCAGGTTCACGTAGAAACCATCGCGCAGCTCGCGGGCGGCCCGCATGGCCATCTGTTCACGCGTCAACATGGCAACCCTCCTCAGGCCGTGACCGGTTCGGTAATGGTACGTTTTTCGATGCGCTTCTCGTACTTCGCCCCCTGAATGATACGGTCGACGTAAATGCCGGGGGTGTGCACGTGATCGGGATCGATGTCGCCGGTGGGCACGAGAAATTCGACCTCGGCCACGGTGGTTATGCCGGCCGTCGCCATCATCGGGTTGAAGTTGCGCGCCGTCTTGCGGTAGACCAGGTTGCCTTCGAGGTCGCCGGTAAAGGCCTTGACCAAGGCCAGATCGGCCTTGAGCGCCCGTTCGAGCACGTAGGTGTGACCGTCTTCGAACACCCGGGTTTCCTTACCCTCGGCCATGGGCGTGCCGTACGACGTGCGCGTGTAGAAGCCCGGAATACCGGCGCCGCCGGCCCTGATACGCTCGGCCAGCGTGCCCTGCGGCGTGAGCTCGACCTCGAGAATGCCGTCGAGAAACTGGCGCTCGAAGGTCTTGTTCTCGCCCACGTAGGACGCAATCATCTTCTTGATCTGGCGGGTCTGCAGAAGCAGGCCCAGGCCGAAATCGTCGACACCGGCATTGTTGGAAATGACCGTGAGATCCTTCACGCCGCTGTCGCGGAGTGCGAGAATCAGGTTTTCGGGTATGCCGCAGAGCCCGAAGCCACCCACCATGATGGTCATGCCGTCACGCAGCAGCCCGTCGAGGGCGGCCGCGGCATCGGCGTAGCGTTTTTTCAAGACAACCTCCGTTGCAGTACTTTCAACGTTAGGCCCAAGGGGAAAGGGAGAGAAATCGTGATCGGCACAGGCGTCGGCGAAAGCCGGAAGGCCGCGACTGCCCGGCGCGTGAACGGTGCGACAAGCCTAGAGCGTAAAGGAAGCCCGAGGTTCCGTCAAGTTTCAGGCTTACCTTCGGGCTTGTCGGCCGTCTTTTCCGGACTTGCCGTCGTAGCCGATGTTTCGGCGGGCAACAGCCGGGTCGCGGGCTGCGACGCCGGCGTTTCGGTGGTCGTGAGCGCCGTGGTGCTTTCGGGCGCCGTGCGGGCGGCGGCGGCAGCGGCGGCTCGGTCGCGCTCGCCGGTGAGCTGAACGTTTCGCTCGCGTTCGGTTTCCAGCGCCTTTTCGAGTTCGGCCACCTGCTTGCGGGCCCGGCGGGCGGTATTCTTGTGCCCGATGATATCGAGGCGACCGACCACCCAGGCAAGTACGTAGCCGATGAAGAACGCAAGCAGCAGCACGCCCCAGATGGGAACCTCGAGGTCGACCAGCCGCCACGTAAAGAGCTGGTAGTTGAGCGTCTCGCTGTCCTGCAACCAGGTGTTCTGGAAGAGGAAGATGATGACGAGAACGAAAACGACGATGGTGAGCAGGGCTCGCAGGGCTTTCATGTATCCTCGCTTGCGCGTGCCGTGGCGCGCGGGTTACGGTCGCCAGATGTAATGCAGCTTCGGCGTCGCGGCCTCGTGGGCCGCGCCCTGCAGCAGGGTGCCGGCGTCCTGCATGAACAGGCGGAAAATGCTTTCTCGTTTCTCTTCAGGGTAAACGACGTCGGGTTCGGGGCCAAGGTCGGCCAGCTCGCCCGCGGCGGCAATGGCGTCCTGCAGGGTGCCCAGCTCGTCGACCAGGCCCAGGTCGCGGGCCTGCTGGCCCGAGTATATCTGGCCCTGCGCCACGGCCCGCACGCTGTCGGTGGTCATGCCGGCGGCGCCCCGGCCCTCGGCCACGGCACTCACGAACTGCCCGTACACGCTGTCGACCAGGTCCTGCAGAATGCGGCGCTCGGTCTGATCAATGGCGCGCGTGGGGTTGCCGATGTCTTTGTAGGGCCCGCTCTTGACCACCTGCGGCTTGATCTTGGCCCACTCGGTCAGCTCGGAAATGTCGACGAATTCCATGATCACACCGATGGAACCGACGATACTGCCGGGGTTGGCCATGATGTGCCGCGAACCGACGGCGGCATAGTAGCCGCCCGAGGCACAGACGGCGCCTATGCTGGTGATGACCGGCTTGACCGCGTCGGTCTTGCGTATCTCGGCATGCAGTTCCTGGCTGGGGGCGACGACGCCCCCCGGCGAGTCGACGCGCAGCACGATGGCCTTTACCCCATCGTCTTCGCGAAAGGCGATGAGCTGCTCGACGGTGTCGCGGGCGTCGACGATGACACCTTCGACCGGAAGCACGGCCACGACACCCTTGCCTGCCCCGATGCCGCCGATACCGCTTCTGCGGTCGACCTGCAGGGCAAGCACGAAGAAACCGACAAAAACGACGACGAGTACGATGACGAGGGTAATGCCGAAGCGGGATTTCTGGGCCAAGACGATACTCTCCGGGAGTCAGGAGCCGAAGACGGCGCCGGTTCGACGTGGGCGGCCAGAGCGGCCACCCGGCGGGCCGGTCACGACCGACTCTAGGAATTGTAACCTTTCCGGCCGCGCCGTGCAGCAAGAAAAAGGCCGGATTTCCGTGGGGAAATCCGGCCCGAAGTCTGACGCGAAGTCGCTTACTTGCCTTCGAGCTTCTCGCGAAGCTTGTCGGCGAAGGTGTTGCGAATCGGCTGTTCCGTGGTCGAGATGTACTCGCGCACGTTTTCGCCTTCTTCGTGGTCGATGGCGGCACGCAGCGAGAGCGAAATCTTGCGCTCGTGCGGGTCGATGTTCAGCACGACGGCCTTGACTTCGTCGGCGCTGTTGAACTTGCGCTGCGGTTCGGCTTCGGCCTTGTCGCGGCTGATTTCGTTCGTGCGAACGAGACCTTCGATGCCCGGCTCGAGCTCGATGAAGAGGCCGAAGTCGGTCACGTTGGTAACCTTGCCCTTCACCACGGCGCCCACGGGGAAGCGCTTGCCGATCGTGAGCCACGGATCTTCGGTGAGCTGCTTGATGCCCAGCGAGAAACGCTCGTTGTCGCGATCGACGTGCAGCACCACGGCTTCAACAACATCGCCCTTCTTGTATACTTCGGCGGGGTTGTTGATGCGCTGCGTCCACGAAATGTCGGAGACGTGAATCAGGCCGTCGATGCCCTCTTCGATGCCGACGAACACACCGAAATCGGTAATGTTCTTGATCTGGCCCTGAATGCGCGTACCCGGGGGGTACTTCTCGGCCACGGCGTCCCAGGGGTTCGGCTCGGTCGCCTTGTACGACAGCGAGATACGACGGTTTTCGACGTCGATGTCCTGCACCACGGCTTCGACGGTCTGGCCGACCTCGAAGAACTTGCTCGGGTGCTTGGGCTTCTTGCTCCAGCTCATTTCCGAGACGTGAATGAGGCCTTCGACGCCCGGCTCGATTTCGACGAACGCGCCGTAGTCGGCAATCGAAACCACCTTGCCCTGCACGCGCGAAGCGACGGGGAAGCGCTGGTTCACGGTCAGCCACGGATCGGCCTGCATCTGCTTGAGGCCCAGGCTGACGCGTTCCTTTTCCTGGTCGTACTGAAGAACGATGACGTTCACTTCGTCGCCGACGCGGAAGAGCTCGCTCGGGTGACCCACGCGGCCCCAGCTCATGTCGGTGATGTGAAGCAGACCGTCGACGCCGCCCAGGTCGATGAACGCACCGTAATCGGTGATGTTCTTGACCACACCCTGAACGATCTTGCCCTCTTCGAGGTCCTTGAGCGTTTCGGTGCGCAGCTTTTCGCGTTCCTTCTCGAGCAGGGCGCGGCGCGACAGCACGATGTTGTTGCGCTGCTTGTTGAACTTGAGAATCTTGAATTCGAACTTCTGGCCGATGAGGGCGTCGAGGTCGCGAACCGGACGCAGGTCGATCTGCGAACCCGGCAGGAAGGCCTTGACGCCGATGTCGACGGCGAGACCGCCCTTGACG
>JAWLBW010000144.1:0-11022 GCA_041687475.1 bacterium
GCGTCTTGATGTCGCTGCCGTTGAGCATGGTCATGCGCGCGCTCCGGGGCTGAGAAGAGAGGGGCCGGCCGAGTGGCAGGGTTCGGTAATGCCGATGGCTTCGCGCACGCGGGGATGCGCGAAGTAGGCCATGCCGATGACCGTGCGCAGCGATAGACCCAGATCACGGCGGAAACCCAGGCGGCTGAATTCCCAGCTGCGAATGTAGGTGCGGGCTTCATCGGGCGAGAGAAAGCGGGCCGGACGCAGATAGCCCTGCGCAAACGAGCCCTGGTCGTAGAGCCAGAAGAGCGAGCGCACGATTTTCTGGTCGACGGGGGCGAGTTCGCCGATGTACCGGTCGACGTAACCGGCCACGTCGGCCTCACGCGCGTCGATGCCGAAGGGATTTTCGGGGGGAAAGAAGCCCAGCGCCAACGCTTCGACCGCGGCCATTTCCATGCGCGTCAGCACGCCGCCCTCGACGGCGGGGGCGCTGTCGGGAAGCGCGGCGATGCGATAGCCGACGGAGCCGATGGTAAGAAGACCGGCGCCGATGAGTCCGCCTTTGATGAGCTGACGACGCGAAAACCTTTCTCTCTCTCCGGACTGCTTTCCGCCCTCCGGAGGGGGCGCCTGTAAAACACTCATGTTGCAGAAAGTTTCCCATGAAGTGCGGTTGCAGTGCAAACCGGCCGGAACCTATAGATCGCAGATCCCAGATCGCAGATCGCAGAGTAGGAACGGTCTGCACGGGTGCTTGTGGCGTTGCTGGTTGCCGGTTCCGCGCTCCGCGTTCCGCGTTCCGAGTTCCGCGTTCCGCGCTCCGCGTTCCGCGTTTCAGTTGGTTCCGCGTTTGTTTGCGTAACATGGGCGTATTGCGCTGCGGTTAGGGTAGACTGTCATGTTTATCTGTAAGGAGTCACCATGCGTTCGCGTATCATCGGCACGGGCGGTTACGTGCCCCCCAGAACCGTTACGAACCAGGACCTCGAAAGTCTTCTCGATACCACCGACGAGTGGATCGTGCAGCGCACCGGTATCCGTGAGCGGCACTTTGTCGAGCCGGGCATGGGTACGGCCGATCTGGGTGTCGAAGCGGCCAGAAGGGCCCTCGACGCCGCGGGACTGACGCCACAGGACATCGACTTCATCATCTTCGCCACGCTTTCGCCCGATTACCAGATGCCGGGTTCGGGCGTGCTCGTGCAGCAGAAGCTCGGTTGCGACACCATCGGCGCCCTCGACGTGCGCAACCAGTGTTCGGGCTTTCTCTATTCGCTGTCGGTAGCCGACGCCTTCATTCGCATCGGGCAATACCGGCGCATTCTCGTCATCGGCGCCGAAATTCACTCGACCGGCCTCGACATGACGCCGCGCGGTCGCGACGTTTCCGTCATTTTCGGCGACGGCGCCGGCGCGGTCGTACTCGAAGCCTGCGAAGACGACAGCCGCGGCATTCTCTCGACCCATCTGCACTCCGAGGGCAAGAACCTCAAGCGTCTGTGGTGCGAGCTGCCCGGTTCCATTTACCACGATCGCTTCGCCGACCCCGAATGGTGGAAGGAGCCGGGGCGTCAGTACCCGAAGATGGAAGGCAAGTACGTCTTCATGAACGCGCTGATTCGTCTGCCCGAAGTCATCAAGGAATCGCTGGCGGCCAACGGCCTTACGCTCGACGACATCGACGTCATCGTGCCGCACCAGGCCAACAAGCGCATTAACGACAAGGTTGCCGAGCTCATGGACATACCGCCCGAAAAGGTGGTGCACAACATCCAGAAGTACGGCAATACGACGGCGGGCAGCATTCCCCTCGCGTTGGACGAAGCCGTGCGCGACGGCCGCATTACCGAGGGCAAAACGGTACTGCTCGCCGCCTTCGGCGCCGGCTTCACCTGGGGCTCGGCGATTATTCGCTGGTGAGCTCCGCGCCTTTGGCGCGGAATGGTCGATGGTCGAGGCTCCCCCAACCCCCTCAAAACGAGGGGGATTAGCTGCGCGCTGCCGTCGGCAGCGGCCATCGTTCCTATACAGAGCGAAGCGTCAGGCGAGTTCCCCTCTCAGGGGGCACGGAAGACAGGTCTGTACGTTCGGGGGGTAGTTCAGCCCCGAATCGCCACTTTTACCCCGGCCAAATCATTTGGCCGACGAGCGCCCGGCTGCTCGGCGACACCCCCGACCGGCGCGTAATCGATACACTTGCCCCCTGAAAGGGGGCTTCACGGCCGGAAGCTGATGTGCGATCCAAGTGCGGCCCCCTCTCAGGGGGCACGGTAGACCGGTCTGTACGTTCGGGGGTAGTTCAGCCCCGAGTCGCCACTTTTACCCCGGCCAAATCATTTGGCCGACGAGCGCCCGGCTGCTCGGCGACACACCCGACCGGCGCGTAATCGATACACTTGCCCCCTTTCAGGCTGAGCATTCGTCCCATTTTCGAACCAATAGGAAGAGTTCCGTCTCGAGTGGCGTCGCCGAGCAGGGCGAGGCCGATACTTCGCTTTGCTCAGCCCAGGCTCTGAGAGGCGCACGTGGACCACAGGCATACCCCCATGCAATGGGGGCGCAGGGGGATTCGTGCAGCCCGAGGCCTTGTCCCTATCCGGCCGACGTCCGCCGTCCAGAGCCTGTCCTTGAACGAAGTGAAGGATCCGCCGACCAACGTGCGCCACGTGCAGCCGGTCGGGGGTAGGCCGGTCGACTCCTCCCGAATCGATTCAGATATCTCCGAAGTCTGGTAAGGGAGAAAAAATCGAGCACGGCGATGGCGCTGAAAGACGAAATAAATCGTCGGGTGCAAGATCTTCCCGACCAACTACAGGCTGAGGTACTTGACTTCGTCGAGTTTTTACTTCAAAAGGCAAACGCCGGCGAAGAGCACAGGTGGTCGACCATGTCCCTGGCTTCGGCCATGCGCGGTATGGAAGAAGACGAAGTCGATTACTCGCCTGCCGATATCAAGGTTCCCCTTGAATGAGAGCCGGTTACCTGGTTCTCTTTCGCTTTCCGCAGGCTGATCTCGCGCACGGAAAGTTGCGGCCTGCGCTTCTACTTGCACGATTGCCGGGCGCATTCGACGATTGGCTGATATGCATGATTTCGAGCCGATTGCGGCATGCCTTGCCTGAGTTCGACGAAGTCATTGACGAAACCGCGCCCGATTTTCGCCTGAGCGGCCTTCGAGTTCCCAGCGTAGTTCGCTGTTCCGGCTCGCGGTTGTTGAAGCGGGTATTCTTGTGGGCGCGATTGGCGAAATCTCCGAGGAACGCCTGAAGAGAATCAGGCGGCGTGTCGCCGACTGGGTGATTGCCGGGTAAACGGCGAGTCTCCGTGATGCGAGCTCTCACGTTACCAGCAACCGGCAACGGACAACCGATAACGGTCGCCTACCGGTAATCAAGGCACCCCGCGCCCCCAGACAACCGAAGCGCACCCCGCGGCCCCCTCTCAGGGGGCACGTGAGGCACGTGCAGCCGGTCGGGGGTAGGCCGTGCAGCCCGCGGCCTTTCTCCTGCATGGATTGAAGTGCGCCCGGCGAGCTGCGATACTTACCTATGTCTTCATCCCAATCTAAAGTCGTGGTACGCAAGGCCACGCGGGGCGACCTGCCGGCTTTGGTCGCGCTCAACAAGGCCGCTTACCCGGTACTGGCCAAAGAAAACATCATCTGGGGCGAGACCCATCTGGCCAGCCACCTGGCGGTGTTTCCCGAAGGGCAGCTCGTCGCCGAAGTCGACGGTCGCATCGTTGGTGCGGCCGCCTCGTTGATCGTCAAACTGGGCCTCAACCCGCTACGCCTTCATACCTGGTCGGGAATCACCGACAGCGGCTACTTCACCAATCATGATCAGAGCGGCGACACGCTTTATGGCGCAGACGTCTATGTGCATCCCGATGCCCGGAGCCTTGGCGTCGGACACCTGCTCTATGAAGCCCGCCGCGATCTCTGCCGCAAATTGAATTTACGGCGCATCCTCGCCGGGGGGCGCTTGTGGAACTATTCGGACTACGCCGATCAATGTTCTCCCGAGGAGTACGCGCAGCGCGTTGCAGATGGTGAAATCCGCGACCTCGTGCTCTCTTTTCAACTTCGCGAAGGCTTCGAGTTGCGCGGCGTGATGCCCAACTATCTACGCGATCCGAACAGCAAGAACTATGCAAGCCTGATCGAATGGCTCAACCCCGATTATAAACCCCGGGTGAGCGGCGCCCGAAAGGTCCGGGTGGCCTGCATTCAATATCAGATGCGTAAGATCGAAAGCTACGAGGAGTTTCTCCGGCAGCTTACCTACTTCGTCGATATCGCTGCAGATTACCGCTCCGACTATATTTTGCTGCCCGAACTTTTCTCGATGCAGCTACTCTCCATGGCCGACGGGCGCACGCCGCGGGAAGGGATCCTGCACCTGGCCTCGTTTACGGAGAAGTTCACCAAGTCATTGTCCGATCTGGCGCTGCGGTTTGGCGTGACCATCATCGGCGGCAGTCATCCGACCGAAAAAGACGGGAAGCTGTATAACATCTGCTACGTATGCCTTCCCGACGGGCGCATCGTCGAGCAGCCCAAGCTTCACATCACGCCCAACGAGAGCCGCTGGTGGGGCATGAGCGGCGGCGACACCCTGCGGCTGATTGAAACGCCCAAGGCCAAAATCGGCGTGCTGATCTGCTACGACACCGAATTTCCTGAGACTGCCCGCTTCCTGGCCGACCAGGGCGCCGAGATCATTTTCGTTCCCTTTTGTACCGATAACCGCCAGGGGTACCTGCGCGTACGCTACTGCGCGCAGGCGCGATGCATCGAAAACCAGGTCTACGTCGCCATGGCGGGTAACGTCGGAAACTTGCCTGACGTCATGAACATGGACGTGCAATACGGCCAGGCCGCCGTACTTACTCCATCAGACTTTGCGTTCGCCCGAGACGGCATTGCCGCCGAAGCCGATTCGAACGAAGAGACGGTTCTGGTCTGCGATCTCGATTTGGACACGCTTCATGAAGCGCGCACATTAGGTACGGTCACGCCCCTGCTCGACCGCCGCTCGGATCTGTTTCAGGTCGTTGCCAATATTAAACGCGACCCCAAGCCCCCGTTACAGCCCAATGAAGGCCCACTTGGCGATCAACCACCTGTCTGGACGGGTGAGCCGTTGGTGAAATAGCAGCCGGCGAGGGGGAGGCGTGCCTCCTGTTGGTGCACGGGGTCGGACCAGCACAGGTTGTTGATATTATTCATCTAATCCCTTTGTAGCCCGCCGTGATGAGGCTTAGAATGCTGGTTAGGGGCCGAAATTCAGCCGAATAAGCAGCGGTCTCTCCCAAGGCCTTTGCTGAATGGCCCTTTTCGGCCTCAAAAGGGTCGCTTTAAGCGTCATAATTGCGGCCGAACGTTGAGAAAGTTGCCTCTTTTCAGTCGGTTAGGCAGGTCCGACCCCCGGGGCTTTTCGTGCTCCCCACGGCGCTGTCCTTATTCGTCCGACAGACGACAGACGACAGACGACAGCCCTTCACCCGTCCGACAGGTCAACCCGCTTCTTCCGCAGCGCGCCGGCAAGGTCCCAGCCGGTCAGCACGCCGAGCGCGCCCGCGGGTACGAACATGGCGCCGGGGCCGAGCCTGAAGTAGAGCAGGGGACCGAGTATTCCCCCCGTGATGAAAGACCCGAAGATGCACAGGTGCAGCCAGGCTTTGTGCGCGTTGGGGTGAAAGCGTACGCGTATCGCGTGGCGAATGGCATCGTGCCACTTGCGGCCCTTGACCTCGTTCCACAGCCAGTTGGTCAGGCGAACGAATTCAATGCCGAAATCGGTTACGATGCCGGTCAGGTGGGTGGTACGAACGACGGCGCCCGAAATGTTGGTGACCAGGGCGTTCTGCAGGCCCATGGCAAAGCAGAGCAGACCCGTAAGGCTGACCGACGGAATGGCGTTGAGATGCCAACGTGGGTGCGAATAGCTCAGGAAGGCAAAGGCGGCCAGCAGCAACGCTTCGAACAACAGGGCCGCGACGAACCGGGCTCCCCCGAAGCGTTTTCCGAAGTGGACGAAGGTGGCGGCGGTTACGGCGCCCGCGAAGAAAAACCCAACCAGGGCCAGGGCGTCGTATGCAATGCCGTAACGCCCTTGGGCAAGTCCGTCGGCAAATTGCGTGGCGTTGCCCGTCACGTGCGACGTATACGAGCCCACCGCGAAGAAACCGATGGTGTTCACGGCGCCCGCCACGCTCGAAAGCGCGATGGCAAGCCAGGCATTATGGGTGAATGTTCGGGTCGAGCCTTCGTGTGTAAACATGGAGTTCGCACGCGCCGCCGCACGGGTGGTCAAGTATGCCCGAAGGCTCCAGGTGGCGGCCGCGTAATCTTACATCCTACTTGGTGCAGAGGCGCACGGGCAAGGTTGGAAGCCTGCACGCCCGAGGGCACCCGCTGTCCTGGTCGGGAAGGTCGCCGTCGATTCTACCGAAACGTCACGGCATGGAGCCCCATCGTCAGCGGCACTGATGGTTTCGGCGTTCGCCTGGAAAACCGCTTTGCGGTAAAATTGCACGCATGCAGGAAGTTACGCAGCAAAAAGAAATCGTACAGCCCGGCCCGCTTCTCGACCAACGCGGAAGACTCGTGCAGAAAGGCTGGGCCCGCCGCCCCATTCTTGCCTACGACCGACGACAGGTAGGCGTTTCACCCTTTCGCCGCAAGGAGTGGGACTACTACTGCATTCTGGGGGAAAGCGGCGGCCTTGCCCTGACCGTGGCCGACCTCGGCTATCTGGGCCTGCTTGCCGTTTCGTGGCTTGATCTGAAGGGGGGAAGCGAAACGAGCGCCGACGCCGTTCGGCCCCTGACGCTGGGTCGATTCAATCTACCGCCCGATTCGGAGAAAGGCGACTTTGCCGTAAAGGCCGGCGGTATCGACATCGCCGTCGAGCGCTTGAGCGGAAAGCGGCGGCTGCGGGTCGCCGTCGATCGCTTCGGCAAGCAACGCGAACGACTGGTTGGCGAACTGGAGCTGGCCGATCCGCCCCAAGACGACAGCATTGTCATGGCCACGCCGTTTCCCGGCAACGACAAGGCCTTCTACTACAATCGCAAAGTCAATTGCCTGGCTGCGCAAGGCGAAGTCAGCATGGGGAAAAGGCGCGAAGTCTTCACCCCCGATACCCATTTCGGCGTGCTCGACTGGGGCCGCGGCGTGTGGACGTACGCGAACACCTGGTACTGGAGCTCGGCCTCGGGCAAGGTCGGCGACCGGCTGTTCGGCTTCAATCTGGGGTACGGCTTCGGCGACACCAGCCGGGGTAGCGAGAACATCGTTTTCGTCGACGGCGTCGGGCATAAGCTGGGCGAAGTGCGTTTCGACTTCAGCAACCGAGACTTCCTGGCTCCGTGGCGACTGCATTCGACCGATAATGATCGATTGCGGCTCGACTTTCAGCCGGCGCTCGACCGGTCATCGAAGGTGAACCTGCTTGCGCTGAAGACCGTGCAGCACCAGGTGTTCGGCTGGTTCTCGGGCACCGTGCGCCTCGACGACGGCGAGGTGGTGACCATTGAACGGCTGCCCGGATTCGCCGAGGAAGTGTACAACCGGTGGTAGGGCGCTTGCGGCGGCCCACCACCATTCCACAGTTCTGATGATTCGTCACAGCTTTCACATCGAGTTGCCGGTGGCGCAGAGCGCTACGGACAACGAGATGGGCACCATAGCCCGTGCTGCCGAAGATCATCGGAAGACCTGAACGAGACCGTTTAGCTGTTCCCCCAGTGCATCGTGACACACGTTCGCCTCTCAAAGCCTGTGCTGAGCGAAGGCGAAGTATCGGCCTCGCCCTGCTCGGCCCGCAACTCGAGGCGGAACGTCCTTCCAAGCTCGACAATGTGACGAATGATGTTAGATCCTTAATTCGCATCTATTGTCACTATCGTCAACTGAAGGTCGTGCGGCATCGGATGATCTCCACAAATAACGCCCCAGGGAACGACGTTCCCCCGGGGCGTACGGTGATGGTCCGGGCAAGTGGAGAAGGGGGGCAACTACCCTGCCGGCGCCCTCGCGCCCGCCTGCAACCCTACGGCGCTTCGAAGATCAGAACTCGATCGTTCATGGATTCGGAAATGATCAGCCGGTCATCATGGATTTGCATGGTGCCCACGCATTCAAAGCCGGCCTCCTCGAAGTCCGAGCTGCCCAACACGTGGTCGGCCGGCACGTTATTCTCCTTGGGAAATTCATCCCAGATCAGAATGCGAGAGAGGGGGTCGCGGCATTCGCCGACGAAAAGCTGGTTACCATTGGAGGTCACAGAGCTGAGCATCTCAAACGAGGAAGCCGAAATGCCACTCGATGTTCCCGTGTCCATGTCTTCCTGACCGAGAACGACGTCTGCTGCCTGTCCGTTGCTAGTGGGAAAGGTGTTCCAGATGAGCACGCGGTCGTTGCCGCCGTCCGTTACAACCACCCGTTCGCCGTCGCTCCAGACACTGTTTGGAAATCCCAGGCCGCTCGCGCTGGTGCTTCCATCGCAGCCGTCGAATGTTTCCTGGCCAAGCACCAGATCGGCCGTGACACCGTTCTCGGTGGGAATGTCGTTCCAGATTAAAACCCGATGGCTGTTGTAGTCGGCTACGAAAAGCTTGTCGTTGGCGAGCCATACACTCAGGGAATCACCAACACCCGCCCACTCGCAGGCATTCGCCGTAAAATCCAGCTGTCCGAGAACGACATCGGGTTCCGCACCGGTCGTTGTGGGCAGACCGTGGTAGATCAGTACGCGATTATTCCCACGGTCGGCAACGGCCATCGTCTCTCCCTGGATGGAGATGGACCTTGGGCTTGAGAGTCGGCCTTGGGTCAGGGCCGGGTCGCCAGAGATAAAGTCAGGTTGCCCCAGAACGAAGTCGGCGGCGGCACCATTGGCCGTTGGGACACCTTCGTAGCCCAGAATACGGTTGTTCGAGGCATCCGATATATACAGAGTACCGTTGTCCGATAATGAAATTCCCCATGGTCCATCCATGCGGGTGGCCGAGAGACCTGAACCGCTGGACTCAAAGTCCGGCTGTCCGATGACCAGGGCGGCATCCTGCCCGTTGGCGAAGGCCAGAAAGGGATAGTTCAGAGACAGGCTCGCCTTGTGGGTCTCTCCCTGATAGTCGGCGAGAACCTCGATGACATTCTCGCGATCGCCCAGGGTCAGGTCGACGGAAAAGGCGCCCTCCTCGACATCTACAACCACGGGGTCGCCGTCGTTCAGGGTGGCGGTGATCGTGGCGGCAGTGATTTCCGAGGCGCCGGTCACGGTGCCTGCCAGGCTAATGGTACGGCTGCCGGTAATGACCTGCTCGTCTTCGTGCGACGTGATCTCCACGTAAATGGGACCGAGCGGATCTTCGTTCGCCGGCTTCTCGGTATCCGACGCGTCGTGTACCTTGTCGGTGAGCTTGATGGTTCCGTCGCCGCAGGCCGCCAGGCAGGCTGCGGCGGCAAGGATGGCCAGCCAACCGGTCAGTGATTCGGGTTGCATCTTAATTCTCCCCCCTTCTGTTTTCGATTTCAGTGCGACCACTTTACTGGGTGGTGGGTCAAAGTACAACACGGCGGCGCCTGTTTCGTGGAAAAACCTTCTACCGCTGTCATTCGAAAAACGCCCCGGGAAAAACGTGAATCCCGGGGCGCGTGGTAATATCTGAGAGAAAGTGGAGGGGGGCGAAGCTACCCTGCCGGCGCCTCCACTCCCACCAGTAGCCTTACGGCGCTTCGAAAATCAGAACTCGCGTATTGTCATAGTCCGAAACGATGAGCTGATTCTCGTAGGCGAGCAGTCCGCCGACGCATTCCTTCAGGCTGCTCTGCGTCGTTCCGCCGGGCGGGTTCTCGAATGTCGAGCTGCCCAACACACGGTCGGCGGGCACGTTATTCGCTTCGGGAAATTGGTCCCAGATCAGGACGCGACTGCCGCAGTCGCCGACGAACAGCTGGTTTCCATTGGAAGTGGCAAATTCGGGCCAGGCGAAAGACGTAGCTGAGACGGCACTCGATGTCCCGGTGTCCATATTCTCCTGACCGAGAACGATGTCTGCCGCTTGCCCGTTGGTACCGGGAACGGTGTTCCAGATCAGCACGCGATTGTTGGCCGAATCCGACACCACCACCCGCTTGTCGTCACTCCATACGCCATTCGGCCCCTTCAGTGCGCTTGCACTCGTTCCGGATACGCAGGTGTCCAATGATTCCTGGCCAAGCACAACATCCGGGGGGGTTCCGTTTTCCGTGGGAATGGTATTCCAGATCAGGACCCGATTGTTTTGTCGATCGGCTACGAAAAGCCTGGTTTCAGTAAGCCAGAGGCCATACGGCATGTTCAAGCCAGTCGCATCGCAGGCGGTTGTTTTGGATTCGAAGTCGGCCTGCCCAATGACCACATCGGGTTCCGTACCGGTCGTTGCGGGCAGCCCCTGGTACAGCAGTACCCGATGGTTCGACACGTCGGCAAGGGCCATGGTTTCGCCGTTGAAGGACGTGTCGCCCGCGTTATACAGTCCGCCCTGCGTCGTCGAGAACCCGTCCGAGGTAAAGTCGGGTTGCCCCAGTACGAAGTCTGCCGCGGCGCCGTTGGCCGTCGGTATTCCGTTATAGCCAAGAACCCGATGGTGCCAGGAGTCCGACAGGTACAGATTGCCGTCGGCCACCACCGGGTTCGCCCATACCCCAGTCAGGCCGGTGGCCGACGCGGGGAAATAATTTCCGGATTCAAAGTCGGGCTGGCCGATGACCACGGAAGCATTCTGACCATTGGCGAAGGCCAGAAAGGGATAGTTCAGAGACAGGCTCGCCTTGTGGGTCTTCCCCTGATAGTCGGCGAGAACCTCGATGACATTCTCGCGATCGCCCAGGGTCAGTTCGACGGAAAAGGCGCCCTCCTCGACATCCACAACCACGGGCTCGCCGTCGTTCAGGGTGGCGGTAACGGTGGCCGCGGTGATTTCCGAGGCGCCGGTCACGGTGCCTGCCAGGCTAATGGTACGGCTGCCGGTAATGACCTGCTCGTC
>JAWLBW010000145.1:0-10955 GCA_041687475.1 bacterium
CCATTGTCGAACCTTCGGAATGGCACTAGTACCAGCCGTTGTGGACCCTGGTGGGCGCCGGCGAGGTAACGCGCGAAGAATCCCGGCGTCCGCAGCGCGACGTCATTCCACCCGATGTGGTGTGGGTTCGTGACGCGGTTGCTGCGATTGAGCCCGACACGAATCTGGTGATTACGCGTGAGGGCCAACGTCTCTCCTACGACTACCTCGTGGTGGCTACGGGCATTCAGGCCGACTGGAATCGCATTGAAGGACTCGAGGGACAGGTCGGCCGCCACGGTATCGTTTCCATTTACGGTTACGAGCATGTCGATCGGGTACGTGAAGCGCTGCAGTCGTTTCAGGGCGGCACGGCCGTGTTCACAATGCCCGCAACGCCCATCAAGTGTGCGGGCGCACCGCAGAAAATCATGTACCTGGCCGACGACATCTTCCGCCGGAATGGGGTGCGCGATCGCAGCGAGGTCGTCTTTGCCTCGGCCGGCGCCCGTATTTTCGGTGTCGAGGCCTTTGCCCGCACGCTGAACGAGGTCGTTCGCCGGCGGAAAATCGGAACGCGTTTCCGCAATGAGTTGCGGGCGGTCATACCCGAAGAGCGAAAGGCGGTGTTCGATGTTACCGTAGTCGGCGACGATGGCTGTGCACGGGAGAAACGCGAGCAGGTAGTCGACTACGACCTGCTTCACGTAGTGCCGCCCATGAGCGCGCCCGACTTCCTGAAGGGCTCGGCCCTTGCGGTGCCCGGCGAGGCCCTGGGTTGGGTCGACGTCGACGCAAGCACGCTACAGCATCGCCGGTATCCGAACGTGTTCAGCCTGGGCGATTCGTCAAGCCTGCCTACTTCGCGCACCGGCGCTGCCGTGCGGAAGGAAGCCCCCGTGCTTGTGCACAACCTGCTGGTTACCGCCAGGCAGGGCGATCTGGCAACCGAAGCGAAGCATTACAACGGCTATTCGTCATGTCCGCTCATTACCGGGTTCGGTCGACTGGTACTGGCCGAGTTCGACTATGAAGGACGCCCGACGCCCTCGTTTCCCATCGATACCACTCAGGAGCGGTGGAGCATGTACCAGATGAAGAAGCACTTTCTACCCTTCATGTATTGGAACATGATGCTGCGTGGAAGGGAGGTCTGAGCCGGTCTCCGGCGATTAGCGGGAAGACCGCTCGCCGGGCGTGGCCCGTGGCCGGTGATGGAATTGCAGCGGGTTTCATCATCGCGAATATTTGCTTTGCCGCCGACCCTAGGGCATGCGACCCCCACCTTAGGTCACCCCGATGCGACATCTATCATGCTCGGTAAGCGCAGCCCAGGTTGCGCTTTTCTTCTGCGCTTCGTAAGTGAACTTCGTCTCTTGCCCGGGACTGCCCGCGAACCCATGCTGGGTGGAACCAGGAGGTGGTGCCATGCTGCGAATTCCGTTGACGAAGTGTCTGCCGTCTGTGGCGGTAGCCGTCTGTATGAGCGTTCCCGCAGCGGCCGTTGCGGGCGAAGCGCGTGACGTTCCGGCCGGGCCGTCGCGGCAGGTGCAGGCGATGCTTCCGCCCGGCGAGAGTTCTCCCGACGAAATCATCATTCTTCCGCCCGAAGGCGGCATGGTCGAGCCGCCGGGCATGGGGCCCGACGAGAACGTATTGCCCGAACCCGGTCAACCGCCGCCCGGTCAGCTTCCTCCCGGAGAGATTCCTGAAGGCGAGGGAGACGAAGAGTTCTTCATCATCGTTCCCCACCCCGAGGTCGGTGAGCCCGAGGTGCCTGAAACCCGCATACCCGGACAGGAACGGGGCGATCGCATCATACTCGTGCCCGAGCAGGAGGGCCCCGATGGTAAGCGCGAGTTCGTCATTCCGCCAACCGAAGATACGGGCGACAGGGTGATTGTGATACCCGTTCCCGCGCAGGACCAGGCAACCGGGGACCAGCCAAACCGGGATCAGGATGAAACGCAGGCCGACATCGTGCCCCTGCCGCCGGGTGCGCCCGGTGAAGAGCCGCAAGCGCCACCGGCTGGGCCGCGGGGGCAGTCGCCCGGCGATGTTCCGCAGAACGACGACGGCGAAACGATTCTCTGACTCGCCGGTCCTGCCGTCGGTATCCGAGGTACCCTTGCGAAGGCCGGCTCGGAAACCGAAGAAGCTACTGGGGCCACGTCTTCTCTTTTGCTGCTGAGGGCGCTAGGTTCAACCACAGACGGATTCCGGCCGGCTCTGTCGGGGCAGGCAAGGAACAAATAGGAATCGGGGAGTTGGAAATGGTACGAAGAAGACGGCCCTTGAGCGCAATGCTGAACCCATGGCTGCTTGTTTTTGCGCTGGTGGCGGTAGGTTGCGGCGACGATGATGACGAAAACGGAACCGCCGACGAAATTCAGGTACCGGTCGATGGAGATGAAACCATCGACATCGGCGACGACGAGCTTTCCGATGAGGTGCTCGACGCCATGGAAATCACCCTGCAGGACGAATACAGGGCACTGGAAGTCTACGCCGCGGTAATCGAAGATTTCGGGCCGGTACAACCGTTCGTGAACATACGCGAAGCCGAAGCCCGCCATGCGGCGGCCATTGAAGCCCTTTACGAGGCGCGCGATCTGGAAGTACCCGCCAGCGACTGGTCGCCCGATAATGTGCCCCGTTACGACTCGGTGGGCGAAGCCTGCGAAGCCGGCGTCGAGGGCGAAATCGAGAACATTGCTCTGTATGACGAAGCCCTGGCACTCGACCTGCCCGACGATGTGCGTGACGTCTTCGAGGCCCTGCGTCGCGCGTCGCTCGATAGCCACCTTCCGGCATTCGAGGCTTGCGCGACCCGCGAGGGGTAATCGAGCAGGCTGACCGGATGCTTTCCCGGGGGCTTCTCGATGATTCGGGGGAAAGCAGAAGCAAAAAGAAAAGCCCTGGTCTTTCGACCAGGGCTTTCAATTTGGTGCCGAAGGCGGGACTCGAACCCGCACGCCTCGCGGCGCCACCCCCTCAAGATGGTGTGTCTGCCAGTTCCACCACTTCGGCAAGGGAATCTTATTGCGCTTCGCCGGTTGCTTCCGCCGGAGCGGCGGGTGCGGTCGTGCCGGTTGCAGGCGTCTGTTCGGGCTGGGGAGCGGCTTCTTCCTCGGCAGGAACGGGAGCGCCCTGCATGAGGCTGGTGCCGCCGCGACCCGAAACGTAGGCCAGCGAAAGCGAAGTCAGCATGAAAAAGACGGCCGCGGCGGCGGTAACCTTGGCGAAGACGGAACCGCCCGAGGTGCCCAGCACGCTGCCGCTGCTGCCGCCACCGAACGCCGCACCCATGCCCGCGCCTTTGCCCTGCTGAAGCAGAACGACAAGAATCAACACGATGGCGACGAGAATATGTACGATGGTCAGGAAGGTTTCCATTACTTCTATTACCGCTCGGTCAAAAGCGACCGTCAGCTGAATTTTTTATCTGAGCCGAACCGGATGATTTGCGCACGTTTTTCTGCGTCGAGACTTGCGCCGCCGACGAGCGCACCGTCAATGTCTTCCTGCTCGAGCAGCGTGCGGGCGTTTTCGGGCTTTACCGAGCCGCCGTACTGAATGCGCATCTGCTTCGGCGCGTCGGGGCCGAAGCGCTTGCCCAGCCACTCGCGAATGTAGGCGTGTACTTCCTGTGCCTGCTCTGGCGTGGCGGTTTCGCCGGTGCCGATGGCCCAGACCGGTTCGTAGGCAATGACGACGTTGATGGCCTCGGACGGCCCCAGTCCCTCGAAGGCGCCTTCGAGCTGTTGCTCGATGACCTTGAGCGTGTCGCCCCCGCGACGCTGCTCCAGCACCTCGCCCACGCAGACGATGGGCTTCAGGTTGTGACGCAGGGCCGCCCGCAGTCGCTTGTTTACGGTTTCGTCGGTTTCGCCGAAGTATTGTCGGCGTTCCGAGTGACCGATGATGACGCCGTCGACGCCGATTTCGTTTAACATCGGCGCCGAAATTTCACCGGTAAAGGCGCCGTCGTCTTCCCAGTGCACGTTCTGCGCGTACACGCCCACGCGCGTTCCCCGCGCGGCTTCGACCGCGGTTTCCAGGGCGGTGAAGGGCGGCGCTACGGCTACGTCGACCTCGTCGCCCAGCTGGGGCAAGGCCTGGAAGAAGACGCGGGTTTCCTCGCGCGTCTTGAACATCTTCCAGTTTCCGGCAATGAAGGGTTTTCGCTGTGCCATTCAACGCTCCAGTGCTTTGAGGCCCGGAAGCTGGCGGCCTTCCAGGAGTTCGAGGCTTGCACCGCCGCCGGTCGACACATGGGTGATGCGGTCGGCCACGCCGGTCTGGTTCACCGCCGCCACGCTGTCGCCGCCGCCGACGACCGTGAAGGCCGTTGAACCGGCAATGGCGTGGGCCAGGGCGTTCGTGCCCTGATTGAACGGTTCCTGTTCGAACAGGCCCATGGGGCCGTTCCAGAAAATCGTGCGGGCCGAGGCAACCCGGCTCTTGTACAGGTTTACGGTCTCGGGGCCGATGTCGAACCCCTTCATGCCGTCGGCAATGGACGAGTCCTGCGTGATATGGGCGTCGGTCTTGGGCTCGGCCGCGACCACGTGATCGACGGGCAGCAGAATCGTCGACCCTTTCGCCCTGGCTTCTTCGAGCATTGTGCGGGCGTCGTCGAGGCGGTCGTCTTCGACCAGCGAATCGCCGACCTTCACGCCCTGGGCCTTGAGAAAGGTGTAGGCCATGGCGCCGCCGATGAGAAACTCGTCGACCTTGCCGAACAGGTGCCTGATGACACCCATCTTGTCCGAGACCTTGGCGCCGCCGATGACCACGATGAACGGTTTCTCGGCGCCGGCCAGCAGTTTGCCGAGCGCGTCGATTTCCTTCTGCATGAGCAGGCCGGCGGCCGCTTCCGGGGCTCGTTCGGCTATGCCGGCCGTGGTCACGTGCGCGCGGTGGGCGGTGCCGAAGGCATCGTTTACGTACACGTCGCAGAGGCGGGCCATGGCATCGGCCATGGCGGCGTCGTTCTTTTCTTCGCCCTTGTGAAAACGGGTGTTTTCGAGCAGAAGAACTTCGCCCGGTTGCAGGGCATTCGCCATGCGTTCGACTTCATCGCCCATGCAATCGGGGGCGAGTCGAACCTCTTTGCCGAGAAGCTCCGAGAGCCGCGCGGCAACGGGGGCCAGGCTGAATTCGGGCTTGCGTTCGCCCTTCGGGCGTCCGAGGTGTGAGGCCAGAATGACCCGCGCGCCTTTTTCCAGCAGAAGGCGCAGGGTCGGCAGCGACTCGCGAATGCGCGTGTCGTCGGTTACCTGACCGTCCTTGAGGGGAACATTGAGGTCGGCGCGTAGAAACACGCGCCGACCCTTCACATCGACATCGGATACCGAGCGAATCGCCATGACGGTTTCCGCTCAGGCCAGGTATTTGCAGAGATCGACGAGGCGGTTGCTGAAGCCGGTCTCGTTGTCGTACCACGACATGACCTTGACCATGTTGCCGTCCATGACGGCGGTCAGCGGGGCGTCGAGAATCGAGCTGTGGGTGTTGCCGTTGAAGTCCTGCGAGACCAGTTCTTCTTCGACGAACTGCAGCACGCCCTTGAGCTCGCCGTCGGCGGCCTTCTTGAGGGCGGCGTTGACTTCTTCCTTGGTCGTGTTCTTCTCGACCTCGACCACCAGGTCGACCAGCGAGACGTTCGGCGTGGGCACGCGCACGGCCAGACCGTCGAGCTTGCCCTTGAGTTCGGGCAGCACCAGGGCCACGGCGCGGGCGGCGCCCGTCGTCGTCGGAATCATCGAGACCGCGGCGGCGCGGGCGCGACGAATGTCCTTGTGCGGAAGGTCGAGAATGCGCTGATCGTTGGTGTACGAGTGCACCGTGGTCATCAGGCCGCGCTTGATGCCGAAGTTATCGAGCAGCACCTTGGCCACCGGCGTCAGGCAGTTCGTCGTGCAGCTGGCGTTCGAAATGATGACGTCCTTGTCCTTGTCGATCGCCTTGTGGTTCACACCGTAAACGATGGTCTTGTCGGCATCGTTCGCCGGGGCCGAAATGATGACGCGCTTCGCGCCGGCCTGGAGGTGCTTCGAGGCCTTGTCGCGGGCGGTGAACAGGCCGGTCGATTCAATGACGGTATCTACGCCCAGGTCTTTCCAGGGCAGGTTCGCCGGATCCTTCTCGGCCGAAATCTTGATTTCCTTGCCGTTGATGATGAGCGAGTTGTCGCGAACATCGATGTCCATATCGGCGCGACCGTGCACGGAATCATACTTCAGAAGATGTCCGAGCGTCTTTGCGTCGGTCAGGTCGTTGATGGCCGCGATGTCGAGGCCTTCCCGCACGGCGGCGCGGAAAAATACGCGCCCGATACGGCCGAATCCGTTAATGCCGATTTTCATGATGTCCTTTCCTCCATGCCGCCTGAATGGTCGGCGGACGATGCTCGTCGAAAAACGATCATTTTAGCCAAGCAGAGCGCTCCGGTCAACGAGGGCAGACCGGGCTGCAGGCAACCAAATCACCATTCTAGTGTATGTCGAGCGGCCTGCGCAGGGGGAAAGAGGGGCAACTGCTCGCCCCGTGGCTACTTTCCGCAGCTTTTCCCCCATCCGGGATTGAAAGATCCATAATGCTGGTCGACGGCCGGGTCAGCGAGGCCGGCCGGTCTTCTTCGCAGCGGCCATGCGGGCGTTGAACCATTCGCCGAAGCGCGTCGTGGTAACCGCCGGTATGAGAAAACGCTCTTCGGGGTTGAGACCGGCCTCTGCCATCAGGCGGCCTTCTTCGGCGAAAAGACGCGAGAAGGCGAAGGCCGGCCACTCTTCGCGTGGGGGAATGGTCGCGAAGTTGTATTCGCAGTCGGTGTCCATGTCGGCCGGCTCTTCGGTGTCGGCCTCTGTGTCGATTCCGGCCTCGCGGGTATCGCGAATCTTGAGTCCGTGCACACGACAGTAGAATGGCCGCGCATCGTACAGGCGGCAGGCATTGTCGGGGCCGAGCACAGGGCAGGCACGCATGCCCACCGATTCGAGAATGCGATCGACCTCGTCTTCTTGAAGGTGATCGACAAAGTGAGGATAAGGCCACGTGGGGGCCGACCGCTCGACGGCGGCCAGAAGGCTTTCGGCGGCCAGCTCGATTTCGCGGCACACATTTTTCTCGGCGACTCGCCAGGCGTCATGCAGCAACAGGGCGTCGAGAAGGCCGATGTCGAACAACCCGTGGCAGCACATCGCACAGCCTTTGCGGCACCGGACAAGATCGCCGAAAGCCTTGCGAGACAAGGGATTCAGCCTGTCGAGCGGAGACAGTAGTTCGTGGTATCGACTTAACACAGGGTTCATTCCGACCTCAATTAGCCTTTGAAAACCTCAGAATACACGGGCGTTTAGACGCCGAATAAACCATTTGCATCCACATATTTACATGGTATGATACTGGAAATTTCTACCGGTGGGCTATGAAAGGCCCCGCGTTTTCCGTTGGTTCCATCAGGAGGAAAGACAGCATGAACCGTAAGGAACTGGTAGCTGAAGTAGCGAAGCGCGCTGACGAAAAGCTCAACAAGATAAACGAAACCCTCGACCATCTTCTCGAGACCATCTCGGAAGCCATGGCCGGTGGTCGTGAAGTCGCGCTGAAAGGCTTCGGCACTTTCTCGGTCGCAAAGCGGTCGGCCCGCGTGGGTCGTAACCCCCAGACCGGTGAGAAACTGAAGATCAAGGCCAGCAAGGCGCCGAAGTTTCGCCCTTCGTCGCAGCTGAAGGATGCCATTAACTCGGGTAAACTGCCCAAGAAGGCGGCTCCGAAGAAGGCGGCCGCCAAGGCTCCGGCCAAGAAGGCTGCTCCGGCGAAGAAGGCTGCTGCCGCCAAGGCTGCTCCGAAGGCTGCCGCCAAGAAGGCTGCCCCGGCCAAGCCTGCGGCCAAGAAGGCTACCCCGGCCAAGGCTGCTCCGAAGGCTGCCGCCAAAAAGGCTCCGGCCAAGAAGGCTCCGGCCAAGGCTGCGCCGAAGAAGGCCGCCGCTGCCAAGAAGGCTGCTCCGAAGGCTGCCGCCAAGAAGGCTCCGGCCAAAAAGGCAAAGGCCTGACAGGTCTACCGTGTGTTGAAAAAAGCCGCCCCTCGGGGCGGCTTTTTTGTGTCCTTCGACCGGCGTTGCGAAAATGCGGGTGAGATTCCGATACCGTTTTTCCTGCGAAGCAGAGGGCTTCGCCGTATAATGAAGGTCCCTGTACGACGATATTTTGAGGCTGTGATTCATGCTACGCATTGCGGTTGATGCCATGGGAGGCGACCACGGACCGGCCGACGTCGTCGCCGCCGTTGCGGCGGCGAGCCTGGCGCTCGATGCCGAGCTGCTGCTTGTCGGACATGAGCGAACGTTGACTTCGCTGCTGTCTGAACAGGAGCACAACCCCGAGCGAATAGCCGTGTATCACGCAGCCAATGCCATCGGGCAGTTCGAGAACGCGGCCAAGGCCATGCAGGCCAAGCGCGACTCGAGCATTGAAGTCGCCGTCAGGCTTCTGGCCGACAACCTTGCCGACACCCTGGTTACGATGGGAAACGGCGATGCCGTCGTCGAAGCGGCGCGCCGGCACCTGCGGCCCATCGACGGCATCGCGCGTTCGGCACGGGGGGCGGTGTATCCGACCGAAGTGCGACGCGGCGAAAAGCAGGATCCTTTCGTGCTTCTGCTCGATGCGGGCGCTTCCATGGAAGCCGACGCCGACGAGCTTGTGTCCTTCGCGGTCATGGGCAGCGCGTACGCCTCGTGCATCTCGCGTAACGAACGTCCGCGCGTGGCGCTGCTGAGTAACGGCAGCGACGAAACGAGGGGCCTGCCCTCGGTTGTGGCAGCGCATCAAAAGCTGCGCGAAATGGAAGGCATTCACTTCGTCGGCAACATCGCGCCCATTGAAATTCCGCGCGGCACGGCCGACGTAGTCGTCTGCGCCGGCTTTTACGGCAACCTTGTGCTGGGCATGCTGCACGAAACCCACGAGGCCGTGCTTTCCATGGCGCGCTACGCGCACAAGGAACGCCTCATGCGCAACGCGGGTATGTGGATGTTGCGCAGCGGTCTCTCGCGCCTCAAGGAAGTGACCGACTGGCACCAGTACGGGGGCGAGCCGTTGCTCGGTTACGAGAAAGTGATCATGATTGCCGATGGGCGCTCACGCATGCATGCTATCGTAAACGCCATGAAGGTGGCCGCACGCGCGGCGACCTGCGAACTGCCGTCGACCATCAGACAGAACCTGCAAACAGAAGCCCCCTGAACCATGGCTGCCGCAAACGGACGCGTCTACCGCTGGGATCTCGACAAGACCTACCTTCGCACCGAGTTCGAAACCGTGACCGGTCTCGTTCGTACCGCGTTCGAGCGCGCGCACGCCAAGCAGAACGTACCCGGCACGGCGGCGCTCATTCGCGAGCTGCGACGTTCGCGCAGCGACGGCGCGCCGAGTCGCGTGTTCTTCATTTCCGGAAGCCCGCGCCAGATGCGAAACGTCATCGAGCAGAAACTCAAGCTCGACGGCGTGCAATGGGACGGTCTCGTGCTCAAGCCCAACGTCGAAAACCTGCTGCGCGGTCGTTTCCGGGCCATCAAGGAACAGGTGGGCTACAAGTTGCCCGTGCTGCTCGAAAGCAGGGCCGGCATGGAGCCGCCCAGCCCTGAAATCATGTTCGGCGACGATGCCGAGTGGGATGCTTTCGTTTACAGCCTGTATGCCGACATCATTGCCGGCCGCGTCGAGCGCAGCGATATCGAGCGAACCCTGCAGGTGGCGCGCGTTTACCCCGATGCACGCGAGCGCATTTTTGCCGCCCTCGAAAAAGTCGAGCAGGGCGACCCGGTACGGCGCGTCTTCATCAACCTCGATCGCCGTACGCCCCCCACGCGTCTGTCCGAGTACGGCTCGCGCGTCGTGCCGATTTACAATTATTTTCAGGCGGCCCTGGTGCTGGGCGAGATGGGCGACCTCGACGCCTATGCGGTCATTCGCGTCGCGCTGGAAATGGTGAACCGGCACAACTATTCGGTCGACCAGCTGTCGAACTCGTACCAGGAAATTCTGCGCCGCGGCGTCGTTTCAGGGCGCATCGGCATTGAAATGGCCCAGGCCCTGCAGGACTTTCAGCCCCAGCCCGGGCAACCCTCGGCCGAAGAAGTGCTGCACTCTTTCGAACGGCGGGTGCGTGCCATTCCGGTGCCCCCGCATGCGCTCAAAAAGGTGTCGGTCACGCCCATCGATTACCCTTCGCTCTTCGTGCGCGAGCAGCGCCGCCATGACGAGCGCAAGAAAAAGAAGCCTGTGGTGAACCTGTTCGACTGACCCCGGGCAATCGGCTACCCTGTTACTTTGTTTTTCGGCTTTGCTTCTGCAAGCTTCCCCCTTGTGTGGAAGAAGGCTTTCGACCCAACATCCCCGTACTCCCTACTTTCATGGCACGCCGGAAAAAAGGCTGGTTCATCACGCTCGAAGGCGGCGAAGGCGCCGGCAAGTCGACCGCGCTCGTCGCCCTGCGCGAACGCCTCGAAGATGCGGGCCATACGGTGGTTACCACGCGTGAGCCCGGCGGTACGTCGTTGGGCAGGCGGCTGCGTAATGAGCTTCTGCATGGCGAGCACGTGGCCCCTGTCGCCGAGCTGCTGCTCTATGCCGCCGATCGGGCCCAGCACGTCGCCGAAGTGATCAGGCCCGCGCTCGAGCGGGGCGAAGTCGTGCTCTGCGACCGATTCAGCGACTCGACCGTGGCCTACCAGGGCCATGCCCGCGGTCTGGACCTGCGAACCATCGAACGGTTGAACGGTCTCGCGCAACAGCGCGTGCGCCCCGACGTCACGCTCTGGCTCGACGTACCCGTCGAGGTGGGCATGGGGCGGGCGCGTAGTCGCGGCGCGGCCGACCGGTTTGAAGCCGAGGCGGTGCAATTTCACGAACGCGTGCGCGAGGGCTTTGTCGAGCTGGCCGCCCGTAACCCCAAACGCATCGTGCGCA
>JAWLBW010000146.1:0-10952 GCA_041687475.1 bacterium
GGTGACAAGGTGATGTAGGCGGCGTCGTTGTCGACGACGGAGGCCGTCGCGACACCATCGAGAAAGCCGGCTGCCGAAGCGGTGAGATTAACCGACTCGTCTACCGAGTTGAGGTCTTCAACCGCGCTTGCCGTAAATGACGCCGATGTGTCGCCGTCGAGAACGGTAACCGACGGAGGTACGGTAAGCGCGGCATTGTCGCTGGTCAGGAACACGACGACGTCGCCCGCCGCCGGTTCGCTCAGCAGAACGCTGAAAGTCTGATCGGCGCCCTCTGCGATAGCCGGCGAGGCAGGCGACAGGGTGAGAAACGCAGCATCGTTATCGGTAACCGAAACCAACGCCGCTCCATCGGAAAAGCCCCCGGCGGTTGCGGTGAGCGTGGCCGATTCCGAAACCGAGTTGCCGTCATCCTCGAGCGCATCGACGGTAAACGCGGCACTGGTGTCGCCGTTGAGCACGGTAACCGTGGCCGCTACGGCGACTGCAGGGTCATCGCTCGTCAACGTAATGACCGTGTCGCCGGCAGCAGGCTGGCTCAAGGTAACCGTCGCCGGCAGCGAAGCCCCTTCACCCAGAAGAATGGTCGAGGGCGTGAGCGTGATGTAAGGGCTGTCGTTATCCGTGACATCGACCGTTGCGGTTCCGTCGGTATGACCGGTCGCGGTGGCGGTAATCGTGGCCGTTTCGCTTACCGAGTCGGCGTCTTCGACCGCCGTTGCCGCAAACGTGACCGACGTGTCGCCGTTTACCACGGTTGCCGAAGCCGGCACCGTAAGCGCGGGGTCCGACGAGCTCAAGCTCACGACCGTGTCGCCGACCGCCGGGTTGCTGAGGGTGATCGTGACGGTCTGTGCCGTACCCTCGACCTGGGTCGACGTGGCGGGCGACAGGGAAATCGCCGTCACGGCAATGTCGTCGTCGGTCACGTTCACGGTTCCGGTGACAGGCGCGTAGCCCGTAGCGCTTACCGTTACCTCGCCGGTGGCATCGAGCGCGTCGGCATCATCGAGCGGCGTAACCGAAAAGGTGAGGCTCGTTTCGCCCGCGAGACCGCTGACCGAAGCCGGCACCGAGTAGGCGGCCGAATTGGTATTGATCAGCGAAAACGTCAGGCCACCCGAGGGAACGGCCTTGGTAAGCGAGAGGGTGACGGTGGCCGACGCGCCACCTTCGGTAACGGCAACGGGGTCGGGGCTGAAGGTAATCACACCCTGACCACTGGGCGTCAGCTGATCGCTCTGGGCATCGAAGTTGGTGCCGGGGCCCGGCGGGTTGGCAGTGCCGACGATGTCACGGCTGAAACCCGGGCCGCCTGTCTGGTTGGTGCCGGCAATGAAGCGCAGCGGCGTCGATTCGGTGATACCGACGGAGTTCAGCCAGGTCCAGGGTACCGCAACGACGGCGAAGTAATCATCATCGCCACCAAAGGTCGAGCCGGCGACAGGCGGGCGCACCATGTAGATGTCGGTCGTCGCATTCACCGAGAAAAGAGCGGGCGGAGTGGGTGTGTTCGTCGAGTTGCCTGTGCCGTCGGGACAGGTGGCGGTGCACTGGTAGAACTCAAGAAGATCCGAACCGCGCCCATCGTAGTGAACGAGGTATTCGAAATCACTGAAGTCGTTGTTGGTGTCGATCATGACACCCCAACCCATCGACGAAAAGCCCTGCGCCGCCGACTGCCAGGGATCGCCGTTCAGGCGAATGCGAAAGTAGAAATCGGTATCGTCCTGGTAAATGTAGAACGCGGGGTTGGTGGCATCGCCGACGAGGTCGAGGTGCGCCTGCGAACTGTCGCCGGCTACGTCGCCGATGGGTACGCCGCCGGCGGTTACCGGCATCCACTCTGCCTCGGTTGGAAACACGCCGTGACTCGCGTGCGCTGCCGGCCCCTGCAAGACCGACAGGAACACGGCCAGGAGAATGATTCCCGAAAAGTGCGTCACACGCGACAAAAATGTGACGATTCGTGAGCATTCGGCGTCTAAGTTGACAGTAAACAAGGTCCAACCTCAGGCAGTTATCTTCATGCGGAACCGTTGCCTTTTCGTGTGACGGCGCCTGATGCGTTGTGGGGGCGGGCAAGAGCTTCAAAGAGGGATAGAAAAGCCTCTTTTTCATCGACTGCAAATAGTTCGACGTCGAAGCGACGGCAAAAAAGGGATGCCGTACCCTATTTCTGTGGTTGCTGCCAACCCCCCGCACGCTAATCAGGGTGGAAGGGTACCACAATGCCCGACAATCTACCAATTCCTTACGGGTTGAGGTGCAGGAGTTCCGGCGCTCGCTTTCCGTGTCGGTTGGCATTTGCCACCGCTCACGCAAGCTGCTACACTGCTCTATTCTGTCTGTATGCGATTTCAGGAGAGGTGGCCGAGTTGGCTGAAGGTACCTGACTCGAAATCAGGCGTACGTTAACAGCGTACCGTGGGTTCGAATCCCACCCTCTCCGCCATTTCGAAAGGGTTTCACGATTTGACTCGTGAGACCCTTTTTTTGTGGTGCTTCGGCACGACCCACAGTCGGTTCACACTCGGCCGCCCATTTGCCGGACGTGCATCGATGGGTTAAGGTACTTCTCTCGCAGAGAGAATTTCAGACATCGGGGGTTGAACGATGTACACGATTCTGACGACCGGTCCGGGGCACGCAAGCGGCAACGTAGGCGATTACCTCATTACCGCCAGCGCCATCGAACTGTTGAAGCGGGAGACCGGCGTGGAAGAATTTCAGGTCTTCTTCCGCAGCGAAGACCTGACCTCGCGCATCGACGCCGTCAATGCCTCGAAAGCCGTCATCATGCCCGGCTTCGGTATTCGCGAGCCGCTGTATCCGCAAACCTATGGACTGGTAGAAGACCTTTCGAAACTGACCGTGCCGCTCATTCCGCTCGGAGCGGGCTGGAAGAGCTTTCCCGGTGACGCAGAAGACGCCGAGTTTCTGACGTACCAGCCGGAAACGGTCGAGTTTCTGCAGATGCTGGCCGACCAGGCCGGCGTCTTTACGACCCGCGACCTATATACCTCCCGTGTCATGGAGCGTCATAAGGTAAGCCCCGTGGCGTTGGTCGGCGACTGCGCCTGGTACAAGCCCGCGTTTCTGGGAACGCCCTTCCGCCGGGTCAATACGCCCCGGCGCATCGTTTTCACTACCCCCCACTACGCCCACTACCATGAACAGGCAAAGCGACTCGGTAGCCTGCTGCGCGAATCCTTTCCCGACGCCGAACTGATCTGCGCGTTCCACAGCCGCCTGGGTCCCTGGGACCGAAAGCTGTGGAACCACCTGAAGACCCTCGGTTACCAGGTTCGCTACATGAGTCACGTCGTCGAGAACCTCGACTTCTACTCGTCGTGCGACCTGCATGTCGGCTACCGCCTGCACGGCCATGTCGCCTTTCTGCGTCAACGCATTCCCTCAGTGCTCGTGAACGAAGACGGACGCAGCACGGCGGCCTCGGCTACGCTGGGCATGGGCGGATTCAACGCATCGAAACGGCGACTTTCGCCCGAAGCCGCTGCCCGATTCAGGCGTTTCGACCGCTCGCGAATGGGGCGGCTCGTTCGCGCCGTCGCAACCCGCACCCCGACCCGCTTGGGCGACGCGCCCCAGTATGCCGACCATGTCGTCTCACCCGCCGACGAGCAGATTCCGGTCAAGGTCATCGAGTACGTACTGACGCAGCTCGAAACGGGCTTCGAAGCCTACGACGCCATTGCCGCCCTCATCGACAAGACCTACGAAGAGAGCATGCGTCCGTTTCTGCGCAGCTTGCCGCGTTGAGTGGTTCGGGAGAGGTGGCCGCGTCTCTGAAGGTACCTGACTCGAAATCAGGCGACATGTACAGAATACGTTCTAATCGGTATCACCTTGCCACATACCGAAAAGCTGCGGCCTTGTCAGGAGGGACTGTGCAGACACCTACCTGGGCGCGAGCACCTTCAAGCCGACGATGCCGGAAATGATGAGCAGAATGGAAACGGTGCGACCGACCGTGGCCACCTCGCCGAAGAGCACCACGCCCAGCACGGCCGTACCCATCGTGCCGATACCCGTCCACACGGCGTAGGCGGTTCCCAGCGGAAGCGTGCGCAAGGCAATGCCCAGTAAGCCGAAGCTTGCGATCATGCACCCGACCGTCCACACACTGGGAATCAGACGGGTAAACCCCTCGGTATACTTGAGACCGACGGCCCAGCCGATTTCGAAAAGGCCGGCGACAAAAAGAATGATCCACGCCATGGAGAAAATCTTTCAGGGGAAAAAGCGGGGTCGTCCCCGGTTCGCTCCCTGCGAACCCGAAGCAGGGCGGGTTCGCCGACACCGGGTCGTCCCGAAGTCAGGAGGAAAAGGCTTCCGAGAACAGTGGACCACAGGAGGCGCCGTGAAGCAATGCCCGTAGCCGTGCAGAATGAAGCGGCCGCCGGCCCAGCGCTCGCGCGAACGGAGGTGGCGGGGCCGCTTTCAACCGAAGTACCATATCTGCATGGAATGGAATATCAGCGGTAAGACCGTCGTCATCACGGGAGCCAACCAGGGTATCGGCAAGGAAACGGCGCGCACGCTCGGCAGGCTCGGGGCGAAAATCGTCATGGTCTGTCGCAGCCGGCCGAAAGCCGAAGCCGCGCGCGATGAACTGCTTGCCGAAAACCCCGCTCTCGGCGTCGATCTCCATTTTGCCGACCTTGCGGTGATGGAAGACGTGCGCCGCGTCGCCCGAGAGCTGAGCGAAAGCCACGAGCGAATCGACGTTCTGATCAACAACGCCGGCATTTACCTGGCCGATCGCACGGTAACCGGCGAAGGCATGGAAACCGTGTTCGCCGTCAACCACCTGGCGCCGTTTCTGCTCACGCGTCTCTTGTGGAAGAAACTGCAGGCATCGGCCCCGGCCCGCGTGGTCAACGTTACCTCCGAGGCCCATCGCATCGGCCGAATCGACTTCGCCGATCTTCATTCCGAGACGCGCTATCGGGCGGCTCGTGCCTATGCCGACGCCAAGCTGGCCAACATTCTCTTCACGGCTGAACTGGCCCGTCGCGCCGGCGACACCCCGGTTACCGTGAACGCCCTGCACCCCGGCGCCGTGTACACGAACTTCGCGCAGGACAACGGCGGCTGGCTGAAGCGCCTCATAGCAGTAGGGCAGCCCTTTCTCCTCACGCCCGCCCGCGGCGCCATCAACAGCGTGCATCTGGCAAAGTCACCCGATGTCGCCGGAATCACCGGACGGTATTTCCGCGCCCGCAAGCCCGTCAACCCGATCCGCTCCGCCCGTGATCCCGAACTGGCTGCGAGACTCTGGAATGTAAGCAGCGACCTGGTCGAACTTCCCCGAGAACTGGGCGCCGAGTCGCTGAAGGCGTAGGCGATTCTACGGCCGAACCGGGGCCTCAGCAGATGGGGCAACCCCCTTCCACCCGTAAGGGCAGTTGCGTCCTAGAGCTTCGCCCGCTTGAAGATCACCTCAGGCACCGAGCGAATGATCATCATGATGAAAAGCCAGAAGAACGGCAGGTACACGACGTTCCGATGCTTGTCGATGGCCCTGACGATACCTTCGGCCACCGTGTCGGGCACGGCCCAGAGCGGTCCCTTTTTGAATTCGGCCGTCATGGGCGTGTCGACGAACCCCGGCTTGATGGTCAAGACCTGAACGCCCGCCGGATGCAGTCGGTTTCGCAGCCCCTGCAGAAACAGCGAGACCGCGCCTTTGGCCGAGCCATAGACATAATTGGACTGTCGCCCCCGATCGCCCGCCACCGAGCTGATGACGGCGATGGTACCGCTGCCCTGCGCTTCAAAATGATTGCCGAGCCACGTAAGCATGGAAATGACGCTGAGCGCATTGGTGTTGAACTCGGCCAGCGTGCGGGCAAAATCCTTCTCGCACGCCTTCTGATCGGGCAGCGTACCGTGCGCGATCAGTACCACGTCGATTCCCCCCAGCGTGTCGAGCGCCTTTTGCAGGAGATCGGGATGACCGGCGAAGTCGTTGGCGTCGAACGCCTGGTGATGTACCTTCTCGGCGCCGCGCACCTGCAGATCGACCGCGATGGTCGAGAGACGCTCGGCATTGCGGCCGAGCAGAAACAGGCGGTCGCCTGCCGCGGCGAACCTGCGGGCGGTGGCTTCGGCAATGGCCGAGGTGGCTCCGATAAGCAGAACTTTCTTCATGGACGAACCCGGTAAAAACGGTCTAGAGCCCCAGTCGCGCAGACTGCAGGCTGTTGAACACGCGGTCGGCGCCGTAGCGCACCCGCAGATCGTGAAATTCTTTCCAGCGTGCATAGCCGCGTTTGAACGTGGCTTCGCTCATGCGCACATCCTTCGACAGGTACACGCGCCCCCCGAGATCGTGCACGACGGCGTCAAGCTTGTCGAGAAGGGGAAAGAGCCCGTCTTCGATGCGGAAGTCCAGCGCCAGCGTATAGCCGCGCATGGGAAAGGAAAGGTGATTGGCGTTGGCGTCGCCGAAAGCCTTGAGCACGGCCAGGAACGACCCCTTGCCCGAGGCGGCGATGCGCCGGATGATGTCGCGCATACCCTCGAGTCCGCTCTCCGGCGGAATAACGAATTGATATTGCGTGAAACCGGCCTTGCCGTACATCCGGTTCCAGTTGTGAATGCCGTCGAGGGGGTAGAAGAAAGGCTCGTAGTGCACGGTACGTTCGGTACGCCGACGCTGCACCCGATTGTAGTAAAGGGTATTGAATGCGCTGATGGTGTAGCGGTTCAGCGTTGGGCCGGGCAGATCGACGGGCATGGGAAGCCCCTGCTTGCGCGACAGCTCGAGACGTCCGTCGTCGGCATGCTCGCCGACCATGAGCAACGAGCGCCCCAGGCTGTCTCCGGTCGAAAGGCAGTCGATCCACGCGACGGAGTAGGTTGCCGACTGGTGCTCGGCAAACAGCCCGAAAACCTCATCGAGGTTCGCCGCCTTCAAGACGATTTCGTCGATATAGGCGCTGTTGATGCGCTTGAGGCCGAAGGTCGCTTCCAGAATGACGCCGGTCAGGCCCATGCCCCCGGCCGTCGCGTGAAACAGCTCGGCGTTTTCGTCGCGCGAGCAGGTCACCGTTTTTCCGTCGGCAAGCATCAGACGAAAGCTGTGCACATGATCGCTGAAGCAGCCGTCGACATGATGGTTTTTTCCATGCACGTCGCTGGCAATGGCGCCGCCGACGGTCACAAACTTCGTGCCCGGCGTCACCGGCAGAAACCATCCCCGCGGCACGAAGACACGCAACACTTCGGCCAGGCTCACGCCCGCCTCGCAGGTTACAGTGCCGGTTTCTTCGTCGAAGGCAAGAAAGTGATCGAGATAGCGGGTATCAAGAACGTGAGCGGCCAGCGAGCTGTCGCCGTAACTGCGCCCGAGACCGCGGGCAACGAGCGAATCCTTGCCGGACACCACGAGAGACCCGGGCGTCTGAGGCAGGTCGACTTTTGCTTCAATAACGGGGTAGCGGCCCCAACCCGATATATCCATGCCTTTCTCGAATAATCGCCCGACAGTCTGCCGGCGCCCGGCGGGCGCCCTCGTGCAGATTGACTCTTCGTCGGATAAGATAACTGAGCGGTGCTTTTTCATGCCGGCCCGAACCACATTTCCGCTCGAAAGCACAGCCTGAAGGTCACGTTCGCATGCAGCCCACTTATTCTAACACCGACACAGCCGGTCGCCCCACCACGCTGCGAGGTATTACCCAGCTCATTCGCCCCCGCCAATGGGTCAAGAACGGTTTCGTCTTCGGTCCCCTCGTCTTTGCCGGCGAATTTCTGAATCTGCATTCCATTCAGCGCACGCTGCTGGCAGCGCTGATGTTCTGCATCGCCTCGTCGGCCGTGTACGTGGTGAACGATCTGGTCGACGTCGAAAACGACCGGCGCCACCCCACGAAGCGCTTCAAGCGCCCTTTGGCCTCGGGCGCCGTAACGGTTCGCCACGCCATCACCCTCCTGGTCGGCCTGTATGGGCTGCTCACGGCAGGCTACTTTCTGCTGCCGTCCGTATCGCTGGTCATTCTGGGCTATCTGGCGCTGAACGTCGCCTACACCTTCGTGCTCAAGCACCAGCCGGTCATCGACATCTTCACCATCGCGCTCGGCTTCGTGCTTCGTGTCTACGCGGGCGCCGTCGCCCTCGGGGTGCCGGTATCGGCGTGGATGTTCGTGACCACGTTGTGCCTGGCGCTGTACCTGGCCGCCGTCAAACGCAGGCAGGAGCTCACGCAGAGCGGCGGAGAAGGGCGCAGCGTGCTCGGCAAATACACCCCCGGCCTGGTCGACCGCTACGCCGAAATGTCGGCCACCGGCGCGCTCGTTTTCTATAGCCTCTTCGTCATGTCGGCCCGCCCCGAAATGGTGGCCACCATTCCCTTCGTGCTCTTCGGCCTGTTCCGTTACTGGTTCGTCGTCGAAGCGCAGGATGGCGGAGAATCGCCCACCGACGCCCTACTCGGCGACTGGCAGCTTCTGCTTACCGTCGTGGGATGGATCGGTGTTTGCGTCTGGACCCTGTGGCCCGCCTGAAGACTCGGCGGCTTTCCGATACTCGGCCTGCCAGATACGTCCTGTTTCCTTGACGAATTGGCCCGTCTGCAGGCGCGCCACGTCGGCAAACGGTATCGGCCGCGCGGCAAAGCAGCGGCCCGCCACCACGTGGCCGAAAGCGCCGAAGTTGAAGTTCAGGTTGGCCCGGTCCCGCGAGGGCGCGCCTTCGCCCGGAAACAGGTGAAGAAAGAACCGAGCCTCCAGATCCGTGGGGCGGCAATCGGACTTGAGATACACCACGCTGTCGTCGGTCAGGTACACCGAAAAGCGGTTTTCAAGAATCGGCTTTTTACCTGCAATTCCGGTGTAGGAAGCGATGAGCAAATCCAGTACGTCTTCGTGCAGGCGAGGGTTCCGGTACCCGTTCACAAGATAGCGGTCATACGCGTTTGCCTCGGGCCCGCTGAATAACCGCTGTAAACCGCTTTCCATACCGTGCGCCCTGAATTCGGGAAGGAAGCGATACGCGCTGCGAGCCACATAAGTGCAGTTACCGTCCGACCGGGCCCTGCAAGAGGCAAGCTCGGCAGCCAGGCGCTCGGTCGAAAGCGAACGCGAAAGGTCGTCGACCAGTCTGCGTTCGGCGGTGTCGGCGGCGGCGGTAACAGCCTTTCGGAACCAGATACCCGACAACACCGGTATGTCGCCGCATATGGACGTACGCGTCGTCTCTTCGCGCACCGCAACATAGCGTTCGCGAAAACGGTTGTCATTGAAAATCGTGTTGCGGTACTGGCACGACCACGAGCCATGGCTTTCGAGAAGGTCGGGGGCCGCCCACTCGAAGAGATACTCGCTCAGAAGCGGCCCTTGGGGAATTTTCGCCATCAGCGGTGATCCGAGGCGCCCCAGGTCTACGACATTGAACTGCTTGTGCCAGCTCAGCACGCCCAGGTCGGGACTCGAAACGGTCGGGCGCCGGAGGCGTTCGGCTTCGGCGGCCTGTGCGAAAGCCCGGCGCACCTTGTCGAAACCGTTGGTCGAGCAACAGAGGTAGGCCGGCTCGTTCGGAATCGACAGGCCGGCCAACCAGACAAGAGGTATCGCCAGCGCCGCGGTCGCCACCGATTGCCGGTTGACCCGCACCCGGGCAAGCACGACTGCCAGAATGAGCCCCGATACCAAGGCAAGTTGCGTCGTGGAACGAACCGGATCGAGGCGTGTCTGCCCGAAGAGATACGGGTTGAAGTACGAGGTAACGATAAGGGAGAAAAGGAGAAGCAGCAAGAGATGCTGCCCACGCTCTTTTCGGATGTGAAACAGCAGAGGCAACAGGGCGGCCGCGACAAACGCGCCGTGTTCAAGCAGAATTCCGGCGCCCAGCTCAGCCGAGGCGGCGAGAAAGCTTTCGTCCGAGCTCATCCACAGACTGATGCGGTCCGACACCGAAATGGTCTGCGCGTAGGCCGTGTTGGGGAGTACGTCGCCGAAGTATGTGTAACGCCAGACATGAAAGCCGAGCCAGAGCAGAAAGACCGCAAAGGAAAAACCCAACGCCCGCGGGCTGCGCCGAGCCACAAGCCAGTAACCCGACCAGATCACCAGCAGCGGGGCTACGTGGTAAACGCTGTCGTGACGGCTGATCGTGGCCGCGAACACGACGGGTATCCACATCAGCGAAATATGCTCACGCCGTACCGAACCGACGATCACGAAGAGTACGGTAAGGAAGAGAACATGCGTGATAGCATTCTCCATTCCCGAGCCGTGCCACATGACGAAAGCATTGAGACCGGTTACAAACACCGCAGCCGCCGCCAACGTGACCAGGTTGCGAAGCGTGAACGCCCCGAGAATGCCCGCCACAATCACACCCAGCAGAAACGATGCAATTCGCGTCTGCACCGCTGCGAAGGTCGCATAGCCCACGCCGGTAAGGGCATAGGCGGCCGCATACAGAAAAAACTGCACCGGCGCCGAGAACCCTTCGACACGTTCGCCTGACGGATTGACGCCGATGAAGCCATGGTCGACCCAGTTTCACGCGTGACTCATGGTAATCACACCATCGTCGCGCGACTGGTAGTAGTCGGCCGGCAAACCGCTGAAGGCTGCCTCGAACGCAAATAGAAAGACGATTCCGCCAAGAAGCAGAAAGAGCAGCGAACGCGTGGGGCGCAATGGCATGTCGGGCTGATTCATAGGGGTACTGCCGGTAGCTGAGCCTTACAGCTTACACCAAAGCGATATGCCGACCAAGTCGCGTCCGGCCTTGGCGCCGGTTTCCGAGACATGGTTGTCGCTCTTCGGCGATACCTGATAACATGATAGGTTTACGGCAGGTATCGGAACGAAACCGTCCGGGCATGCCGTCAGCCTTCACGGAGAGGTGGCCGAGCGGCTGAAGGCACGCGACTGGAAATCGCGTAAACCTTAACGGGTTTCGAGGGTTCGAA
>JAWLBW010000147.1:0-10884 GCA_041687475.1 bacterium
AAATCTTATGCAGGTTGCTGACCAGGCGAACGGCGCTCATGCGCGTAGCGATGACGTGAAAGTGGCGCGGCTTCTCGAAGGCACGGTACATGGGCTTGAACCCGATACCCAGGTTCTCGATGGTCTGCGTGAGCACCGCCGTGTAATGGGTGAAGGGAATTTTCTCGTTCCCAATCTCGAGCCTGCCCTGCCAGGGCGCAAAGAGTTCACGGGCGAATTCGCCCCGCTTCATGACCGAAAGAACACCGCGCTGCACGACGGCCGCGGCCTTCAGCGGTCCGGTCGTACCGCCTTCGTAGTAGGCGTTCAGGAAATTCGAGACGAGGCCCAGCCCGAAAATGAAACCCAGCTTGTTGCCGATGGCCAGGGTGTCGCGCTCCTTCGTTTGAAGCGGCACGCCGCGACGCAGGTTTTCCATGAAGCGATGGGCGATGCCCTCGCTCGGCCCCGTAACCCCAACCGAGTGACAGACCATGTTCATGGTGCCGCCGGCAAGCGTCAACACCTTGGGAAGCGGGCTGTCGCCGTAAACCTGGTGAAACCGGCTCAACGTATGATGAAGGGTTCCGTCGCCCCCACAGATGCCGAGCACTTCGTAACCACCTTCCATTGCCTCGCGGGCGATGTCGTCGATACCTTCGATGGTATTCGACAGGCGTACGATGGAATCGGGTCCGAGTATGCGGGCCAGCTTGGCGGGCAGTTCGGGTTGACGCTTGTTGCGCTTGGCGTGGGGGTTGACGACGACGCAGACTTTCAAAACACTATCCCCTTCCCTCGGGAAACGGACCACCAGGGCCCGCAGGCGACCGGTTGCCCGGCAATAACGAATTACCTTAGCCGAGGGGTTGCACCTTGTCAAACCCCTGGTCGATATGATTGACGCGTCAGTCAATAACTTGCCCAGCCCATGGGCCTCCGCTAAAATGTACGCTTGCCCGGCAGTCGGAATTTTCAGGGTGTAATATCCATGTTCGAGAAACTACCTTCGCGCGTGCGCATAACCGAAGTCGGACCGCGCGACGGACTCCAGAATGAATCGGCGGTCATTCCCACCCAGGTGAAGCTCGACTTCATCACCAAGCTCGTCGAAGCGGGCGCGACGATGATCGAAGTTACCTCGTTCGTCAACCCCCGGTGGATTCCCGCCCTGGCCGACGCCTTTGAGCTTGCGCGCGCCCTGCCCCGCCACGAAGGCGTGCGTTACGCCGCCCTGGTTCCGAACATGAAGGGTTACGAGCGGTTCCGAGAGACGGAACTGGATGTTCCCGCCGTTTTCATGTCGGCTTCGGAAACCCACAATCGCAAGAACATCAACAAGGGTATCGCCGAGACCTTTCCGGTGCTTGAAGAAGTCGTGAAGGCCGCCCTTTCCGACGGCAAGCAGGTGCGCGGCTATGTCTCGACGGTTTTCGGCTGTCCCTACGAGGGGCAGGTGTCGCCGGAAGCCGTACTGCGGGTCGTTGAGACGATGCTCGGTTGGGGCATCGAAGAAATTTCACTCGGCGACACCATCGGGGTCGCCAACCCGCGCCAGGTCGTCGAATTCCTGACGGTCATGGACAAGGCGGGCATTCCCGCGGAACGCATCGCCTTGCACTTTCACGACACCCGCGGCACCGCCATTGCCAATTACCTGGCCGGCCTTCAGATGGGCATCGCCAAGCTCGATGCCTCGGTCGGCAGCCTGGGGGGCTGCCCCTACGCGCCGGGCGCCGCCGGAAATGCCGCCACCGAAGATCTCGTTTACATGCTCGACGGCATGGGCCTTGAAAGCGGCTTCAACCTCGAGAAACTTGCCGAGGCCGGACGCTTCATCGGCGAAGCACTGGGCAAGAGGCTGCCGGGCAAATATCAGCAGGCCTATCTGGCGACTTGCGAGCGCCAGGGTCTGTAAGCATTCAATACATCAGTCATACATTGAGGATCTGCCGATGATCAAGGAAAGCGACAAGACCCTGCACGACCGCGTAGAGGAAATCAAGCAGGGCGGCGCCGAGAAATATCACGCAGCCAACAGCGAAAAGGGCAAGCTCTTTGTACGCGAACGCCTGGCGCGCCTGCTCGACGCCGACTCGCTGCTCGAAGACGGCATGTTCGCCAATTGCATGGCCGGCGACCTTCCGGCCGACGGTGTGGTCTGCGGTATCGGACGTATCAATGGTCGCCCTGTGGCCATCATGGCCAACGATTCGACCGTCAAGGCCGGCTCGTGGGGCTGGCGCACCGTCGAAAAGATTCTGCGTATTCAGGAAACGGCGGCCTCGCTCGAAATTCCCATCATCTATCTCGACGACTCGGCCGGCGCCCGCATTACCGACCAGATTCAGATGTTTCCGGGCCGCCGCGGCGCGGGACGCATTTTCTACAATCAGGTGCAGCTGAGCGGTCGCGTGCCTCAAATCTGCCTGCTCTTCGGACCGGCCGCGGCCGGCGGCGCCTACATTCCCGCCTTCTGCGACGTCGTCTTCATGGTCGACGGCAATGCCAGCATGTACCTGGGCTCGCCCCGCATGGCCGAAATGGTGGTGGGCGAAAAGGTCACGCTCGAAGAAATGGGCGGCGCCAAGATGCACTGTTCGGTCAGCGGCTGCGGCGATGTGCTGTGCGCGACGGAAGAAGAAGCCCTCGACCAGTGCAAGGCCTACATCGGTTACTTCCCGCAGAACTTCCGCGAGAAGCCTGTAACCGTCGAAGCCCGTGCGGCAGATACGAAGAAGGACATCGCCACCATCATTCCCCCCGATCAGAACAAGCCGTTCAACATGGCCCAGTTTCTGAAGGCGCTGGTCGACGAAGGCTCGATTTTCGAAATCAAAAAGCTGTTCGCCAAGGAACTGAGTACCGTGCTCGCCCGCATCGAGGGCCGGGTGGTCGGCATTCTGGCCAACAACCCGATGCACAAGGGCGGTGTACTCTTCACCGACAGCGCCGACAAGGCCGCGCGCTTCATCTGGTTGTGCGACGCCTTCAACATTCCCCTCATCTTCCTGGCCGACGTGCCGGGGTTCATGATCGGTTCGGCCGTCGAGCGCGGCGGCATCATCCGTCACGGCGCCAAGATGATCAGCGCGGTCAGCGAAGCCACCGTCCCGAAAATTTCGGTGGTGCTGCGCAAGGCCTACGGCGCGGGCCTGTACGCCATGTCGGGGCCGGCCTTCGAACCCGACGTAACCCTGGCCCTGCCCAACGCCATGATTGCCGTGATGGGCCCCGAAGCGGCCATTAACGCGGTGTACGCCAACAAGATCGCCGCGCTTCCCGAAGAAGAACGCGACGCCTGGGTGCAGCAGAAGCGCGAAGAGTACAAGGAAGACATCGACGTGCAGCGCCTTGCCTCGGAAATGGTGGTCGACCACATCGTCGAAGTAAGCGAGCTGCGTCGCGAGCTGGCCATGCGCCTGGCTGCCTACCAGCACAAGGTGAAGGAGCCGGCGCCCAAGCGCCGCGGCGTGCTGCCGGTCTGACCCTGTCTTTTTCAGGATGGTAAAAAGGGGCTGCCCGCTACGGCAGCCCCTTTTCTGTGCCCGCTTACCGAAAGAATCGACAGGCTCACTTCGCGTTCTTCAGACGCTCGGCAGCCTCACTGAATGGATTTTCGGGATCGTAGAACCCGGCGCCGGGACCTGTAGGCGTCGGATCGTGCAGGATCGGATCGCCCGCCGGATCGCGGAAGAATTGCGAATCGGGGCGCACGAATCCGGGCGATGCCTGCTGTACCTGATCGAGCCAGGTGTAAGGCAGCGGCTCGACGACCTTCTTCTGACCGGGTACTTCCATGGTCGATGGCAGCAGCTCGTCGTCGTCGCCCATGGCGTCGGCCATCTGCGTATCTTCTTCGGGCTCTGCGGCTTCTTCGGCTTCCGAATCGGCGTCTACCTCGTCGACAGTTTCGCCCTCTTCGGGCACGGCCGCTTCATCCGTCATGCTCCGTCCCGTTCTGGCATCATCCAAGGCTTCTTCGGTTCGCTCTTCTGGGGTTACTTCAGGGGGGCTTACTTCGGGCGACGGTTCGGGTTCGGGCGCCACCGCCTCACGCGTGTCGACGACGCTGCCTGGGCCGCTGCCGGGGCGCGCATCGCCCCCATTGCCGTCGGCCACAAGCTGGTCGCGTTCGGCCTCGCCTACGACGCCGTCGGCGCGTCCCTCTATGGCTTCACGCTCAGACGGCAGCTGCGCTTCGGTCGTCTGTTCGGGGGCGACGGGTGCGCCTTCCCTTCCGGCCGGCACTTCCGTCGTGTCGACCTCGTCGCGGAAACTCGTGTCCGACTTCCACAGAAGAACGCCGATGAGTGCGATGAGAAGAACCGCCAATGCTGCAAACCACTTGGTCATACTGCCTCCGCTTCGGTGCGGCGGCCGCCGATGCGGGCCTCGTCGGATTGTCGAGGTCGCCGCGGCGCGCGCCGGCTACCTGTCATTCTGGTCGGGGGTGCACCCGATGACGACAGCAACGGCTCGCCGGGCACGTGCTGCCCTCCTTGAAACCTGCGGTACAGGACGGGGGGAGGATGAAGGTTCCTGCAAGGACGTTTCCACGGATGGGTGGCTCAGGCTTCCTGACGACTGGACTTACCCTGTTTGCGCGCCCGCAAAGCAGTGATGAATGTCATGGGCGAGAATGTTTCTTCCCGCTACGCTGTAGCGTAGACTTACAGGAAGAGACATGAACCACAATTCACAGCCGGGTGTGCTTTTGAATAGCCGCAACGATACCCTGACCGCGACCATGCGCGCACGATCGACGTTCGCCCTGGGCTTTCGCCCGTTCTTTCTCGGCGCAGGCGTCGTGGCGGCCGTATGGGTGCCGCTCTGGCTTCTCATTTTCGGGGGAAGCGTGGCGGTGCCCGTAGGTTCCGGGGGCACTTTGTGGCATGCCCACGAAATGATATTCGGCTTCACCATTGCCGTCATTGCCGGATTTCTGCTGACCGCCGTGCGAAACTGGACCGGCCGGCCCGTACCTACCGGCGCCGGACTTGTCGCCCTGGCTCTTACCTGGCTTGCCGGACGTATCGTCATGCTTTTCGGCGCCGCCCTTCCCCCGCTTCTGGTGGCCGTGGTCGATCTGGCGTTTCTGCCCGTACTGGCCGGCGCGCTGGCCGTACCGCTGCTCAAGGCGGGCAACAAGCGCAACTACGCCCTCGTGGTTCTGCTGAGCGTCATGTTCGTCGCCAACCTGGTCTTTCACTTCGGAGGCGGCTACGACCCGGCCTATCGCGCCCTGAACGCAACGATTCTGCTGGTGCTTGCGATCATACACATCGTTGGCGGACGCATCGTGCCCAACTTTACCCAGAACGCCCTGCGCCACCTGACGGTGACGCGCAGCCGTGCGGCCGACTGGTCGTCGTTTCTGGCGCTGGCGGCCCTGATTCCGCTCGAGGCCGCCACCGGTAACTCGCCGGCGACCGCCGTAGTTGCACTTCTCGCCGGCGTGTTGAACCTGTGGCGCATGTGGGGCTGGGGCTCGCTCGACACGCGCAAGAGCCCGATTCTGTGGATTCTGCATCTCGGCTACCTCTGGCTTCCCCTGGGCCTTGTGGTCAAGGGACTGGCCGGCTTCGTGCCTGCCGTTACGCCCTCGATCGCCACCCACATGCTGACCGTCGGCGCCATCGGCACACTCATTCTCGGCATGATGACACGCGTATCGCTTGGTCATACAGGAAGGCCGCTTGTCGTGCGCCCCATTGTCACGGCCGCCTACATCATGTTGATTCTTGCGGTACTGGCGCGCACGGTGCTGCCCGTTGTCGCGACTTCGCTGTACTGGCCGGGCCTCATCGCGTCGGCTGTACTGTGGTCCGGCTCGTTTCTCGTTTTTCTCGGCGTGTACGCGCCGATTCTGACGGCGCCGCGCCCCGATGGGAAACCGGGCTGACGGCCGCGGGCCGATTGACGAAACGCCGGCGCCCGATACACTGAATGGCGTATGGATACTGTCATTCAGACGAACGGACTCACACGGCATTTCGGCGCGAACGTCGCGCTCGACGCTCTCTCGCTCGACATTCGCCGCGGCGAGGTCTTCGGCTTTCTCGGCCATAACGGCGCGGGCAAGACCACGACCGTGCGCCTGCTGAACGGCATTCTCGCACCGACTGCCGGGCAGGCGCGGGTGCTGGGGCTCGACCCGTCGACGCACGGAGCGGCGTTACGCCGGCGTACCGGCGTTCTCACCGAGACTCCGGCACTCGACGAGCGCCTGACGGCCACCGAGAACCTTCGTACCTACGGCGATCTCTTCGGGCTCGACGCGCAGACGGCCGCAAGCCGCGCCGCCGCCCTGCTCGAACGGTTTCATCTGACCGATCGCGGTAATGAAAGGGTTTCCGGCTTCAGCAAGGGCATGAAGCAGAGGCTGGCCCTCTGTCGAGCCCTTCTACACCAACCCGAGCTGCTTTTTCTGGACGAGCCCACGTCGGGTCTCGATCCGGTTTCGATTCGCGAAGTGCATGAGCTGGTTCGTCAGGCCGCGCGCGAGCAGGGGGTAACCGTGTTTCTGTGCACGCACAACCTGGTCGAAGCGCAACAGCTGTGCGACCGCGTTGCCGTGCTCGAGCGGGGCCGCGTCATGGCCTCGGGCACCCCGCGCGAGCTTTCCGATGAACTGGGCACGGGCCACCGCGTGCGAATTGAAGTCGAGCCCACGCTTCATGAGCGTGCGCTGCAGATTCTGCACTCGGCGGGCGTCGAGGCAACGCAAGCCAACGGCTCTCCGAACCCGGGGCTGATTCTACGTTGTCCGTCACGAAACGAGGTGCCGCAGAGCCTTCGCCTGCTGATACAGGCCGGCATTGAGGTATATGCGGTGGTTCCCCTTGAAGCTTCCCTGGAAGATGTCTATTTTGCCCTGCACGCCGACGGGGAGAAAGCGGTATGAATCTGAATTCGGTACTGGCCGTGGCGAAACGCGACCTGCGAAACGTCAAGCGCAGCCGGGGCGTTCTGCTTCCGCTCATCATCGTGCCTCTGATTTTCGTAATTATTCTGCCGGTCGGACTCGGCCTGGGCGCCCCCTTCCTGAGCAATCTTCCGGCTTCGAACCTGGAGCAAACGGCGCGGCTGGTCGAACAAATGCCACCGGCGGTTCAGGAGCAACTGGCGCCATACGACACCGTGCAGAAGATGCTTTACGTGGTGCTGGTGTTCCTGTTCGCCCCCATGTTTCTCATCCTTCCCCTGATGGTGTCCTCGGTCATCGCGGCCGACAGTTTCGCGGGAGAAAAAGAGCGCAAGACGCTCGAAGCCCTGCTGTACACGCCTACGACCGACGCAGAGCTTTTTCTGGGAAAGGTTCTTGCGGCGTGGATTCCGGCGGTTCTCGTGGCTTTTGCAGGCTTCATCGTATACGCGGTGTGCGCCAACGTCGCCGCCTGGCCGACCATGGGGCATATTTTCTTTCCCAACGCCATGTGGCTCGTTCTCATACCCTGGGTGGCGCCCGCCGCTGCCGGTGTGGGCCTGGCAACCACCGTGCTCGTGTCGATGCGGGTGAATACCTTTCAAGAGGCTTCGCAACTGGGGGGAATCGTCGTCCTTCCGCTTGTGGCCGTGGTCATCGGTCAGGCGACCGGCGTCATGTATCTGAGTACCGGGCTGGTCGCCGTAATGGGCGGTTTCCTGTGGCTTATTGCCCTGCTTCTCCTGCGGCGAGGCATGCGGGCCATTCGTCGTACGACTCTGCTTACGGGCCGCGGTAGCGACAGCTGACCCTCTCGGCAGGCAACTACCCTTTACGAGCCCGGCCGGGGCATTTTTTGCAGCGCTTGTCCTTCTTGTAGGACTTGCAGCACTTCTTTTTGGTCTTGCTCAAGCTCGAACTCCAACCTGCCGACAGCATACCGAGACGCGAAAAAGACAACAAAACGGGGGCCTTCGGCAAGTCGGGGCCCGGCGTCGTCGCCGCCTGCGACGTGCAGAGAAAGGGCCGATTCTGGTATTCTATACAATCACCCTTCAGCCCCCGACCCCCTATGCAGTACATTGACAAGACCATTCGCCAGTTGAAAAAGACCAGTCCGGGACAGGCCGAATTCTACCAGGCTGTCGAAGAGGTTCTCGATTCTCTTCATCCCCTACTCGACAAAGACCCCCGGTACCGCAAGCATTCGATTATCGAGCGTATCGTCGAACCGGAACGGCAGATTCACTTCCGGGTAACCTGGGTCGACGACAAGGGGCACGTTCGCGTCAATCGTGGTTACCGGATTCAGTTCAACTCGGCGCTTGGCCCCTACAAGGGCGGCATTCGGTTTCACCCGAGCGTCAATGCCGGCATCATCAAGTTTCTCGGCTTTGAGCAGATCTTCAAGAACGCGCTTACCGGTCTCGCCATGGGCGGCGGCAAGGGCGGTTCCGATTTCGATCCGCACGGCAAGTCAGACGGCGAAGTCATGCGCTTCTGTCAGGCCTTCATGTCCGAACTGTATCGTCACATCGGACCGCGCACCGACGTGCCCGCCGGCGACATCGGTGTCGGCCGCCGCGAGATCGGCTACATGTTCGGTCAGTACAAGAAGCTCGTAAATCGCTTTGAAGGCGTACTTACCGGAAAGAACACCCTGTATGGCGGTTCGCTGGGCCGCACCGAAGCCACCGGCTACGGCGCCGTGTACTTCGCCGACGAAATGTTGGCCGCCCGCGGTGAAACGCTCGAAGGCAAGGTCTGTACCGTCTCGGGCGCCGGCAACGTAGCCATTTACACGGTACAGAAGCTGCTCGAAATCGGCGCCGTTCCGGTTACCCTCAGTGATACGTCGGGCATGATTCACCACCCGACCGGTATCGTGCTCAGCACCCTGCGACGGGTCAAGGAAGAAACCCGGGGCACCCTGCTCGATTATGCCAAGGAGCACCCCGAAGCCAAGTTCCTGCCGGCCAAGGAGTTTCCGAAGGGTCGTAACCCGGTGTGGACGATTCCGTGCTACGCCGCCTTTCCGTCGGCAACGCAGAACGAGCTCAACGGCGCAGACGCCGAAGAATTGCTCAAGAACGGCTGCAAGGTCGTAAGCGAAGGGGCCAACATGCCCTCGACGCCCGAAGCCGTTTCGAAGTTCCTGGCGGCCGGCATCTGCTACGGCCCGGGCAAGGCGGCCAATGCCGGCGGCGTTGCCACGAGCGGTCTGGAAATGAGCCAGAACGCCTCGATGGAAAAGTGGTCGGTCGAAAAGGTCGACGTACGCCTGCGCGAGATCATGCGCAACATTCACCTGCTGGTCAGCCACACGGCCGCCGAATTCGGCCAGCCGGGCAACCTGGTGCTCGGCGCCAACATTGCCGGCTTCCGCAGCGTGGCCGACGCCATGATTGAGCAGGGCATCTGACACGTGCAGCACGGTCGCACGCCGATGGGGCGAGCGAGCGAATACGAGAAGGGGAGAGTCGTGATGCACGGCTCTCCCCTTTTTCTTGCCGGTAATCGGGTATGCTGAGGTTTGGGGCCGCCATGAACGAGAGCAAATCGTATGCGAGGTCATTCGTGAGAAGCCGCTTATCCGTATCCGCACGCCTTTTCCCCATTCTGCTCGCGTCGGTCTTGACCGTGTTTGCCGGTTGCAGCAAGGAAAACGTGCGGGGCGTTACCCCATTGACCGGGACCGACCGGATTTTCGACACCCGGCAGGCGCGGTTCGTCGGACGCGCAGCGCTCTTCACGCAACTCGCCGACGCCGACTTCGTGCTGCTGGGCGAAACACACGACAACCCGCACCACCACCGCCTGCAGAACGAAGTACTCGAAGGCCTTGCCGAACGAAAACGTCGGCCGGCGGTTGCTTTCGAAATGATACCATCCGACCGGCAGGCCGACATCGACGCGTTTCTTTCTACCCGTCCGGAAGACATCGGGAAGCTGGGCGACGTGATTGCCTGGGAGAAGAGCGGCTGGCCCGACTGGGGTATGTATGCGCCTTTGGTGACGACGGCCGTCGAGAACGCTTTTCCGGTCGTCGCCGCCGACGTTCCCCGCAATTTGCTGCAGCGGGTACGCCATGAAGGGTTTGCCGCCCTGCCCCCGGAAAGGCAGAAGGAACTGGGGCTCGACACCCCGCTCACGCCCGAGCTGGCGCAAGCGCTGGAAGACGAGATTCGCGACGCCCACTGCGGCTATGCCACCCCGGCCATGCTCGATCGCATGTTGCCCGTGCAGCGCCTTCGCGATGCCTGGCTTGCCGAACGCCTGGTCGCGGGCGCCGCCGACGACGGCGCAGTGCTCATCGCCGGCAAGGGACACACCCGCACCGACCGTGCCGTACCGGCGGTACTGGCCCGCATGAGACCTCAAGCTGCAATCATAGCCGTGGGCTTTGTCGAAGCGACCGACGAGCTTGACGAAACCAGGCTTGCAGAGCTTCCGTGGGATTACGTCTGGCTGACCGAGGCGGGAAATACCGAAGATCCGTGCGAACGGTTCCGCGAAAGCCTGGAGAAGATGAAGCGCTCGAAAGGGTGACGGGTTTCCCCCCGACCGTGGGTCCACGTGCTTTACGTGGCCGCGATGTAGACCAGCCTCCCGTCTTACGGATGTGAGTGGCACCCGGGGCCGGCTGGAAAGCCGGCGGACCAGCAAGGCCGGCGGACCAGCAAGGCAGATGGGTCACAGGGCCAATAGCATTGCCTGCGGAATGCACGGGCCGGCTGGAAAGCCGGTGGACCCGAGCGATGCCATCGGCAGATTGGATGTTCCGGTCGGCGGAGCAGCCGAGGCTGCGATCCCCGTGCAGGACGTGACCGGCCGCAGGCCGCTTCCGCCGGAGGCGGATGGCCCCGTGCTGCACGCCCTTCCCATTGAGAATTACGGATTGTGGATTGTGGCTGGACGATGGCCGGAGGCAATCGTCACCGCAGCTCCATCTGGCCCTGTCGCGAGTAGTCGACCGA
>JAWLBW010000148.1:0-10643 GCA_041687475.1 bacterium
CACCTCGGCAGTGTGATTGTACCCGGTCGAGCGCATTTTCGCGAGTTTCACGCCAACACGGGTTGCCGGTCGCCTTATCGAGCGGTACACTCAGCGACAAGCACACATTTTCCGGGGAATGGGGGAGGTGGCCGATGTTTGCCGAAATCGAGGTGCGTCGAGACGAGTCGGGTATGGGCCGCCGCTGGTTCACCAGCGACGGGTTCGAGCTGGTGGTGTGGTGCGATGGCGAAGCCCCGTACGGGTTTCAGCTCTGTTACCGCTTCGGCGCGTGCGAATACGCCCTGACCTATACGCCCGTCGGCGGTTACGCGCACGACCGTATCGACGACGGCGAGGCTTCGGTTCTTGCCAACCGTACGCCGGTTCTCAGGCCCGATGCGGGCCCCGGACTCGCTCATGTTCGCCGTGAGTTCATGGCGCGCGCGGTTTTTCTTCCGCCGGAAATTCGAATGTTTGTGGAAAGAGGGTTAGGACATGCCGGATGACGACGGTATCTGGTCGCGCAGGTTTCGCTTGCCTGCCGCCGTTCTTGTGTTGGTTCTGTTGTCGATGACTGGCGGCGGCTGTAACCGCGAGCCCGAGTGGACGCTCGAACGCGCCGGTCAACGTCTGTTCGAGGTCAGGAGCCTGCCGCTGGGCGACATCGTGGGGTTGCAGTTCGGCCCGTTCACACAGGCCGACTGGTTCGTGGTGTATCCGGCCATGGCCGACAGCGCGACGTTCTCGACCATCAGCCGGCTTGCCGAGCATGAAGCGGCTCTGAAGGAACTCGCAGGCAGCGATGCGCCCGGAATGGCGCTGATCAAGGACGACCGGGTCATTGAAGACTGGCCCCTTCCGGCGCCCTATGCGACGCGCAAGGTGCATGCCCGCCCGGCCGACGCCGTCAACGGTATACGGTTCGCCCGTCATGCCGAGCCGGGCCGCAACGTCATCATTCTGGGCGTCGACTGATCGTGCCGCCGCGGCTGCCCGAGCCGCAGTGATGGCAACTTAACGACCGGAATGGCGGAAAGTCTGACGTTTCGTACGCTACGATTTTCCGCCTTGGCGTGCGCGCCGATCTGCCCTTGGCTGCCTGCTCTTCCCAGACGGCGTGCCGCGGCCGGCAACCGTAAACCCGTGAAAACTTCTCCCGTGGCCCATTGGGTTGGTTCCAGACCTGACTCCCCCGGCTCCCGGCTTGTGGATTAAGGATTGGGGATTGGGGATTTTCGTAGCAGCCTACTCTTCGAGTTCCAGGCCTTCTTCGACGAAGGGAAAGACGTCGCGCACGGCGTCCTTGCCCACGACCAGCGAGACGTGGCCGTATTCGCGATCGTCGCCCAGGGCGCGCGAGAAGAATCGGTAGAAACGCGTCTGGCTGCCGGCCTTGCGGTAGGTTTCGTAGGTCTGCCAGGGCGGGGCGACGGCGTCGGTCTGGCCTACCAGTACGGTTACCGGGGCCGTGAGCGAGGCAAGCCCCTGTTCGAAGCGTTCATCCCAGCGTGCCCGGCGCAGGGCCTCGGCCAGATCGTTGAGCAGGGCGGGCCCTACCGGGGTGAGCTGGCGCTCGAGCCAGGCCGGTGAAACGGGGTCGGTGCCGTAGCTGAACAGCAGGGCGTCGAGCAGGCGACGCTCGGCCGCCGGACGTGCTTTGTAATTGCGGGCCTCGCTGAGTCGATGCGGGGCGTTCCAGTCTTGTCGCGCAAAGTCCATGACGGGGTCGAGGGGGTATTGCAGGTCGCCCGGCACGGCGAGAAAGACGTAACGGACTACCTCGTCGCGGCGGCCGGCCCGGATGACGTTCACGCCGCCGAGGCCGTGGGCCACCACCATCAATTCTCTTTCACTGCCGAGCTGATCCATGACGGCCGCGACCCAGTCGGTGGCGGCGTCGAGATCGGCCGTAAGCGGCAGGTCGCGCCAGTCGAGCACCCAGACGTCGAAGCCGCGATTCTGCAGCCAGGGGGCGAGCCCGCCGAAACCGGGAACGTCGAAGATGCGCCACGAAATACCCGGCGATCCGACGATGAGCACGCGCTCACCTTCGCCCGGATAGTGGTGCAGTGATGGGCCGCGGTTTTCGCCGCGTTGTACGTCGGCGCGGTTTACCGGGCCGCTGCGGCGGGCCGAGGCGCACGAGGCGGCGAGCAGGAGCAGGCAGAGCAGGAGCAGGGATCGGCGCATCATTCGTGGCTCCGCAACCAGGTTTCGAGTTCAGGATAGACTTCGCGGGGGGCATTGTCGCCCACCGTCAGATCGACATGGCCGTAATCGTGCGAGTCGCCGTTGGCGCGGGCGAAGATGCGCAGCCGTTTATCCGTCGACGCAGCGGCGTCGAAAGCAGGGGTGATGGCTGCAATCGTGCCCAGGTTGTCGGCAATGCCGCCGACGACGTGCAACGGTACCGTCAGGCGCGAGAGACCGGCCAGGTAGTCGATGGCGCCGTCGCGGCTGGCGAACGGGGCGCCGGTGAAGGGGCCTGCCAGCGAGCGCAGCACGCCCCCCGCCATATTGGCCGTGCCGTTGTACATGATGAGGCGCGCCGACTCAGGGCTCAGGTTGTCGTAGTTCCACACCAGGTATTCGGCGCGGGTGCGAAAGGCACCGCCGAAAACGGCGATGCCGGGAATGAAGGCTCGCTCGGGCACGGTAAACAGATAGTCACGAAAGGCGGGCGCCATTTCCTGGGCCCAGGCAAGATAGCCGGCGTAACCGGTAAAGCGCACCGGCGATCCCACGGTCGTTACCGTCTTCAGCTTTGCATCGCCGTAACGACTCACGTAGCCGTACATGATCATGCCGCCCATCGAGTGACCGACCCAGTGCACGCGCGGCGCACCGGTCCGGCGCAGCACTTCGTCGATGACGGCCGGCACGTCGCGGGTTACGTAATCGTCGAAGTCATAGTTCCACGACTTGTCGTTGAACAGCGAGGGTGTATCGCTGTGCCCGACGCCGCGCAGGTCGATGGCCCACACGTCCCAGCCGCGCTCGGCAAGATAGCGGGGAAACGATTTTTCTTCGTCGAGCGACCACGTACGTTCGTTGGCGCTGATGCCGTGGCTCACGACCACCGGCGTACCGTGGGCCGACGTGCCGGGCGCCGGACGATAGTGGTGCATGGCGATGCGCCACCCGTCTTCGGTTTCGGCGTGGACGATTTCGTCGCTGATGGGGGCGCGGTGCAGCAGCGGCGCCCAGAGGCAGGCCTGCAGAAGCATCGGGGCGATGACCGCGGCAAGGCTTCGAAGCAGAAACGCATTCATGGCGAACCTTTTCATGCAGGAGGGGGTGAAACTAATCGCGGCGCTGGGCCAGGAAGGCTTCGCGCACCGCCGAGCTGTTCTTGCCGCGCAGCAGACCGAGCACCCGCTGGAAGTCGCGCAGGCTGCCGATGCCGTGGGCGCGGGCAATACGCATGACCTTCCACCCGCCCTTGATGGCGATTTTCCAGTAACCGTGACGCAGTATCTGGGTAATGGGCGAAACGATCTGGAAGTCGATGCGCCGGTCTTCGTCGAGCAGAAAGCAACACTCGTACATTCGGGTCGCAAAGTCGCCGATGTTGGCGTTTTCGTCTTCGGTCAGGTAGGCGATGGCGCCTTCGGTGAAGGCGAAGAAGAAATCGGGGTTGACCGGCTCGCCGGGTTCGAGCACCGACACGCCGGCCCGGCGCACCAGGTTCCAATCGGTGTCGTCGCCGGCGAAACGCACGTGCGAGCATACCCCCTCGCCGAGTGGCCGCGCCGCTTCCATCCACGCCGGATGCTCGGCGAAGAAACGAATGAGCTTCTGCCGTGCCTCGGGAGAAACGGTGGGCTGCGGTGCCGCGTCGACGGCTGACTGTAATGCGGGTGATGTCGTCATATCGGTTCGCCGGGCGGCCATGGATTGGGAGACCCGTCTGGAGCCTGCACCTTATCCCGGAGCCACCACATGATAACGCAGGCGCCCGAACGGGGCAAAGGGCCCGGTGGTTCGGCGGCAGCGTATCGACCCCGCATTTCGGCGACCTCCTGATCCGAAGATCCGGAAACCTACGGCGGCCAGGGAATAAGCCCGCCGGCGCGGTCAGGTTCCGACTCGTACGCTTATCGGGGAAGGCGACCCGTTAGTTCACGCCTCGTACGCGTAACGCGGCCGGCCTGCAGGGATAGCTGTTTTCCGGCTTTCTGCGTTCATTCCACCCCCGGCCTTCCCCTTCGCCCGCTCGGCCACGGGGCCTACCGCGCATCTGTGTTGCGAATAGGGGGCAATGGGAAGGGCAGGCGAGAAAAGGCCAATAATGAATGGGTGATTCACTATTGCAGCGCAAATATGGCGGTCACCGCCTGCCGAAGCGCAAAATCGCCCTGGAAAAGTGAATGGGGTATTCATTTTTGGGGTTTCCTCCAGTCGGCGTCGAAAAGCGGATTTCAGGCACCTGGCGGCTTGCGTGGGGGCTTGTGGAAGATGAAGGCAGGCCAAACCCCGGCTCCGTACAAGGGGAAAAGTCGCGGAAAACACCTCCCCGGCCACCCCCTGCGTGCCGTGGGGATCGCAGCCCTTCGGCTGCTCCGCCGACGGCTACGCCTCGGGCATCTTGTGGAGCTCACGCAGGCAGGCCGAGACACATCGGGGGAGTACCGGATTCACGGGGCGGGCCGGGAACCTTACCCGGCCGGTGGCGGCAGGGGCAGCCGAGCCCCCGGGTAGGCCTACCGCCCGCCGAAGCGGCCGTGGTACATTGATACGATGCCGCTTCGCGCACTCGCGTGCTGCCTCGGGGTCGTGCTGGTGGGCTGCAGCCTGCACCAGGGCGTATACCGGGTCGACTATGACTGGCCGCCCCGGGTCATGCGCCTGCGGGTCGGCGGCCTGCTCGAACGCAACGGCAGGTACCTGGTCGATGTGGCCCCGGGTAACCCGCCCTCGGTCGAACTGTTCGGCGGCGGCGTCGAAGCGGGCGAGTCGCCGCGCGAGGCGTTGGTTCGCGAATGGCGCGAAGAGCTCGGCGTAACGCCCGAAGTCGGCGCGCTGCGGGCGGTCGTGCAGCGGTTTTTCGAATTCGGCGGGGCCCGGGTGAGCCAGCTCGACCTCGTTTTCGAGGTGCGCTTGCCGCCCACGGCACGAATCGCCGTGGAAGACGGTCGGCGGCCCCATTGGTTCACGCCCGCCGAATTTGCCCGTGTGCGGCCGCTGCCCGGTATTTTGTTCGCCTCGCTGCCGATAACCGACGGTGTGGTTTATCTCGAAGAGGAGCGTTTGTGAAAGCGTCGATCAAGCTCGACATGGAAGGTCTGGTGCGCGCGTTCAGCGACGGCGCGCGTGACAAGTACGAATACGTGCTCGACCTGGAAACGGGCACGGTTCATTTCATTCCTCTTGCCGTTCTGCGCGCGGTCGACGAAGGCACGCTCAATATCGACGAGCTCAAGCCCCAGGAGCGCGAACGGGCGCAGATTGCCCAGGAGTACGCCGACGACCTGAGCGGCCGCTTCGAGCTCGTGCCCTACATTGAATCCGAAGCCTTCGACGAGTGGAAGCAGGAATTTCTCGCCGAACGGGGCGAAACCGAACTGACCGCCGACAACAGCCTCGACTGGGAAACCTACCGTGTCGGGCGGGTGACCGAAGAAATCGACTGGTGGATTGAGGAAACCGAGCTCTTCGCCGGCGATGAAGACGCCGAAGACTGGTAGCGTGCAGCACGGTCAACCGTTCGAGGGGGCGAGCCTGCGCTGGTGAGAGGGTGAGATCAGGCTGGTCCGGCCGTGCATCAGCTACCGGCCACCGGCCCAAGACCGTGCAGTCCTGCAACCGGTACCTCTCACCCGTCCCCCGTCACCTTGTCCCCCGGTTCCTCGCCCTCACCCGAATTCCGGGTCGACGCCAGCCAGAGCACCTGGTGCCAGATTCCCCGCATGATCTGCACTTCGCGGGGCGTAAGACCGTTGCGTCCGAAAAGCTGGCGCATCATCGTACGTATCTTGGCTTCCTGACCGGGGTGCAGGTACGAAATGGCTTCGAGCGCGGCGAACATCTGCTCGAACATGGGTTCGATCTGCTCACGCGTGGCCAGTTGCGGGTAGTCCTGCAGACGCTGCGGCGCCACGGCCCGGCGCACTTCCCAAGCGGTAATGAGTACCGCCTGCGCCAGGTTCAACGAGTGATAGTCGACCGTCGGAATGGTGAGCACGCGTTCGCAGTAGCCGAGCTCGTCGTCGCTCAGGCCCGACTTTTCGTTCCCGAACAGAATGGCGGCGCGTTCCCACTGTTGGGGAAGAAAGGTCGACAAGCCCTGCTCGATGGGTTCGAGACGCCAGCGCGTGCGCCCCTGTCCGGTCGTGCCGGCGACGAAGGAGCGATCGGCCAGGGCCTCTTCCATGGTCGAAAAAAATTCGATGTCGTCGACGGCGGCTTCGCATCCGGCCGCCATGCGGCGTGCCTCTTCGGCTTCGAACCGGTACATGTCGACCACGCGGGGGGCCGGAAAACCGAAATTACGCAGGGCGCGCACGGCGGCGCCCACATTGCCGGAATTGCGCGGCCGTACGAGCACGAAACGAATATCTGCTTGGGTCGTCACGGGTATCGGGGGAGAAGGGGGAGACCGGCTTTCGGGCAGGTATAATCACCGTGGCCGGAGAATCCGGTATAATGTTCGGCGGAATTTCAATCTTAGCAACCACGCAACCGCGAAGCAATGCCGTTTCTGCGCGACCGCGTCGCCGATCATCTTTTTGAGCTCGACCTCCTGCGCTGGGATGCGCAGCAGCCGCAGACCTTTTACGAGGCGCAGCTGCTCGTGTGTCGCGTCGGCATTGCCGGAAACGGGGTCGACAGAACGCTGGAAGAAGCCGCTTTGTACCGCTGGGAGCTCGATGCCTTGCTCGAGGGACTTCGCGGGTGGCTTACGGGCGAACGCCCACGGGCCTCCTTTCGCTTTCTCGAACGTAGCTTCGAGTTCGATGTGCGAAGCGGCGACGGCGATCTGCAGGGCAGCGACGAGGCGGTGGTAAGCGTGGCGTTGCGCGAGGGACTCGAAGGCGAATTGCAGTTGGGGGTAAGCCGTTCCGCCATGGAAGAATTTCTGCGGCGGCTTTCGGAACAGGCAGGGGCATTCCTGCCCAGGGGACGTGAGTGGAAGGAACTTTTCGCGCAGCACTATCCCGGCAGGTAGGCCGGAAGCAGCTTTTGCCGGGCCTTGCCGTCGCTTCAGTCATACTGCTGACGGCTGCCAGCTGCGCATTGCTGTTTTCGGCGGCCTCGCAGGGCGAGGTTGCCCGCTACGACGACGCGTTTCATACCGTATACCGGCAACTGGGGCAGGCCGCCGCCGGCCTCATCGTTCTTGCCCTGCTGGCCCTGCTGCCCGTTCGTCGATTACGCAAGCTGGCGCCCTGGGGCGTTGCCGGGGGCCTGCTGATGGCCGTTCTTCCTTTCGTTCCCGCCCTGGGCATTCGCTCGGGGGGCGCCGTACGCCAGTTTTCGCTCGGCGCCCTGCGGTGGGAGCCCGGTCAGATACTGGTCGTGACCCTGCTCGTGTGGACGGCGTCGGTGCTCGTGCGCCGACCGTTGGGGCAGGTTCGTCGCTTTGTCTCGGTCGGAATCGTGGCGGCCGGGCTTCTGATCAGCATGCTGCAACCCGACTTTTCTCTGTTGCCGCTCATTCTGGTGCCGGTTGCCATGCAGGCCTGGCTGAGCGGGGTACGGGGCCGCCGGGCGCTGCAGCTTGTCATTGCCGTCACGGTCGTCGTTGTCGGCGCGGCCGTGGTCAATCCCTACATCGGCCGCCGCGTCGATGGGTGGATGCGGCCGCAGGCCACCGCTCACGAAGCCGGTCGCGACTATGTACTGTTACAGCGCGGTGTATCGTCGGCCGGGGCCCTCGGCGCAGGCTACGGAAAAGGACGTCACGTGGTGCGCACGGGCGAGGCGAAGTCTGATTACCTGTTTGCCCACGCCGTCGAAGAACTCGGCTTTCTGCGGGCCTTCGGCCTTCTCATGCTGTACCTGCCCGTGTTATTACTGGGTATACGCGCCGTGTTCGTACGGGGCCCCACCTTCGCCGGGCTTGTGGGCGTGGGCATGGCCGGCTACATACTTACGGCCGTCGGAGTACACGCCGCGGTCAATCTGCGGTTGGTACCGGTCACGGCCATTCACCTCCCGTTTCTGAGTTTCGGCGGGGCATCGCTGGTGGCGAGTATGGCCGCGCTGGGGCTGCTCATTGCGGTCAACCGCGAGCCCGAAGCGAAGCCGTCGGCGGCGAAGGTCGAGTCGGGAGTGCCGCTTCCGGCCAGGTAGCGGCGGTCGCAGGGACAGCCGATACGGCTGGTTATCATGGGCACGAGGCAAGCAGATGAAGACGATAGCGACGATTACGCTCAACCCCGCCCTCGACCGCCTGCTCGAAATCGAGGCGCTATCGGCCGACGATGCCAATCGGGTTCAATTCGAGAAGCACTACGCGGCCGGAAAGGGTATCGATGCTTCGCGGGTGATTCATGAACTTGGGGGCGACACCATTGCGTATGGCCTGGTGGGCGGCACCAATGGCGCCGAAATCGAACGTCGCCTCGTGGCGGCGGGCGTGCCCGCCGATTTTGTGATCGTCGAGGGCGACACGCGTACCAATCTGCTGCTGTACGAACGCAGCACCGGTCGCCAGTACCTCATTAACGCCTCGGGCCCCTCTCTGGACCGTGAAGCCTTCGACACGCTGCTTACCAAGCTGTACCGCAAGCGCGGCAACTTTCAGGCCGTCATTGCTTCGGGCAGTATTCCCAAAGGCTTACCCGCCTCGGCTTATGCCGATATCGTACGCGAGTTGTCCGACGTGCCCGTATTCGTCGATGCCGACGGCGAGTCACTCTCATTGGCCGTCGAAGCCGGGCCCTGGGCCATCAAGCCGAATCGACACGAAGCCTCGCGCCTGCTCGGTCGCAAGGTCGAAACGGTCGACGAGGCACTCGAGGCCGCGCGTAGTCTATCGACCCGGGGCATCGAGCACGTCCTTCTCTCCATGGGGAAGGCGGGGGCGGTGCTCGCCCATCAGGGCCGCTGCTGGCGCGGCGTGGGGCCGAAGGTCGAAGCGGTCAGCGCCGTGGGCGCGGGCGACTCGATGGTGGCCGCCTATACCCTGTACGTCACGGGCGGCAGCTCGGTCGAAGAAGCTTTCGCCTGGTCACTGGCGGCCGGCGCGGCTACAGCACTGACGCCGGGCACCGAACTCTGTCACCTCGAAGATGTCGAGCGCTTGGTCAAGCAGGTCAGGGTCGAGCCGGCAGACTGAGCTTCCACCCCTGGGTGTCGACTTTCGGCAGAAGCGCCGAGGCCAGGGCCGCCGCTTCGGCGCGCTCGGTAACGGGCGCCGCGTCAAGGGCTTCGCGGGCCTTGGCCGCATCCTGGTGTACCCATGCGCGAGCGATGGCAAGCAGCCAATCGACGCTCGAATGCGTAGCGAGGCTCTTGCGGCTGCGCAGTTTTTCGGCGGCTTCTTCGGCTCGGCGCAGCATGCCGGCCGCATCTTTTCCGAGCACCTGATGCACGAGTGCCGCGCGGGCCGCGGCGAACGGCTCGAGCAGGGGGCTGCCCTCGGCCAGGGCGCGCGCGTACAGTCGGTCGGCTTCTTCAAGATTGCCTGCGTAGAACGCCGCGGTTCCCAGACCGTACAATCCGAGCGGCCGCTGATCCTTTTCGCGCACGACCGAAAGCTTATCGAACGATTCGCGGGCTACGTCGAGGTCGCCGTCACGCAACGACAACCAGCCCTTGGTGAAGAGCGCGCCCGGGTTCAGTCCGTCTTTCGCCAGGGCCGTCTCGACCAGCCTGCGTGCTTCGTCGGTATTCTCCAGACGAGCCCACGCATGGGCGAACTGGCCGAGCAGCATGGCCCGCAGGGTCGCCGGCATGCGCGTCGACTCGAGCAGGCGCTCGACGTCGTGCAGCAGATCGGCGGCGGGCGTCGATACCTCGGGGTGCAGGGCGGCGTCAATCAGCAGCTGGTACAGAGCGAGAACGATGCCGGGGTTCTTCGTTTTCGGCGCCGCCCGGCGCAAGGTCTGAATGGCGTCGTCGGGCCGGTTCATACGCAACTGTACCCGTGCCAGGGCTGTGAGGGTGGCCCCCCGCCCGATCGGATTGAGTCCCCTGGCGGCCTTGGTGAAGCGCTTTTCGGCAAGCTCGAGCTTGCCTTCCTGTTGCGCGATGTCGCCGCGGGCGTACAGGAAGGTGGCGTGCGCGTATACGGCGGTCAGAATGGTGAGCGGAACGCCCACGACGAAGAACAGGATGCTGAACAAATCCACAGCGCGAACTCCCGCCGGCCGAAAGACGGCGCGGACGATAGGTGAGGGGAAAGAATCAGTATAACGGGAGGCGTATGCGGCGTTCAAAGACGCGGCCGGAAAACGGCCAACCCCGGACGCGATAACGCCGTCCGGGGTCACGACAAGCGACAAGGGGCAAAGTCAGCCCCGTCGGTGCAGACCGAACTCGAAATCTGCTCCCTCGTCGTCGGCCATGGCCTCGGCAAGCAGATTGCGAATCAGGCGTGAAACCGGAATCTGCAGCCGACGCGCTCGGTCGCGAAGAGCTTCATCCAGGGCCGGAGGAATGCGCGCATGCAGTACGCACTCCTTACGGCCTCCCGCCAATGTGCTTGCTTCGAT
>JAWLBW010000149.1:0-10581 GCA_041687475.1 bacterium
CATCATCCCTGGCCCCGGCACGCTCTTCACGGAAGGCCATTTCATACAGGTGCGCGGCCCGCTTGAACTCGCGGCCGCGGTACCAGGCCTCGGCGGCCTTCTTGATAAAGCGCGCCTTCTCGTACAACTTGCCGGCGGCGAGAAAGTCGCCCGCCGCCTCATACGACTCGGCGGCCTGCAGCTCGTTGCCGGCTTTGGTATACAGCTCGCCGGCCAACTTGAACTTACCCTGTTGCTGGTAAATGCGAGCGGCCGCCACGTATTTCTTGGCCTTCTCCAGGAAGACGGCCGCCCGGTCCTTCAGGCCACCGGCAAGGGCTGCTTCGGCCGCCTGATCGTAGGCACCGGCTCTGGCGTAGGCCGTAGCCGCGGCCTCATGGTCGCCGGCATACTCGAAGAATTCGGCCGCCTTTCGAAATTCATTGGCCGCCAGTGCGGCCTGCGCCCACTTGCGGGCCTGGTTCGGGTTTCTCGGATTGCGATTGCCGCCCGCCTTCGGCGCCTGAATACGGCGAACCACGAGCCAGAGCACGAAGAGGGCGAGAACCCCGGCGACAATGGGCTGGTTCACGGACATCCACGCAAGTACCTGCTCAAGGTAGGTCACGTGCGGCTCGGTGGCGGCCAGAACGAACGCAGACTTCACGAAAACAGCCCTCCCTGCTTCGTCGGCACCGAGCGACCGAAATGCCGGAACGCCCGTTCGGTTGCCGCCCGGCCGCGGGGCGTGCGAACCAGGAAACCGCGCTGAAGCAGAAACGGCTCAATGGTGTTCTCGATGGTGTCCTTCTCTTCGCCCACCGCGGCCGCAAGGGTATCAAGTCCCACCGGACCGCCGCCGAACATATCGATTACCGTAAGAAGAATCTTCTGGTCCATCATATCGAGGCCTTCGCGATCGACCTGCAGTCGATCGAGCGCTTCGCGCGCCATCGGTCCGTCAATAATACCCCCGCCGACCTCGGCGAAGTCACGAACCCGATTGAGCAAACGCAAGGCAATGCGCGGCGTGCCGCGTGCCCGCGAAGAAAGCTCGCGGCAGCCTTCGGCATTCATGGCGATTCCCTGCAGGGCAGCCGCACGCGTAATTATCTTACCCAATTCATCGTGATTGTAGAAGTCAAGATGCATCGGTACGCCGAATCGATCGCGCAAGGGAGCCGAGAGCAACCCGAATCGGGTGGTGGCTCCTACCAGGGTAAAGCGCGGCAAGTCTATGCGAACGCTCTGGGCGGCCGGCCCCTTCCCCAGCAGAATGTCGAGCTTGAAGTCTTCCATGGCCGGGTAGAGAATTTCTTCAATCGGCCGCGAGAGTCGATGTATTTCGTCAATGAAGAGCACGTCGCCCGGTTCGAGATTGGTGAGAATGGCGGCCAGGTCGCCCTGTTTCTCAAGTACGGGCCCCGAAGTCGTTTTCAGGTTCGCGCCCATCTCGCGGCTGATAATATAGGCGATGGTCGTTTTTCCCAGCCCCGGAGGACCATAGAAGAGAATGTGCTCGAGCGGCGCCCCCCGCTGCCGTGCGGCCCTGATGAAGACGTCGAGATTCGCCTTGATCGGCTCCTGCCCGATGTACTCGCGCAGGGTTTCTGGGCGAAGCGACCCCTCCCATTCGCCGTCTGTCGGAGTCTCGGCAGGATTAACGAAGTCGTCCATGCTCACTTGCCACTCAGCTTCTGCAGCGCAACCTTAATGGCTTCCTGCACGGTCAGCCCGTCGAAGCTCATGTTCTGCAGGGCCCGATCGGCCATCGGACGACCGTATCCGAGCGCCAGCAGGGCAGCCAGGGTGTCGCTTCGCACCGAGCCACCGGAAGACGAAACCGCGGCAGGCCCGGCCATGACCTGAAGGCGATCGATTTTGTCGCGAAGTTCGACCAGAATGCGCTCGGCGGTTTTCTTGCCCACCCCCGGCAGCCGGGTCAGCCGCACCACATCGTTCGAAGCCACGGCCGAGACGAAGTCCGAAGGGGTCAGCGTCGAAAGCGCGGTCAGGGCCGTCTTGGGCCCGATGCCCGAAACACCGATCAGAAGCAGAAAGAGCGTTCGCTCGTCGGGCCGCGAGAAGCCGAAGAGCTGATGCGCGTCTTCGCGCACATGATGCCAGGTGTAGAGTTCGACGGGTTCGCCCTCTTCTCCCACCGCCGCCGCCGTTCCCAGGGAAACGTGCACCTCGTAACCCACACCGCCGGCATCGACCACAAGGCGATCGGTGCTTTTTTCCCAGATGGTTCCCCGCAGTCGCGCGATCATGCCCGCCCCGTCACGGTAAGGGCGCTCAGCCGTACGGTTCGCAGGTGGCAACAGGCTGCGGCAAGGGCATCGGAAGCATCAGAGGCCGCATCTTCGGGAAGTTTCAGCAGAATACGCATCATCTTCTGAATCTGTTCCTTTTCGGCGCGACCATAACCGGTTACAGCCGTCTTGATCGCCGCCGGCGCATACTCGAACACGGGCACACCAAAGCGTCCAAACACGGCCAAAGCGGCGCCGCGGGCCTGCGCAAGCACCAGGGCGCTCTTCACGTTACGATGCGTAAACACCGTTTCCATGGCTGCGGCCTCGGGACGATGCTCTTCGACCAGCGCGGTCAAACCGGCACTGAGGCGGGCCAGGCGCTCGGCCATCGGCAAAGACGGCGGCAGCACGAGCACGCCGTTGTCGAGGTGACGCGGGGTTCCCCCCGGACCCTCGAGAATGCCGTACCCGGTAAAGCGGGAGCCCGGATCGATTCCGATGACGCGCATGGTACCTTTGAGGAATGCCGCCCGGCCCCCGTCGGGCCGGCAGCATGCGCAGCATCGAGCGGTTGCGGCGAGGAAGCGTTCCTTTCCTCATGGAAGAATTGCCGCCACGACGAGAGAGCGGCCCAAGGAGTTTCGCAGCTGCGAAACCTTTGGAGAATCACTACTTAGTCACGGCTTACGAGTATGGTGATTGTAGCATAGCCAGAAACACCACGGCAAAACACAAGGGCCGAAGAGACTGCTCTCTCCGGCCCCGTCGAATGCCGCCTGCCGCCTTACCCACCACCCAGTCAGGCGTTGAAATACGCCGAAACCACGTTTTCCAGTTCCGAGAGCACCCCCTCGACGTCGGTATGGGTGTCGATTTCTTTTTCAAGAGCCAGCTCGACACGATCGCGGCCGTCGAAAAAGGTGCGGCGAATGCGCAGCACACGTCGGCCGGCGTATTCGGGAAACACCACTTCGGTGCGATCTTCGTGGCGAATAAGATAGGGCTGGCGCTGCTCGAGCTCCTTGGGCTCGGGGCTGGGAAAGGGAATCACGTTGGCTGCTTGCATGATGCCTCGGTAGCAAAACGTTCGGAAAAAGAACCTGAAACCGAGACATAACGCAAACCGCGTGCCAACCCGGGAAGACGCGCATTGAGCGCCTTGCGGGCTCAACAATACGGCCAAAAATCTGGCCGCGAAATCGGGAACCCCAGCTGCTTGCCAGGTCTTTGCCCTGCCTCGCCCCCATTGCCACCAGCGGCCAAAAAACTGGCCGCGGAGACAAAAGATTGGCCGTCATACGTTTTTCCGGCTTCCGGCATTCAACTCGGCTGCCGGCGCACGCAGGTAGTTGGGCACAAGGCCGACCGACGAGGGGCGCTCGCCCCGCTCCCAGGCCTCCCAGGCCAGTGCGGCAATCGAGGCAGCCCGGGGTTGCTCGAATTCAGCGCCGCCGAAAAACCGTTCGCGGCCTTCAAAGCTTGAACGATAGACACGACTGCCTTCTCCCAGCCAGAGGGAGGGGCCGTCGATTTCTTCCCCGACAAGGCGTGAGAATGCGTCGGGGTCATAGGCTCCCTCGGCAACGACCGGCACCCCCTCGCGGAAAACGGCTGCGTACACCTCACCACGCCTTGCATCGAGGCAGGGTACGAGGGGCAAGGGCCCCGGTACCCCTCGGGCAAGCGCCGCCAGGGTTGAAATGCCGAACAGAGGCTTCGAACCATCGGCGGTCAGGCCTTTCATCAAGGAAAGCCCTACCCGAAGCCCGGTAAAGCCTCCGGGACCGATGGTGCAGGCAAACGCGTCGACGTCGTCGATGGCCACCCGCCCCCGCGCCAGCACCACCTGCAGGTTTCCGACGTGGTCGGACTCCTGCGGGTTCGACGAGCGAACCGTCAGCTCGGTTCGTATGCGACCATCTTCAAGCAGGCAAACCCCGGCAAGCGGCGAAGACGTGTCAAGCGCAAGCAACAACATGGCGATACCCCAAAAAAAGACGGCCGCGAACAAGCGTCGCGGCCGCAGACAGCTTTGCAGGCGATGTTCAGAAAAGCTTATCGAAGAAGCTTTCGATGCTCGGCCCCCAAGTATACATGATGTCGTTCTTGGTTACGAAGACCATGAGCACAAGCAGCAGCACGAATCCGACCTGGTTGCTGATTTCCAGCGCCCGCCGCGATAGCGGACGACGGCGGATGGCCTCGATGCTCATGAAAAGCACATGGCCGCCGTCGAGCACGGGAAAGGGCAACAGGTTCAGAATACCGAGCTGCAGCGAAAGGAAGGCCATCAATGACAGCACATCGGCAAGACCGCTCTCGGCCGCCACCGACGTAGCCTGGGCGATACGAATCGGCCCCCCCAGCGCTTTCATCGAAAGCTGGCCGGTAACCAGCTTGCCGAGAATCTGGAAGGTCTGTACGGTCATCTGGCCCATGCGGCTGACGCCCTCGCCGATGGACTCGAAGAACCCGTACCTCTGCAGTTCCAGTTCTTCGGCCTTCTGAATGCCGAGCACCACGCGGCCACTCTCGTCACCCACTCTGGGGGTGAGCGTGATCTCGCGCACCTCGCCCGCGCGCTCGATACCCACCTGCATGGGCTCTGCACCGTGGGCTTGAATACGCTCGGCCATGTCGACCCAATGCGACACCGGCTCGCCGTTGAGCGCCACCACGCGGTCGCCCTTGACGATACCGCCTTCGGCCGCGGGAGAACCCGGCTGCACGTGTGCGATTACCGTCTCGGCCGGGGGCTGCACGCCGAAGAGCGCAGCGCCGTTATCGGCCTGGCCCAGTTCGACGGGCATGCGCTCGGTTGCGCCGTTGCGCTCGACCGCGACCTCGATGCGCTTGTTGGGCTCGGCAAGGGTCGAAGCCAGCAAGTCTTCCCACGTGCCCATCGGCTTTCCGTCGATGGCCGTGATATGGTCGCCCGCCTGAATGCCCGCGGCGGCGGCCGGCGTTTCGGGCGTCACGTAACCGACGACCGGAGGCTGGCTGATGAATGCCGGAACCTGCACGCCGAGCATGTAGACGACCGGCATGAGCAGAAAGGCAACGATGAGGTTGACCACCGGACCGGCCAGCACGATCGGCATGCGATCGCGAACGGGCCGACTGAGATATTCCTTCTCGCTTCCGGTCGACGGCTCATCGGGGTTATCGCCCATCATCTTGACGAAGCCGCCCAGCGGAATCAGCGCGACCTGGTACAGGGTCTCGCCGCGGCGGAAGGAAAAGATGCGGGGACCGAAGCCGATCGAGAACTTCTCGACGCCGACGCCGGCCCGCTTGGCGAAATAGAAGTGGCCGAACTCATGCACGAAGATGAGAACGCCGAGGACGATGATAAAGGTCAAGATTCCCATGCATGCATTATATCCGACTCCACGCCCGTAATGTCAGCCCTGAGCGACAAGTCTGTCGAGAAAGCCCCCGCTTTCCGAAATTGGAACACTCGTGTACACTGCTGAGGACCGTTTACTCAAACGCCGTTCTAGGTGCCGACGGCGGCTTCCCTTCCAACCGATGGAGCGATACACGACTGCCGCGCAGGAAGCCGTTCTGCAGGGTACCTATCGACCGGTTGGTAATGCTAAGGCGACGTGGGCGGTGCTCGCTTGGCTGACCGGTTGCTCTTAAACAAATGTTTGATGTATAATGGCCCCTTGCCAATTGGTAATACCACTAACCAGCGGGCTTTCTCAATGAGCAATATGATTGAAGTCGTCAACGTAACGAAGACGTATGGTTCGGGCGCCAAGGGCGTGCAAGCGCTGAAGGGTGTCAATGTCGAAGCCCGCAAGGGTGAAATCATCTGTATCGTAGGTCCCAGCGGCTCGGGCAAGAGTACGCTGCTGCATCTCATGGGCGGCCTCGACACCCCGACGTCGGGGCAGGTCATCATCGACGGCCAGGATACGAAGAATATGAGCGACCGCAACCTGACGCTGCTGCGGCGCCGTCGGCTCGGATTCGTCTTCCAGTTCTTCAACCTGCTGCCGACCATGACGGTCGAAGAAAACATTGCCCTTCCGCTCTTCCTCGAAAAGGTAGACAAGGCGAAGATCAGCAAGAAGGTCGACGAACTGACGGCCCTCGTCGGTCTCGAACACCGCAAGCACCACAAGCCCGAAGAGCTTTCGGGCGGCCAGCAGCAGCGAGTCGCCATTGCCCGCGCGCTTTCGAACGACCCGGCCCTTCTGCTTGCCGACGAACCGACGGGCAACCTCGACTCGAAGACCGGCGCCGAAATTCTGCGCCTGCTTCGCGAAACCGTCGAGAAGTATCAGCAGACGATTGTGCTCGTCACCCATGACAACAAGGTAGCCGAGTGGGGCGACCGGATCGTGACCGTCAAGGACGGACTCATCGAAGAGATCCGCGAAGCCCGCCGCGAAGCCTTCGTGCCCGCCTGAACCTCTTAGCGCCTCGGAGCCGTCATGCTTTTCTTCCTGCGATCCATCAGCCTGGAGCACTTCCGCCTCCACCTGTTGCGCACGTCTCTGACGGTGTTGGGCATTGCGCTCGGCATCACGGTGTTCGTGGGCATCAATCTGGTGAACAAGAGCACCCTCGCCTCGTTCTACCAGATGATCAACAACGTAGCCGGTCGCGCCCAGGTCGAAGTATCGCGCGGTCGCAGCGGCTTCGAAGAAGTCGTGCTCGACGATGTACTCGACACCGAGGGCGTCGGCAAGGCCGCCCCCATCGTACGTTCGAGTGCCTACCTCGAGAATGCGCCCGAAGATACGCTCATTCTTCTCGGTGTCGATACGCTCGCCGACAAGGAATTCCGCACCTTCACGGCCTCGGGCGAGAGCGCGCAGGAAGACCTCGACGTACTGCAGTTTCTCAACAGCCCCGACAGCGTTCTCATTACCGAGCCGCTGGCCGAGCGCCATGGGTTCAAGGTCGACGACTCCCTTGAAATCATTACCGGCGCGGGCCTGAAGACCCTTACCATTCGCGCCATTCTGGCCGAAGAAGGCGCGGCCAAGGTATTCGGCGGCAATCTGCTGATCATGGACGTCTTCAGCGCCCAGGACGTGCTCGAGCGCACCGGCCGCTTCGATCAGATTGACATCATTCTGGCCGAGGGCGCCGACCGCGAGGCCGTCATTCACGATCTGCGCGCGAAGCTGGGCGACGGCTTCACCGTCGACAGCCCGGGCAGCCGCTCGGGTCAGGTCGAGAACATGCTGAAGAGCTTTCAGCAGATTCTCACCATCATGAGCCTGCTCTCGCTTTTCGTGGGCATGTTTCTCATTTACAACACCTTCTCGATGGCCGTGGCCCAGCGACGCCGCGAAATCGGCATTCTGCGCGCCCTGGGCGTGTCTGCCCGGCAGGTCGCCACGATGTTCATCGTCGAAGCCGGCTTTCTCGGTCTGCTCGGTTCGGTCATCGGCACCCTGGCCGGTTACGCCCTCGCCCGTAAGCTGACGGAAATCGTGGCCGAAACCATCAGTACCGCCTACTTCAACCTGAGCATCGACCAGATTGCCATGGCCCCGCAGGATCTGGGCGTGGTCATTGCCCTGGGTATGGTTACTTCGATTCTCTCGGCCGTAGCCCCGGCCCGGCACGCCGCCCGGGTTTCGCCGCTCGAGGCCATGAGCCCGCAGGCCATGGAAACGGCGGCGCGCGCCAAGTACTGGAAGGTCTTCGGCGTGGGCGTGGCCCTGTTCGTCGTGCAGTTCGTGCTGCTCTTCCTGACCGACGGCGCATCGAACCCGCTCATCGGCGGCGGCGCGAGCATGCTCGGCTTCCTGGCGCTGACGCTGCTCTCGCCCATTCTCATCGTTCTCGTCGGCGAGTTCTTCAGCCCCATTCTCAAGAAGATATTCTCGGTCGAAGGCAAGCTGGGCGCCGACAACCTGACCCGCTCGCCCGGCCGCACCAGCGTAACCGTCAGCGCGCTCATGATCGGCATTGCCCTTGCCGTCTCGGTCAAGGGCACCATGCTCAGTTTCCAGAGCTCGGTGCTCGAGTGGCTGCACCAGTCGGTCACCGCCGACATGGTCATTCGCAGCTCGGCAGCGCTGCCCGGCCCCGATGCGGTCGACATGCCCGAAAGCCTGGGCGATGAAATCGTGGCCAAGGTCGACGGCGTCGCCGATGTGAACCGCTTCCGCATGGTGAACCAGTCGTACGGCAACACCCAGGTCGTGCTCTACAGCGTGCAGATGCCCGAATACCGCAAGTACAGCCCCGGCATCTGGATCGAGGGCGAGGCCGATGCCGTTTACGATGCGGTTACCGCCAAGGATGCGGTATACGTTTCCGAAAACTTCATGAACCGATTCAACGTGCACGCCGGCGACGAAATCGAGCTGGCTACGCCCACCGGCCCGAAGAAATTCATGGTGGCGGGCGTGCGGGTCGATTACATGAGCGATCAGGGCGTTATCGGCATGGATCGCGCCACCTTCAAGACCCACTGGCAGGACAACGGCGTCGACTCGTACGACGTGTTCCTCAAGTCAGGTTACGAAGTGGCGCCCGTGCGCGAGTCGATCAGCCAGCTCTTCGGTAAGGATTACCGGCTTGTGCTGCAGACCAATGCCGAATACCGGGTCGAAGTGCAGAGCGCCATCGAGCAATCGTTCCGCATTACCTTCGTCATGGAGGCCATTGCCATCATCATTGCCGTCATCGGCATCATCAACACCCTGATGGTCTCGATTCTCGACCGAACCCGCGAGATCGGCATGCTCAGGGCCATCGGCTTCACCGGCGAGCAGGTACGCAAGCTGGTCGTAAGCGAAGCCGGCATGATGGGCGTAATCGCCGGCGGCTTCGGGGTGGTGGCCGGTATCGGCTTCACCATGGTCATAACCCAGATCGTGCTGCGCGAAGTCGTGGGGTGGACGACGCCCTTCGTCTTTCCCGGACAGAGTGCGGCCCTGGGCTTCGGTCTGGCGGTACTCGTTTCCATTTTCGCCGGCTTCTATCCCGCGAAGAAGGCCTCGGAAACCAACATCATTCAGGCCCTGGAATACGAGTAGCCGAAACGGACGGAAAGCACTTTTCGACCACTGTCTCTCACGGTCGCGCTTCTACGGATGCGCGACCGTTTTTCTTTGCGATTCGTCATGAAGGGCGACCGCTCACGGGGCACGGCCAGACAACTCGGCGGCCGCCTCACCGCCGTCGGGCAACATCCACCGGCAGCGGGAACGAATACAGCCGCACTCGAAGTCCTTGCCCGGGTGCTTCTCGCTGCAGGAGGTGAAAAGCCCGTAGGCTTCCTTGCTTGACGTGCAGACTTCGGCGGCGCAACCGGCGGCGGCGCAATCGACAGCTTCGGCGCACTCGCCTTCTTCTTCGGGCAACTCAAAAACCGAAAAGTCGTAATCGCCTTCATTGATGACCCAGCGACCATCGACTTCACGCACCGAGGTGGGCTCAGACCCGTCGGGCGTCTTGCCCTCGAAGGCCCCACACCCTGCAAACCACACCAGCACCAGCGCCGCCACGAGCCTCGGCATTGTCATGCCATCCTCCCCTTTCCGCCACGCGGAAACCTCTTGCGAAAACAGCCGGCGGCGACCGGAACGAGCCGTTCCAACCCGAAAACTCACCCCACGACCCGCACGGCCGCGCCGACAACGGTCAGCACCAGGCGAAAGCTGCGCCAGCCTGATTGACCTCTACAATACCCCACGGCCTCAACCCCTGTGCCCCGGCCTCGACGGTAACCGCTTGGTCACTGACCTGTTATCAGGCTAAGCCAGACTTGCCAGATTGGCAAGATGGGTCGACGATTGGCCGCAACAATAAGGGGGGAACCAACGACGAAGGGGGTGACCAAGACGAGGGTGAAGGCTAACGAAGGGGGAAAAACGACGAGCGAGCTACCGTTCAGAGAGAGGCTAGCCCGGCGTGGGGAAAGTAGTGACGCAGAATGGCCCGATAATCGCGGCCTTTTTCGGCCAGCCCCCGCGCCCCCCACTGGCACATGCCCACGCCATGGCCCGAGCCGCTTCCCCTGAAAACGAAGGTGCTCCCTTCGACGTCGACCTGAAACAGGGTGCTCTTGAGCTTGCCGTAGCCTAACTTCGCACGAAGTTCCTCGCCCGTCAGATTGGCCGAGCGGCCATCGGCCTTGAATTGAATCTGCCTGACTCGCGCGCCGGGCGAACGCCGCGTTATGCGTGCTTCGGTCACCGGAGGAAGGCCCAACTTACGCCCCAGTTCGCGGTAGTCGACCGTATGCGACCAGAAATAGTCGGGAGCGTTTTCACAGAACGCGTCTTCTATACCGACGAGGCCCGGCACAGCCTTCGTCCACACATGCTCGGGGGCGTCGGTCGCTCCCCCGCAGGAACTGTGGAAG
>JAWLBW010000150.1:0-10574 GCA_041687475.1 bacterium
GCCTGCACCGCCTGCATCGACGCCTGCGACGAAGTCATGACCAAGGTCGACAAGCCGACCGGCCTGATCCGGTACGACTCGGTGCAGGGCATGCAGCAGAAGAAGAAACGCAGCGGGTGGAGTGCGCGCAGCTATGTCTATCTGGTGCTGCTGCTCGGCGTTTTCTCGGGGCTCGGCTTTACGGTGTTCAACCGCCAATCGCTGAACGTGTCGGTGATTCGACCGCCCGACGCCCCGTTTCGCATGCTGCAGGACGGCGAGGTGCTTAACCACTTTCGCGTTCACCTGGCCAACACCGGATTCAGCGACGCACGCCTCGGCCTGTCGATTGAGCCTGAGGGCTACACGATTGTGACCCAGAGTAACCCGATCGACCTGGCGGGTGGCGGAAAGAAGAAGACCGATATCTTCATTCGCTTTCCGGCCTCGGTGCTGGTAGACGGCAAGAAAAGCGTACAACTGGTGGTGACTCCGGTAGAATCTAAGGGAGATGTGAACGAAGTACGCCAGCGCATCGAGCTGCTGGGCCCGGTACAATAGCCGGCAGCATATTCACGCAGGTGAAGGAGGCGAACATGTCTGTGTTCAAGACGTTCATCGTACCGTTTGATTTTTCGGCAACCGCGCTGGAGACGCTCCGGTTTGCCGCCGACTGGTGCGCCAGGGTCGACGGCGAGCTCGTCGTCGTGCACGGCATGTCGCTTCCCGTCATCTTCACCGCGACCAAGGCCTACGACGAAGACGACGTCGTGCGCGGGCTGCAGGTACACCTCGAGACCAAATTGAACAACCTGCTGCAGCAGCGAGGGTGGGACGGACGGGTCGTCGTGCGACCCGAGGCCGTGCACGAATGGATCAACGAGGTGGCCGAACATTGCGAGCGGTCCGTGGTCATTCTCAGCCGTCACGGCTGGAGCGGGCACCACAAGGGCCTGGGCGGTACGGCTCGACGCATCATTCAGGCCTTGCAGGTTCCGACCTGGCTGCACGCCGCCGAACCCCGGTCGACCAAACGCTACCTGGTGGCCATCGCGCTCGACGGCAAGGGCGGCAAGTTGGGGCGAATCGCCCGCGCACTCGCCGACGAAGATAACGCCGAGGTCGAACTTGTGACCGTCATGGACACCATCTCCGACGTCGGCTACCTGAGTGAAGTCGGCTGGGAAGCCACCGAGCGCGACATGGAGCACTTTACGAAACTGGCGCGCGAAGAAGTCGACAAGGTCTCGAAAGAGGTCGACGCCGTCAGGCCCATGCCGGCCAGGGTGCTCGCCGGAGGTCTCGTACAGTCGCTGGAAAAGGAAGTCGAGGCCTGGAATGCGAGTGTCGTCGTCTGCGGCAAACACACCCGCGGCGTGCTGGCCACGCTCTTTCTCGGATCGACCTCCGACATGCTGGCGCGCTCACTGCCCACGCACGTGCTGATTGTGCCGTAGCCGCTTCGCGTCCGCGGCATTCTCAATCTCGAACGGTAACGTTCACGGGCCTCCCTCGGTCGGCAGCCTCAAGGCCGACTCTTGTCGTGGTGCGCCGACCCTGCCGACGGATTCGCAATACGCCGGGCGGAAATGAACCGGCCAGGGGGCACCGGCCACGGTAGTGCGTGCGAGGCATGACAAATGTCATGACGCGAAGTCGGACACCCGGCTAATATCTACCCGGGGCTCACTTGCGGGTGAAGGGGGAAGGGGCTGCCTACCGGGTGTACATGCATTGAACCGAAAGCTCACATTCGTGCTAGGCCTTCCGCTGCTCTTGGGATTGGGCGGGTTGAGCGCCTTCGCGGCAAGCCGGTTTCTGTTTCTCGAGGTTCAATCGGAACGCGTCTCGCGCATGGCCATCGCCGACGAGGTGGTGGCGCGCGTAGCCTTTCTCGATGAGGCCGGTATCGCTTTTCCCGACAGCTTTTCGGCCCGCGCGACGTTTGCCACGCAAATCGACATTCCGCTGGAGAGTACGTTCTCCATTCCCCTCGATTTCGATCTGACCTTTCCTCTCGATGCGCGTTTGCGGATCGACGAAGAGTTCGACATCGACATCGAGCTGCCCATTCGTCTTGCCATCGCTTCGGATCAGATACGGGTCGACGAGCTGACGGTTTCCATCGACAGCGAGGTGTTCATCGACGATGAGCTCGAGCTCGATATCGCGCTGCCGGTTCGCTCGACGATGCGCGCCTTCGGGGTCTTGCCGGTGCCGGTGGCGGGTGAGGTTCCGGTCAAGGTTGTCGTACCCATTCGGCAGCCCGTACGCATACGCGATACCATTCGCGTGAAGACGAGCGATCTTGCGCTGCACGTCGACACCGTGGTGCCTGTCAGGGCCCGCGTTCCGATTCGCCAGGAAGTGGCGGTGCGGGGCGAAGTCAGTGGGCGTGTGCATCAGACGATTCAAGTGCCGGTCTCGGAGCGGCTTTCGTTGCCTCTCGACGCTTCGGTGCCCGTGGGGCTGCAGATTGCCGAGGGGGTGAAGGTGCGGCTCGACGGCTTCATTCCCACGGCCATTCAATTTCAGGAAGCCCTGCCTGTGCGTCTGCAGTCGCTTGAGCTGGCCGCGCAGGATCTTGCCATTCGTGCCGGGTCCCGGTGAAGGCCGCTCGAATCGCCGGTCGTCTTGACGAATGCCGCGCCACCGTTCGCTCCGTCACCCTCGCCAGCCTGCGAGAGTTTCAGGCCGACCGTTTCACACGATGCCGTATTCCTTGATCTTGTACAGCAGGGCTCGATGCGAGAGTTCGAGTAGCTTCGCCGCATGGGTGCGGTTGCCGCCGGTGCGCTCGAGCGCACGCAGAATCAGCGTTCGCTCGATGGCCTCGGTCGCTTTCTTGATCGAGAGTTCGTTGGGGGGAAGAACCACCAGGTCGTTCTTCGACTGAAGCAGAGAGGCGGGTAGATCGTCGACGCCGATTTCCGGCCCGTCGGCCAATACCACGGCCCGCTCGACGGCGTTCTCGAGCTCGCGCACGTTTCCCGGCCAGCCATAGGCTTCCATGGTCTGCATGGCGGCATGGGAAAAGCCGGTTACCGATTTCTCGGCTCGTCGCGCATGGCGTTGAAGAAAGTGGTCGGCCAGCGGGGCAATGTCTTCGGTGCGCTCGCGCAGCGGAGGAATGTGCAGGTTCACCACGTTGAGGCGGTAGTAGAGGTCTTCACGGAAACGACCTTCGCGCACGGCTTCGTCAAGGTTCTGGTTGGTGGCCGCCACGACCCGCACGTCGACGACTTCCTGGCGGTTGCTGCCGACGCGGCGCACCTCGCTTTCCTGGAGAACCCGCAGCAGCTTGACCTGCAGGTTTACCGGCAGTTCGCCGATTTCATCGAGAAAGAGCGTGCCCTCGTGCGCTTCCTGAAACAGGCCTTGCTTGTCGTGAACGGCGCCGGTGAAGGACCCACGTACGTGACCGAACAGCTCGCTTTCGAGCAGTTCTTCGGGAATGGCCCCGCAGTTCACGGCCACGAACGCTCTGTCGCTACGGGTCGAGTTGGTGTGTATCGTACGGGCGAGCACTTCCTTGCCGGTACCGCTTTCTCCGGTAATGAGAACGGTGGTGCGATAGGCGGCGACCTTCCAGGCGGTCTGCAGAATATTGCGCATCTGCGCGTTCCGGGGCTCGAGTCCCTCGGCGCTGCCCTGGCGTTCGACGGCCTGGCGAAGCTGACGGTTCTCGCTGATGAGCCGTCGTCGTTCTTCGACCTTGCGAATGGTAAGAACGATTTCTTCGTTGTTGAAGGGCTTCGAAACGTAATCGTAGGCGCCGAGCTTCATGCACTCGATGGCCGTATCGACGCTGCCGTAGGCGCTCATCATGATGACCGTGGGCGCGTCGGGCGTTTCGGCCACGGCGCGCAGGAAGTCGAAGCCGTCCATACCCTGCATGCGCACGTCGCAGAGCACCAGGTCGACGGTGTTCTTGCGAATGACGGCCAGGCCTTCGTCGACGCCCGCTGCCGTGGTAACCTCGTAACCCTCCTTACGCAGGAGAATCGAGAGCATGTGACGCAGGCTTTCTTCGTCGTCGATGATGAGAATGGTTTCGAGCTTCATGACGACGTGACCCGAATGACTTCTTCAAAGGTCGTGATGCCGTCGAGCAGTTTACGGATGGCAGCCGCGCGCAGCGATTGCATGCCGTTTTTCGCGGCCGTCTTGCGAATGGTGTCGTTGTCGGCGCCGTCGATGATGAGCTGACGCACGCTCTCGTCGATCGAAAGCATCTCGAACACGCCGGTGCGCCCTTTGTAGCCCGTGCCCCGGCATTCCGGGCAGCCTTCGCCGTAGTGTACGGCCATGCGCGGCGTGTCGAGGCTCATGCGCAGCGCGGTACGCTCTTCGGGCGCCATGTCGCGTACACTGTCGCAGTGTACGCACACCTTGCGCATGAGTCGCTGCGCCATGACGCCGGTCAGGGTACTGGCAATGAGAAAGGGCTCGACGCCCAGATCGACCATACGGGCAATGGCGCTCGGCGCATCGTTGGTGTGCAGGGTCGAAAACACAAGGTGGCCGGTAAGTGCGGCTTGAATGGCGTGAGCGGCCGTTTCCCTGTCTCGTATTTCGCCGACCATGACGATATCGGGATCCTGGCGCAGCACATTACGTAGAATGTGGTCGAAGGTGAGCCCGATGACCGGCTGCACGGCAATCTGGTTGAAGTCTTCGTAAATGTTTTCGATGGGATCTTCGATGGTGACGATGTTCACCTCGGGCGAAGCCAGGGTTCGCAGGGCCGTGTACAACGTCGTGCTCTTACCGCTGCCGGTGGGGCCGGTTACCAGCACGATGCCGTGAGGGCGCGTAATCCAGCTGCGGAAGGCTTCTAGCTCGCGGGGGTAGAAGCCCACGTGTTCGAGACTCTGCGATACCAGGTCGGGATCGAAGATACGAATGACGATCTTTTCGCCGAAGGCCACCGGTACGCACGATACACGCAGTTCGATTTCACGTCCCTGGAATTCGGTCTTGATGCGGCCGTCCTGGGGACGCCGCTTCTCGGCGATATCCATGCGCGAAAGCATCTTCAGCCGGCTGATTACGGCCGGATGCACGACTTTCGGAATTTCGTGAACATTGTGCAGAATGCCGTCGATGCGAAAGCGCACCACCGCCTTGTCGCGTTTCGGCTCGATGTGAATGTCCGACGTGCGCTGGTCGTAGGCGTAGCGCAGCAGATAGTCGACCGCATTGACCACATGGTGATCGCTGGCCTCGATTTCCTGGTCGCCCCGCAGGCGAACGAATTGCTCGAGGTTTCCGAGGTCGACCACGCTGGGGGCTATGACCTTGGCGGCTTTCGTCAGCGAGGTGCGCAGGCCGTAGAATTCGACGATTACCTTTTCGATGTCGCTGCGTGAGGCCACCACCACGCGAAACGCTTTGCCGGCGGCCACCCCGAAATGTTCGAGTCCGCCGCGGTCGAAGGGATCGGCCGTGGCCACGACCAGACTCTCGTCCTCGCGGGCGATGGGAATGATGGCGTGTCGTTGCGCGAAGGGCTTCGACACCGTACGGGTAACCAGGTCGGGATCGAGCTTGACCGGATCAAGCTTCTCGAAAGCGAGGCCGGCGCGCTCGGCAATGGCCTTGAAGATCATGTCTTCGGTCAGCGGCTTGCCGTTCGGCGTATCGAAGCCGAAGGAAAGCACGATCTCGACCGGATGCACCGTATTCTGACCGTCGCGCCGCCAGTTGCGGGCGTTGTCGCGACGCTCCTTGAGAATGCGGCTGCGCTGCACGGCGCCGCGTACTTCGACGTCGCGGGCGTCGGTGTCGCGAAGGAGTTCCTGTTCGACCAGAGTCTGCAGCACATACTCGAGTGAGAGACCGTTCTCCGGGGCAGCGCGTTGCATGGTTACCTTTTTGCGGTGCGTGTGAAAACTTGTTCGTGCTGTGAAAAGATTGCGTATAGTCTAGTCGGGCAGGGTACAGGAGTCAAACGCTTGCCTTGCAACTGGTTGCGACGGCGCAGGGTAGGTGCCTGACGCGGCTCGCCGACGTTGAGCCGTGCGTCGTACACCACCGCCGCGCACGTGTGGCTACCGGGTAAACCTGCCGCAGAACCGCCGGGCGGCGACCGCGTGGCGCCCGTGCTTCACGTGCGCCGTGCAACCCGTGCCGACCCGTGATACTATTTCCACCTATGCAGGCGCGTCTCTGGCAGATTATTTCAATCATCTTTGCAATGGGGCTGTGGGCCTGCGGCGGGGCTACCTCGACGCAGAACCTGGGCCAGCCGTGTGAGTCGGAGCGCGATTGTCGGGCCGGGCAGGCCTGTCTCGTGACCGCTTCGCACGAAGCCATGGCAGCCTGGGTGGCGCACACGCCTTACGTGTTCATGGGTTCCGAAACCACCGAGCCTACCGAGCCCGGTGCGGCAACCTGTCAGATACCCTGCCGAAGCAATACCGATTGTCCTGACGCGTACGTCTGTTACCAGGACGATCCCTCGAATGTCGATTTGACCGCCATCTGCGTGCCCGAGGAATGGGAGCAGGAACAGAGCGGTAGCTGACGCGTACCTATTATTTCCCTCCGAGCGCTGATATGAAGTTCGTTATTCTGCACGGCGATGGCATGGGCGACTGGCCCATCGAATCACTAGGCAACCGCACGCCGCTCGAGGCGGCCAGTACGCCGAACCTCGATCGGCTGGCGCGCCTGGGCGATCTGGGTCTGCTGCACACCATTCCCGAGGGGCTTCCGCCGGGCAGCGACGTGGGCAGTCTGACATTGTTCGGATTCAATCCGCGCGACTACTATACGGGCCGTTCGCCCATCGAAGCGGCCAGTATGGGCATCGCGCTGGGCGATGCCGACGTGGCGTTCCGCTGCAATCTGGTGAACATCGATTACGAATCGGCCGACCCGGTCATGGTCGACTTTACGGCCGGCCACATCACCACCGAAGAGGCGAGCGAGCTGATTGCCGCGGTACAGCAGGCGCTTGGCGGCGAGGGCATTGAATTTCACCCCGGCGTCAGCTATCGCCACTGCATGGTCTGGCGCAACGGCGTGCAGGACATGACCACCGTGCCGCCCCACGACATCAGCGACAAGGCAATTACGGCGCACCTTCCGGCCGGCAACGGTGCAGACCGGCTGAACTCGTTAATGGAGCGCAGCCGCGAAGTGCTGGCGGCGCATCCGGTCAACAAGGCCCGGGTCGAAAAGGGGATGAAGCCCGCCACCCAGATCTGGCTCTGGGGCCAGGGGCTGCGCCCCCGCGTGCAGACCTACGGCGAGAAGTTCGGCCTCAGCGGCGTCGTCGTTTCGGCGGTCGACCTGGTAAAAGGTTTGGGCGTGCTGTGCGGCCTTGACGTGCCCGAAGTAGAAGGCGCCACCGGTTGGGTCGACACCAACTGTGAAAACAAGGTGGCCGCGGCGTTGGCCGGCCTCGAGAAGCACGACTTTGCCTACATTCACCTCGAAGCTCCCGATGAAGCCGGGCATCAGGGCGATGCAGCCAAGAAAGTGCATGCCATTGAGATGTTCGACCAGCGCATCGTCGGTCCGGTTTTCGAGGCGTTGGAGAAGATGGGCGAGCCCTATCGCGTGTTGATTTCGCCCGACCACCCGACACCCGTGGCCACCAAGACGCACACGTCGGAAGCGGTACCGTTTATCTTCTTCGACAGCGAACGTCATACGGCCGATCGTGGTTCGCGGCGCTATACCGAGAACGACGCGAAGGCGGCCGGTCTCGAAGTTCGTGATGGCTACACGGTCTGGAACGATATCGTAACGGGACGCAACCTTGTCGCCTGAAGCCGTCTTCTACGTCTTTTCCTTTCTGATCGGCATCTCGATCGGCAGCTTTCTGAACGTGGTCATTTACCGCGTGCCCGAAGGCATGTCGATCGTCAGCCCGCCGAGCCGTTGCCCGAAATGCGGCGTACAGCTGAAGTGGTACTGGAACGTGCCGCTCATCGGCTGGCTCGCGCTGCGGGGTAAGTGCGCGAAGTGCCGCGTGCCCATTTCGCCCCGGTATCCGCTCGTCGAGCTGTTGACGGGGCTCATTGCCGTGGGCATTGCCTACACGTACGGGCCCACCCTCTGGGCGCTGTTCATGTTCGTGTTCGCCGCCGCTCTGGTGGCCATTACGTTCATCGACATCGACCACATGATCATTCCCAATGTGATTTCCATTCCCGGCGTTGCGGTGGGCCTGGTCGGGCAGGCGCTCATTCCGGGCGGCGATGTCGTGCAGGGCCTGCTCGGCGTGCTCATCGGTGGCGGAGGGCTATTGGCCGTTGCCGGCCTTTACTACCTCATTCGCCGGGTCGAAGGCATGGGCCTCGGCGACGTCAAGCTGCTGGCCATGATTGGCGCTTTTACCGGCCCCATGGCCATTCTGCAGACGATTCTTGTCGGTTCGTTGTTCGGCAGCGTCATCGGCATTGCCTGGCTGGCGTTGACGAAGAAGGACGACCAGACCCCGATTCCGTTCGGTCCCTTTCTGGCGTTCGGTGCGTTGACCTACGTTTATTTTCCCGACGTATTGCTCAGCTGGCTCACGGCCGATATTCCGTACTGACTGCGAATGCCGGGGCTTCGGTGGCGGTTCCCCGCGCAATTCCATGCAGGGGGAAAATTGAAGGAAACGCCGCCCGCGGCGGCGGCCTTCGTTCCTGATTCCACGGTCGTTGCCCGGGGTTAAGCCGTGCCGGCCATTCGGGGCTGGGCCGACCCGGCAGAATCGGCTCAGGTCAGCTTGTCGCCGGCCTGCAGGCTCTTCAGGTGCGCCGTTTCGTTGATCGAGAAGATGTGCCAGTGCCCCGTGTCGCGGTGAAAGGCCATCCGGTGCAGGGCCGTATTCTCGATGGCGAAGGTTACCGAATCGCGCAGGTTGCGGTCGTGCACCCCGCAGGCCACCCGCAGCAGGTGCCGCAATACCACCATGTGACCGACGACCACCACATGGCCGCGCGACTCGTAAAGCACCTTGTCCATGAGCCTGTCGACCCGCTCGGCCACGTCGGCGTAGCTTTCGGCGCCGCCGATCTTGGCATGCGGGTCGCCGCTCATCAGCGCCTGGAAGTGCTCGGGGTGATGGTCGCGCGCTTCGTCGAAGGTCTTGCCGGTAAGCACGCCCACGTCGCGCTCGCGCAGCTCGGGAAAGAGCTCAAGCTTGACCCGTGTTCGCTGTGCAATGGCACGGGCCGTATCGGCGGCACGCGATAGATCGCTTGAAATGACGCGGGTAACCCGCATCGACGCCAGAGCCTCGCCCGCCAGGCGCGCCTGCATGCGCCCGATACGGCTGAGCAGCACGTCGTTCTGCCCCCCGAATTGCTTGGCTCGATTGCTGACTGATTGACCGTGGCGAACGAGCGTGACGAGTAGGCGCGACATGATTTCGAGGCTTTCGGGTAGGTAATGCGAGACGGAAGTGGACGGCCTGCATGCACGAAGGGCAAGCGGCGCCTGTATTTCAGGCGAAAGATACATTGTCGGCTGATTCGCCGATTGCCGCAAGGGCGAAGTGCGACGAAAATGCCTGCGCCTATTTCTGGGTGATGTGGGCGGACCTTCCTCTCCTCACTTGCGGCCAGCCCTGCCGTCGAGCCCCTCTTGTAAACGAGGGATGCGGGTGAGCGAAGGCAGGGCTGTTAAGGAGCTCAGGGGGCGGCGACCGGTCTTTCCTTCCACACAGCGGGGGCGCCGACGCCCCGCGCAAGCAGGCTGCTGCGCAGAAAGGCGAACACAAAGAACCCGACGAGCGGGAGAAGCAGCGGGTAGTGTTGCGGCCTCAGGCGGTGAAGGGGACGCACGACGGCGGCGAACCCGGCCGCGCTCACCAGATGAAGAAAAATCGCCGCGGCGGTGTGGTACAGAGTTTCGAATGCCAGGCTCCACCCGATGTAGGCCGCGGTGCTGAAGGCGGCCGTCACCACGAGCGATACGGCTGTGCTGCCGCGGGTCGACGCGCGGGCTCCTGCACGCAGGTTTTTAACCCACCCCCGCCAGACCTCGCGCACATCGGGGCCGTACATGCGGGTTTCGGCCAGCCCGGTGCCGAAGGTAAGTCGTCCGCCGAAACCGGCGTTGTCGAGCAGGCGGGCAAAGGCCATGTCGTCGGAAATTTCGTTTCGAATAGCGGCGTGGCCGCCCACGGCCTCCCAGGCTTCGCGTCGTACGGCTAGAAACTGTCCGCACGCCGAGCGGGTGAGATCTTCGCGAAAGCCGGCGGCCAGACGCGCCGCCATCAGTGCCCCAAGGCCCAGTCTTTCGGCGAACGAAGGCAATTGCTGACGCGGAAATTCGCTGAACCAGCTGTCGTCGCGACAGGCGCCCGCGGCTACGGCCACGGCATGCGGCGCGATACGCACGTCGGCATCGAGAAAGAGCAGCACCTTACGTGTGGCCGCCTGGGCGCCGACATGGCAGGCATGCACCTTTCCGAGCCAACCGGGGGGAAGGGCAGGGGCGGCGATGACGCGGGCTCCGGCCCCCACCGCGATTACCGCCGTGTCGTCGGTCGAATGATCGTCGACCACAATCACTTCATCCTGAGGACGCAGCGCCCGCCCGACGGCCGCCAGGCACGCCGCGACATGCCGGCCTTCATTGCGCATGGG
>JAWLBW010000151.1:0-10560 GCA_041687475.1 bacterium
GGAAGGAAGCCGAGCTTACGGATTCGCTGAAGCGCAGAACGACGTCGTGACTGACGGCATTACCGTAAACCTGCGCGTCGCCGGTGGTAATGGTTACGCCCGCAGCGGCATAGATCAGGCTGCCTATGCCCGAGGCCCCCGACGACGGAATCGACTGCACCAGGGAAAGCACTGGAGGGTTGACCGTCGTAAACCGGAACGATTGTTCGGTGGGCTCGATCCAGCCCCCTTCGACCGTTGACCGCGCACTGCGAAGCGCTTCCGGCCCGCTTGTCAGACGAATCTCGAACGTCGTGCTCAGGGAAAGCGGCGAAGCCGGCGTGAAGACGATGCGGTCATTGGTGCGCAGCGGCTCGCCGAACTCATTCACGAAATCGGCATCGCTCGATTCGAGCCGGAATTCGCCGGCAATCGGTGCTCCGTCGGTCACGCGAACGAGCGCCAGCGTATCGGGCGTGACAGACTCGGGGTTCACGCCTTCGGACAGATCGATAACGATATCGAGGGTTACCTGCGCGCCGTAAGGCTGGGGCCTGCCTTCGGCATCGGTCAGAGTGCCGGCCCCGACGCTGCCCGGCCCCGGGGTAACCGAGGAAACGGCAAGCGCGGGGGGATCTTCGGTCTTGAACGTCTGCGTGACTTCCTGCGCCAGCACCGCGTCGTCACTGACGCGAGTGATGCCCTTTCGCACCTCGATCGTATATTCACGGCTGAATGCCAGCGGCTGCTCGGGGGTAAGGGTAACGCTGAATGTTTCCTTGTCGTAAACGGCCGTGACGGCCAGCGGCGCTTCGGCGTCGAGAACGACGATATGTTCGCCGTCGAGCACCAGTTTCTCGCTCACGTCGTCGGAAAACTGCACGACGAGCGAAGCGGTACGCGAGACGTTGTCGGCGCCCCCGGAGGGAAAATCTCCCGAGGGACTCATCGAGAGAACGGTCAATGGCCGAACCACCCCAACCGTAAACTCTCTGGCGTCACCGCAGGCAACAAGGGTTACCAGCGCCAGTACGGCGCCGACGAGCAATCGAGAAACCCGAAACATGTCACGTCCTCCAGGGAACAACGCAAGTCGACGGTTTACTACCGCCCGATTTCCTGCCGGCGGGGTGATTATGCCGGGGGAACTGTGCCCGAAAACGGAAAGAAAAGCGAAGCTGCAGACGCACTACCGGTAAAACCGTCATTTTCGGGTGATTTTCCCAGATAAACGGTTGCTCGGCAAACCGCCCGGGAAGAAGAGGGCGCAGCAATGCCGCAGGAACTTGAGGCGACGCCCTTTCCCACCTGCCCTTACGGTTTGCTTCACATGACTGCGAAAGGAGACCTCCCTGCCCACCCCCCGAAAAGCAGCTCGGAATCAGGATGCAAAGGCGCGATGCTGGGCGACCGGTTCTGTCCGGCTATGGTAGCGCCAAGTAATCACGGGAAGGGGGCAACCTGCGAATATGGGGAACCCGGTCACTCCTTGTTCCCCGTAGCAGATTTCAAGGCGAATCAGCTCGCCCCTCTGGTGCCCGCTCTCGCCTCTTTCCCCGGAACAGCCCAATCTGGTGTCGCATCGATCAACACCTCGGGAGTTCAGGTATGCGCCAATTGGTTTTTCGCTGGGAAGTGCCCGGCATCGTCGACTTCATACCCGAATCAGTGCTCACCCCCGAGAGCGACGGTACCGAATTCGAACATCGGTGGAAGGGTCGCGACGGCAGTAATCACACGGCTCGATGCAGGGTTCGGGTACACGGATCGCAGGCAGGCGAGAGCGAAGAGGTCGGCGATGTCGTCCTGTCGTACGACGACAACCCCGTCAATCGAGACAATCGCGTCATTCTGGGCGATATGGAGCTGCATTTCGCCGACGGCGGTACCGAAGGCGAGCCCGACGTCATCTTTCACGGGCGACACGGCGGTCACTACCGGGCCCGTGACATTCACTGGGAAGATGCGCGGCCCGAAGGCTGAGTACCGAATCTGCAGCCAATGCGGCAGAGGGGATGCAAGGCGCCACGCTTCCCCTGTATGCTGACTTATGGCTGCCGAGCAGGCGGCCATGCAGTAACCGTATTCGGGGAAAAATTATGCCCACGCTCTTCAGCCGTATCGTCAGCGGCGAAATTCCCAGCCACAAGATTGCCGAAGACGACAATTTCTACGCGTTTCTCGATATTACGCCCGTGCAGCACGGTCACACCCTCGTGATTCCGAAGCAGGAAATCGACTACCTCTTCGACATGCCCGATGACCTGCTGGGCGGCATCACGGTCTTCGCGCGCCCCATTGCCCACGCCATTCGTAAGGTTACCGGCTGTACGAAAGTAGGCGTGGCGGTGGTGGGCCTCGAGGTGCCGCACGCCCACGTGCACCTGGTACCCTTGAACGGCATCGCCGACATGGACTTCACGAAGAAAAAGCAGGTTACCCAGGACGAACTGGCCGCCATGGCCGAGAAAATCAGAAACGCCCTGCCCTGACGTGCCGCGACTCGAACCGCAACTGGTGCGAGACGGCGCCGAGTGGGTGCTGCAACTGGTTCACGAAGACAACGCCGGCCCCGAGCTGGCCCGTTTTTCGTCCGAAGCCGCAGCGGGTCGTGCGTTGGCGGCCTGTGTCGACGTAAACGAGCACCGTCTCGGCGCGGCCGTGGCCTCGATACGCGAACGGCTCGAGCACCAAGATCTGGCGTGGGCCTGGGTGTACGACGGATGAACCGGCCGAACACAATCGCAGTCAGCGTGCCGCGGACGGCCCCCGTAAACGCGTGAAAACTCCCCCTCGGCTCCCGCAGGGCCGGCTCCAACGTGACTCTCCATGCACCCGGCTTGTGGATTAAGGATTGGGGATTGTGGATTTTCGTAGCAGCCGTCAGACGCGCTCGGGCGTTTCCGGCGCGCGTGGCTTGCCGGGCTTCAGCAGAAAGCGCGCCCCCATGGTCGTGAGGTCCTGGTAGAACGAGGGAAACAGGCGCTGCATGAGGTCGACCGCATGCGCGTCGACCCCGACCAGCACGCGGGCCTTGTTGCGGCGAATGCCTTCGACGGTTTTCCGGGCCACCCGCTCGGGACTTGTCTGCGCAAGCCATTGAAACCGCTGCACGGCTTCGTCGCGCTCGACGCCGAAGGGGCCCAGGTCGCCCACCCTTCCCCGTGCCGCAATCGACGTGCGAATGAAACCGGGCTGCACCGACGTCACGCCGATATTGGCGCCTTCGATACGCAATTCCTGCCGCAGGCTTTCCGACATGCCGCGAATGGCGAATTTCGCCATGTTGTAGGCGCCCTGGGTGGGAATGGCAATCATGCCGAGAATGCTCGATACGTTTACGATGTGGCCTTCGCCGGCGCGGCGAAGGTGCGGCAGAAACGCCTTGACGCCGTGAACGACACCCCACATGTTAATGCCGAGCAGCCATTCGAGCTCGTCGAAGGTCATGCCTTCGACGGTGGCGCCGAGGCCGACGCCCGCGTTGTTCACGACGACGTGCACGGCCCCGTGTAGCGCAACCACCTCGTCGGCAAAGGCGAACATGCCCGCCCGGTCGGAAACGTCGACCACGTGCACGCTGGCGATTCCCCCAGCTTTTTCACAGAGAGTTCTTGTCTCTTCCAAGCTGCTTTGCGTGCGCCCGCAGAGTGCCAGGCGGCAACCCGCTTCCGTCAGGGCCAGGGCCAATGCCCGACCGATACCATCGCCGGCGCCGGTTACCACGGCAACCCGTTCGCGTAGCTGTTTCATGCGCTCTCCCGAAAGGGACGAGCTTAGCAGCCCGGGCTCGACTGCGCAAGCGTGTACCTGCCGGGCACCCGGTATATCAGCCCTCGGGCATGCGAAGCTCGCGTTCGAGCTGCCTGGCCTTACCCAGATTACGGGCAATCGGCGACAGAAGTTCGGCCGCATAATCGACGATCGGCCGACTGGTTCCGCCGGTTACCTGGGCGGTGAACATGCCCAGGGCTTCCTGTTGCGCTTCGACCGCTGCTGCAAGAAAAGCTTCATCGAAAGCGACGGCATCGTCAGTCGCAAGCTCCTTGTAGCGCTCTTCGGCCACCGGGCCCAGCTTCGTCGGAATGACAACGTCGAAACGCTTGGAAAGGGCACGAAGGCGGTTCATGGCCGACTCGTGTACCTGGTACATGACATCGCCCAATTGCCTGACCTGCTCGTCGGCAGCCCTTCGCACGGCAAGCCTGCCCATGGCCAGGCTCGTGAGGTTGAGATTGGCCGCCACGGCCAGAAAGAGTTCGTCCTGCTTTTCGAGGACACGGCCCCGCTGCGATTGGCGGCGGGCGGCCTCGCTGTCTCGATCGGAAGTCGTCCACCCTGACTGAACCTCACCGGCATGGGTCGGCTCACGCGGAAATGTTGATGACACAACGAATACGAGAAATACGACAACCCATTTCACGAAGCTCTCCGCAGCCTGGATTCCGGTTCGGCGTTGCTTTCACGCCCTGCTTCTACAAGCCGAGAATGAGGGTAAACGGCCGGGTGTGCCAGCCCACCCGCTCGCTTTGGTAAGCGCGGCCGCCCATGCCGCGTGGAACCGGTAGCGAACACGACGGGTACTCTGTAGGCAGGCCCATGCCCTCGTGACCGCCGCGACGGCGTGTCAATCTCTGTGCATGTCGACCTATGAACGCGTCATTCTCGGGCTTACCCACGTGCTTGGTCTGGTGGCCGCGGGCATTCTCGTGGCGGCCCTGGTGTTCACGGCGTTTGCCTTTCCCCGAGCGGGAAACACCCGCGTGAGCTTCAATGAGACGCGCGATTTTCTGGCCCGGCTCGAAGCGGGCGAAAGCGATGAGTTGACCGAAGACATCGTGCCCACGATGGAGCTGCCGCCCGAGCTGAATGAGAACGTTTCACCCGAGGCCATGCAGACCGTCGTCGAACTGGCCGGGGGCCTGCAGCCCGAAGCCGCCGAAGAACTGCTGGCCGATGTGGGCGGTATTGCCGAAGACGCGGTAGAGGAATATGGAGACTCGCCCGAAACCCGGCTGCAGGTCGACGAAACGGCGGTCGCGGCCGCTCAGCTGAAGTTTCTCAAGTTTCAGCAGGCCGAACAGAATTTGCTCGAACGGCGCAGGCACACCGTGATGCTGTTCGGACAGCTCGGTCTACTGGGGCTTTTCGGTCTTCTGCTCGCCGTGCTCGCGGTCGAACGCAACACCCGGCGCCTTCGTACCGCGCCATCGGAATGATTGGTCGCTCGGAAAGAATCGGCTTCAGGCGTCGGGTTCGGGAATGGGGGGCTGAAGCGGCAGGTCGACCACAAAGGTCGAGCCTCTGTCGGCTTCACTCTCGACGCCGATCGTTCCCCCGTGCATGGAAACGATATGACGAACGATGTAGAGACCGAGGCCGAGCCCGGCGCTGTACGTGCGTGAAGAGGCCCTTTCGAATCGCTCGAAAATGCGTTCGCGGTCTTCGGGGGCAATGCCCTTGCCTCGATCGGCTACCCTGATCGAGACGCCGGTCGGCGTAGCCTCCATGCCCACGTCTATGGGTTTTCCGAGGCCGTAACGAATGGCGTTGGAAACGAGATTGGTAACGACCTGGTCGATGCGTTGGCGGTCCCAACGGCCATTGGCCGGTTCGCCCAGGTGGGCGACGATGTTCGCCCCCGACTTTTCGGCCAGGGGCTGCATGCGCTCGACCACTTCGGACACAAGATCGCGCATGTCGAACGTCTCGACCGTCATGCTCAACCGCCCCCCCTCGATACGCGCGACGTCGAGCATATCGTCGACGAGGGCGTTCAACCGATCGACCTGTCCGAGCGTTGTAGCCAACATACGCTCGACCCGCTCGGAGGGAATCTGCTCCTGCTTCTTCTGCATGCGGAAGAGAATGGCCTCGGTATGCAGTTTGAGCGTGGTCAGGGGCGTCTTCAGCTCGTGGCTGGCCAACGAGAGAAAATGATCGCGAATGGCCAGCGCCCGGTTGGCCGCGTGATAGAGGCAGGCGTTTTCGAACAACAATCCGGCCCGGTACGACAATTCTTCCAGGAGGTGGGTGTCGACGGCGTCGCGGTGCTCGGCCTCGAGCACAAGCACGGCCTCGGGCATGCCCCGTTTACGTAGACGCCGGGCAAAGACCAGCCCGACCCCCTCACCGGCACGGGCAACTTCGTCGGCGGCGGTAAAGTAGCGTGACGAAAAGTCGTCGTTCTCTACCGGTAGAAAGGCTTCGAGCCGGCTGAAGTCACCGTGGCTGGTTTCCTGGGAAACGCCCGAGAGCCGCCAGTCCGTCCCTTCCTCATCGCGTATGAAGACAGCGCAGGCGTCGCCGACCGCCGGCACCAGCAGCGAGGAAAGCTTGGCCACGATCTGTTCGGGATCGAGAATCGAAGCCAGCTCGACCGTGGCGCTGGAAAGAAAGTCGCCCCGTTCCCGCTGCCGCTTCGATTCTTCGAACTGCCGCGCCAGCAGCTGGCGATGCTGGTAGAGTTCGAGAAAGACCCGTACCTTGCTGCGCACGATGAGCGGATCCAACGGCTTGACGAGAAAGTCGACGGCCCCGGCCTCATAGCCGCGAAAGACGCGCCCCGGCTCTTCGGTACCGGCCGTGACGAAAATAATCGGTATGGCCCTGGTACGCTGGGCGCTGCGCATGAGTTCGGCCAGTTCGAAGCCGTCCATCTCGGGCATGCGCACGTCGATGAGGGCGAGCGCGAACTCATTGTCGAGCAGCAGATCGAGCGCCTCGCTTCCCGAGTGCGCCAAAACCAATTCGGCTGGTTCGTCCTTCAACAGCGCCTGCATGGCAACCAGGTTCTCGTCAAGGTCGTCGACAATGAGACAACGCGGCGGCGCCATGGTCTCACGCTCAAGCGATGCGGCAAGCGGTGAAAGCAAGGGTTCCATCTAAGCGTCTCCCGAAGTAAGCAGGGCGAGCAGGCGGGCAATTTCGTCGAGTTCAAGCACGAGGTCGGGCTCCAGGAGTTTCAGGGCGGCCTGCGGCATCTGCGGCGAGTCGGCCGAAGCCGGTTCCTGCACGACTGTAAAGCCGCCGCTTTCCTGCACCGCCTTCATAGCGTCTGCTCCGTCTTCATTGGCACCCGTCAACAGAACGGCAAGCAATTCGGCTCGATAGACCCAGGCGGCCGAATCGATCAACACGCTGATCGACGGCCGCGAGAAGTGCACCGGGGCCTCGAGTCCGAAAGAAAAGGAATGATCGCGTTCAAGATACAGATGATAACCCGGCGGCGCGATGTAAACCGTACCGGCGGCGACGGTTTCACCCTGACACGCCTCGCGCACCGGCCATCGACAATGGTACCCGAGTATGTCGGGCAGCAGGTTCGGTTCTTCGGGCGGCAGATGCACGATGACCAGAACCGGAAATGCCCTGCCGTCGCCAAGCGACGGCAACAGCTTCACCAGGGCCTCGACTCCCCCGGCCGAGGCGCCGATGACCACGCAGGCCAGACCGCGTCGGCGCATGCGGGCAACCACGGTATCGACTGCGGCGGCGGTCATACCGACACCTTCCGGAAAATGCGCTCCGGCGCGTTCACGGTTTCAAAAGCCGATTTGAAGCTCGAAAACTGAAGGGTTTCCTTGGGTCCGAGACCGAGAAACCCCTGCCTGACCAACGAGTCGTGAAAGAGGCCCAACGCCCGGTTCTGAAGTTCGTGGTCGAAGTAGATCAAGACGTTCCGACACGAGACGAAGTGAACCTCTGCAAACACCTGATCGGTCGCAAGGCTGTGATCGGAAAACACGGCCTGGCGCAACAGCTCGGGTTTGAACGAAGAAGCATTGTACGCCACCGTCACGTAGTCGGTCAGCGAGCCCCTGCCGCCGGCCAGTCGATAGTTGTCGCGGGCCCGGCGAATGCTCTCGAGCGGGTAAATGCCGCGCCGGGCCTTCTCGAGGCTTTCGGGGTTGATGTCGGTCGCATAAAAGATCGTCTTCGACAGCAGGTTCTCTTCGTGAAAGAGCATGGCGAGCGAGTAGACTTCCTCGCCCGTGCTGCAGCCTGCTACCCACACCTTGAGCGAAGGATAGGTACGAAGAATCGGTATCACCTGCTTCCGCAACGCGAGAAAATACGACGGATCGCGAAAGAACTCGGTTGTCGGTACCGTCATGTACTGCAGCAGCGCGCCGAAGAACGAAGGGTCGTGCAGCAGGCGCTCCTGCAGGGCGCTCAACGACCGCAATTCATAGCGCTCGGCGGCCTGCTGCAGGCGGCGGCGCAGCGACCCTCGCGAATATCGCCGGAAGTCATAGTGATAGCGGCGGTAGATTGCCTCGAGCACCAGCTCGAGTTCGATGTCGACAATATCGGAAGACGACAACGCAGACTCACACTGGTTCGGGCATCCAGACCCTGATGAGCGACAACAAGCGATCGATTTCAATGGGTTTGGCCAGGTAATCGTTGGCTCCCGCCTCGAGGCACTTCTGCTGGTCGTCGGGCATGGCCTTGGCCGTTACGGCGATGATGGGCAGCCGCGCATGTTTGTCGTCGGCCCTGATGCGGCGGATTGCCTCGTACCCGTCCATTTCGGGCATCATGATGTCCATGAGCACCAAGTCGATCTCGGGGTGTGCATCGACCTTTTCGAGTGCTTCGCGACCGTTACGGGCCACGACGACCTCGGCGCCCTGGGTCTCGAGCGCTCCGGTCAGGGCGAAGACGTTTCTGACGTCGTCGTCGACCACGAGCAGCGTGCGTTTGACGAGAAATTTCTCTCTGTCGCGCATGGTCTGGAGCAGGCGTTGCCTGTCGAGCGGCAGATCGGACTCGACGCGATGCAGAAAGAGGCCGACTTCGCTGAGCAGGCGCTCGGGCGATCGGGCCCCCTTGATGATGATGCTGCCGGCGTGACGGCGCAGACGCGCCTCTTCGTCGCCGGTAATGTCGCGTCCGGTGTATACGATGACCGGCGGATGGCTGTACCGGTCGTCGCCGCTGATTTCGTCGAGCAATTCGTACCCGGAAAGGTCGGGCAGCGACAGATCCATGACCATGCAGTCCCAGGTTCCCGCGGCAAGATGCGTGAGCGCCTCGCCCCCGGTCTCGACGCCCACAACCTCGACGTCGGCCCCACCGATGAGCTCGGCAATGCTTTCGCGCTGCACGGCGTCGTCTTCGACCACGAGCACTTTCTGCACGCGGCGTTGGAACCGGGCTTCGATATCGTCGAGCGCCCGCATAATCTCGTCACGTTCGACCGGCTTGCGCAGGTAGCCGACCGCCCCCATTTTCAGCGCCGTCTGCGAAAAATCTTCGCCCGAAATCACGTGAACCGGAATGTGACGGGTACGCGGGTCGGCTTTGAGATGGTCGAGCACCGTGAGGCCGTTCAGGTCGGGCAGGCGCACGTCGAGCAGAACGGCATGGGGCAGATACTCGCGGGCAAGCTGCAGCCCCTCTTCGGCCGTAGAGGCCACGAGGCCTGAGAAATCGACATCGTGGGCCAGATCGAAAAGCAGGCGGGCAAACGCTTCATCGTCTTCGACAATCAGCAATACGCGCCGGCCGGGCTCGAGCGTTTCACGATCGTCGTCGAAGGAAAACAGCGGCTTCGCCGCGGTTCGGTCCTGCGGGGCTGCGTGAGAAAGGGGCCGGGCTGCCGGAAACTTCGGTTCAGGCGTCGCCACGTCTGCGGCGGTGTCGGCCGGCCCCGCTGCAGAGGCCTTCAGGGGCAGCTTCAAGGTAAACGTCGACCCTGCGCCCTCGCGGCTCTCGACCGCAATGTCGCCGCCGAGAACGCGGGCCAACTCGCGCGAAATCGACAGGCCGAGCCCCGTACCCCCGAACTTGCGGGTCGTATTGCCGTCGGCCTGGCGGAAGGCTTCGAAAATCACCCCCTGCTGTTCGGCCGGTATGCCGATGCCCGTGTCGACAACGGCAAACGAAAGTCTTCCCGCTTCTTCCGTTACCTTCAGCGAAACCCTGCCCTGCTCGGTGAATTTAATTGCGTTGGCGAGCAGGTTCTTGAGAATCTGCTCGAGACGCACCCGGTCGGTCTCGACGGTAACGACGGGCGCCTGCCGGTCGACAATGAATTCGAGCCCTTTTTCGCGCGCCTGCGGCGAAAACATACGTTCGAGCGCGCCGACCACGTCGGCCACCGGTACGGGTTCAAGCTTGATATCGAACCTGCCGCTTTCGATTTTCGACAGATCGAGAATGTCGTTGATGAGATTGAGCAGGTCGGTGCCGGCCGAATAGATGGTGTCGGCATAGCGCACCTGCTCGTCGGTGAGGTTTCCGCCCTTGTTGTCGGCCAGCAATCGCGAAAGAATCAACGCGCTGTTCAGAGGCGTGCGCAGCTCGTGCGACATATTGGCCAGAAACTCCGACTTGTACCGGCTGGCCCGCTCGACCTCGATCGCCTGCTCGCGCAGCCTGCGTTGCACCTTCAGCAGCTCGGAGTTGCGCTCTTCGAGCGCTTCCTTCTGCACCTCGAGCTGCTGGGTCTGCTCTTCGAGTTGTTGGTTGTTCTGCTCGAGTTCGGCCTGCTGGTTCTGCAACCGAAGCTGCGACTCCTTCAAGGCGTCGGACTGCTGCTGCAGCTCTTCATTCATGACCCGCAGCTCTTCC
>JAWLBW010000152.1:0-10498 GCA_041687475.1 bacterium
GACGCCGATCCCCACCGCTATCCGCCCGATTGGCTCACGCCCCACCGGCGCAAGGGGGCCGCGTGCCCGCGCTGCGGCGGCGTTGTCGAAAAGCGCACGGTCACCGGCCGTTCGAGCTATTTCTGCCCGGCCTGCCAGCCCGAGCCGACGGAATGAAGTCGGCAGAACGGCGAGAGCCTTCGGCGGTCAGGCAATGAATCGCCGACCGACAACAGAGGCGGTAATCAGAACGACCAGCACCGCCGTCAGTGCCAGCGAGAGCAGGTAATAGCGTCGCAGCCAGCGGAACGACGAACTCTCTCGCGACGTTTCACCCGAAAAGAGCGCCCGGGCCAATTCCATGGTTCTGCCTCCAAGGGCTAGAGGAGAAGTCGGCGGATACCAGTCGTCGTACCAGGACGCCGCTCCCTGTTTCCGGAGTGCTTCCGACAGGAAGCGGTTGACCAGAAGATCGGGAATGAACTTGGCCAGCATGATGAACACGGCTGCCCACCGAATGGAGTCCAACAGGGGCTCAAAGTCTCCTTCGAGTAGCATGGGGTCTCCTGTGAAGGTCACGCGAATAAACGCTCGGGCCCCGGCAATAGTGCGGTGACCGGGCGACATACCTCAGCGAAACACTTCCGCAGCCTTGGTATTTCCCTCTAAGCCAAGCATCTATCCATTCAGCCTGCAAGCAAGATCGCACCTTATTGTCGGAAAAGAAAGAAAATCGAGATAGGGAACGGCGACAGGCGTGCCGGACGCGGTGCGGCTGCCGACACTGCTACGTCGTCGGGGCAAAAAAAAGCCCGCCTCTCGGCAAGCGAGAAGCGGGCTTTCTGATTTTCAAGTATCGAACCGAGCGGTGTCGAATCAGTCGCGACGATACATGGTCACGACGGCGGCGCCGCCGAGACCCAGGTTGTGCTGCAGGGCGACGCGGGCACCCTCGACCTGGCGCTGCTGGGCTTCGCCGCGCAGCTGCCAGTTCAACTCGGCGCACTGGGCAAGGCCGGTGGCGCCCAGCGGGTGGCCCTTCGACAGCAGACCGCCCGACGGATTGACGACCCACTTGCCGCCGTATTCGACTTCGCCGTCTTCAATCAGCTTGCCGGCCTTACCCTCTTCACAAAGGCCCAGACCTTCGTAGGTAACCAGCTCGTTGGCGGTGAAGCAATCGTGCAGTTCGATGACGTCGACGTCTTCGGGACCGACGCCGGCCTGCTCGTAAACCTTGCGAGCGGCTTCCTTCGTCATGTCCATGCCGATCATCTTGATCATGCTCTGCTCTTCGAAGCTCGAGGGGAAGTCGGTGACCATGGCCATGCCCGCAATGTAAACGGGGTTGCTGTGACCGTGCTTCTTCGCGAACTCCTCGCTGCAGACGATGGCCGCGCCGGCGCCGCAGGTCGGCGGGCAGCACTGATAACGGGTCAGCGGGTCGAAGACCATGGGCGCGTTCAGAATTTCTTCGAGCGACATGGCCTGGCGGAAAAGGCTGTACGGGTTGTGAACCGAGTGCTTGCGGTTCTTGACGGCAATCTTCGCGAGCTGCTCGCGGGTCGTGCCGTAGCGTTCCATGTATTCGCGGCCGCCGCCGCCGAACATCTGGGCCGCGGGGGGCGCCATGGGGTCGAAACCCTGCTTGTTCAGCATGACTTCGAAGTGCTTGTCCATGGGATTCAGGCGGTCGGAGAATTTCGAGCCGAGGGCGCCCTTTTCCATCTTCTCGAAACCGAGGGCGAGCACGCATTCGGCAGCGCCGCCTTCGACGAGCTGCTTGGCCATGAACAGGGCCGTCGAACCGGTCGAGCAGTTGTTGTTCACGTTGTAGACCGGAATGCCGGTCAGCCCCAGCTCATACACGGCGCGCTGGCCGCAGGTGCTGTCGCCGTAAACATAGCCGACTGCGGCCTGTTCGATGTCCTTGAACTCGATGCCGGCGTCCTTGATGGCCGCGGCGCCCGCTTCGCGCGCCATTTCGTTGTATTCGGGGCTGGCGCCGGGCTTCGTGAACGGCGTCATGCCGACGCCGATGACACAGACCTTACGTCCCATGACTACTCCCTGAGTTTGGACGTGTGCAATAGGACCGGAGGCCGATGATTGCACCTACCCCACGGTCGAAAATCCACTCAGATCATACAATGCTTCCCGGTTTCCTGCAATGAATGACCATTCAATCATTGTTTGCCTCCGTCCCACCGCAACGCCCGGCCGGCGAGCCCGTGGGTGTGTTTGTCGAGAAACAGCGGCCGTGCAGCCGGAGACGACCACCCGATGACAGGCATGGTCAGACCTCGTGGTGACGGAATCGAACCGGAGTGGGTTAAGGTGCGGGTAAAGGCAGATTCGCGAACAGAGGAAGCATTTCATGGCGAAGAAAAAACAGCTTTACTACAAATCTCCCTACGGCGTGTGGCTGACCGATCACGATATCAAGAACTATACGCCGCCCGGCGAAAAGCAGGCCTACCGCATCTTCTCGCTGGTCATGGCGGTACTTGCCGTTGTCTTTCTGGCCATCGGCATCATCGGCGTCGACAGCATCATGACCAATTGGGTGTGGATTGCATTGGGCCTTGCCTGCCTGGGCTATCTCATGTCGGTGGGCGTAGCCGCGCGGCGCAAAGACCGAACGACCCTGCAATCGTTCGAGCGGGAACTGCACCCGGCCATCGACCCCGAGAGAATCGAAGGCTTCTGGTTCGAACGCGACGTCAAGGATACGACGAACGACCAGATGTTCGAGCGTTCCGAGATACGTGAGGGTACCGAGGGGCGGCCCTGAAGCCAGTCCCGCTTCGGCGGGAAAAGAGATCAAACCAAGCGGCCGCGATGTAGAGACACAGCGTCTCAGGACAATGTGTGCCGGCGCGTGCAGCATGTGGGGAGAACCTGGGGGTTCCCCCGCATTTTTTCGCCGGTTCCCCGATAAGGGCTGCACAGGGCTTCCGTGCAGGGTGCAAAGGCGCACCGTTCCGTTTGTTTCGTCATGGCAGAATCGTTATGCTGTGAAAAAGGTCAGAATTTGTGTCTATTGCATTGAAGAAAAGGATCGGTAATGCCCAAGGCCATGATTTTTGTCGATGGTACGTGGTTGTACTGCAATACGCCACGCCTCGGTCTCGCATACGGTAAACAGGATTTTCACCTCGACTTCGGTAAACTGCCCCAGGTACTCTCTGCTGAAATCGCCCGCCAGCTCGGCGGCAGCCTCGACATCGTTCGTACCTTTCTTTTCGGCAGCTACGCCACCAACTGCGACCCCCGCGACGACGAAGCCCGCCAGCGCCGTCTCGACTTCTTCGCCCGTCTGCGCGAAGACTACCATTACGAGCTGCAGGTATATCCCATCAACTTCATGGGACGGCGGCTCAAACGAACCGACCGGGATCCGAGCGATACATTCGAGCCGCGCGAGAAGTGCGTCGACATCTCGCTGGCCACGCAGATGCTTTACTACGCTGCCATTCCCAACGCTTACGACGTTGCCATCGCCGTCGTCGGCGATCAGGACTTCAAGCCCGTTCTGCAGAGCGTACGCCGTCTGGGAAAACGCACGGCCATTGCCAGCATCAAGGGCAGTTGCGCGCCCGAGTTTTCCGATCCCCGTGACGAAGCCCGAGTAAAGGATTTCGACATTCTCTGGCTCGACGATCACCTCGAGGAACTCGAGTTGCGCTATGAGCAGCATGTTCTCGAGTGCGAGTCGCCCATGCACAAGGGCGACCGCGAGGTATGGACTACCTTTCACCCCCGTCGCGGCCAGCAGTTCTTCTGCGAAGTCTGCCGCGAAGAGTACGCCCGCCTGAAGCAGGACCTGCAACGCGAGGCGGCGGCGTCGCTGGGTTCCGACGGCGAGTCGTATCACGAGGCGCTTCCGCCGGGAACCGAACTGCGGGGCACGGTGGTCAAGAAGGTCACCGACCGGGGTTTCGGCTTCATTCAGGCCATTGACGGTCGCGACTACTTCTTTCACCTGGCCGATCTTGCCCCCGGGCTCGAGTTCAGCGAGATTCAGGAAGGCTTTCCCGTAATCTTCGAGGTCAAGCGCCAGGCGTCGGCCGAAAAGGGGGGAACCGCCCAGAACGTGACCCGACTGGTCTCGGAAATTCCGGCGACCTGAGGAAACGCGAACCTGAAGAAACGCGGAACGCGGAACTAAGGAAACGCGGAGCTCGGAACGCGGAACGCGGAAATCGGAGCTGCAAAACGCGAACCTGAAGAAACGCGGAACGCGGAATAACTCGGAATGCGGGAAGTCCTGCTCCGGTTTGCGATCTGGGATCTGCGATCTGGGATCACAGAGGATCGGGTCGTCACGGCAGGTTGCGGGGCGGTCGGCAGGCGGGTACACTCGACAGCGGTTTCCTCTTTTCCCCTCCGGCAAGGCATCGCTCGTTGTCGGCGCGTGCCTGACTCAGGATTTTCCATGCGTACTGTCTCGCTCTCTGTATTTCTGCTGTCCCTGGTCGTGCTACCGGCCTGTGAGGGTTCGGACCCCGATACACAAACGCCCGACCCGCTGGCCGTTTTCGAAGACTTCGGTCCCTATGCCGTAGGCGCGACCACGGTGGTCATGCACGATGCGGCGCGCGATCGTGAGCTCCGGGTCGAAGTCTGGTACCCGGCTACCGAGGCCGCACGGGCCGACATGGCCACCGGTCATGGGGTCGAGCTGTTCGTGCCCGCCGGCGATGACCGTACCGCTTATCTTGATCTGCTGCGCAAGGCCCCTGAGCCGGGGCCGACCCGCACGGTGCACCAGGCCAGGGGCGCGGCTGCTCTCGACGGCGAAGCGTGGCCGACCGTCATGTTCTCGCACTGCATGAACTGCACCCGTTTCTCGCTGTTCAACGTGGCCGGATACATGGCTTCGCACGGCTTTGCCTTTGTCGCCCCCGATCACGCAGGTGGTACGCTCTTTGACGACCTGCGCGGCGAGTCGGCATCGCTCGATTCGGCTTTCCTCGAAGTGCGGGCCGCCGATATCAGTTTCGTGCTCGACCGTATTCTCGACGACGAAGCCGCCGAGCTGCCGGCCTTTCTACAGGGCCGCTTTGACGGCGAACGCATCGGCATGGCCGGGCACAGTTTCGGCGCCGTGACGACGGGCAAGGTGTTGAGCCTCGACGATAGACCGAAAGCCGGTTTTCCCATTGCGGCGCCGCTTGAAAGTCCCCTGCCCGAGGGAGTGTACCTCGAAGACATCGATGAGCCGCTCGCCTTCGTGGTTGCGGTCGAAGACAACAGCATTACCGAGCTGGGCAACGTTCTGATCCGGCAGAATTTCGAAGCCGCTAAAGCCCCTGCGTGGAAGATTGAGATTGCCGACGCCGGGCACCTCTCCTTCACCGACATCTGCGGCATTCGTTCGGGATTCGATCCGGGCTGCAACCCCAACCACCGCGCCCAGGTCGACCCGGCGCGCGACTTCACCTACATTGACCTGGAGCTGGCGCGCAACATCACGGCGGCCTACATGGCGGCGTTCTTCAGCCATACTCTGAACGACGATGCGCTCGGCCTGCAGTACCTCGGCGCCGATCGATCGGCCGCATGGGTCTCGGTCGAGAGCCGATGAGATGTAACGGTTGCACGGCCATACGGTTGTGACCAGTGACCGGTGGCCGGTGACTTGCTGCACGGGCACCCGGTTCGACATCCGTGCGGCTGGATACCGGTATGCCTTGCGACCGTTCCTGTACTTGTTCGACGTCCGCCGTTCGCCTACCCCGTGCTGCACGGCTGTACGGTGTGTGAAAGGTGATAGGTGAGATGTGCCGGTTGCACGGCCGTACGGCTGTGACCAGTGACCGGTTAGGTGGGTAAGGGATACTTTTCTACTCCGGAATACGCCGGCGCACGACGGAAAAAATGAAGAAAGTCCGCGGGAGAAGGGTAACCCCCATCGTTTCGCGTAACACCCCTCTGCGGCCCCCGCGCTCTCCTGTGAAAACGCTCTTCAGGAACAAATGGGCGCGAAGCGCGACCGAATACCCCCTACACGATGCTGACCGGCGGCACGGTGAACAGAATATTCATAAACCCCGCCTCCCGGTCAATCCACCGGTCGCGCAGGCGAAAGCCCTTGCGGGCTACCCGGTCGGCGAAGGCGTCGGGGTGAAATTTGTACGAACTTTCCGTCCAGATGAACTCACCCTCTTCGAACGCCAACTCGCTTTCGACGGCTTCCAACCGTACGGTCTGCCGGTGCCGGCTTACCAGGTGCATCTCAATGCGGCCGTGCAGTTCCTTCCACACCGCCCGGTGCTGCCAGCCACCGAGGTCGAAGTCGGCGCCCAGCTCGCGGTTCAGTCGGGTAAGCAGGTTCTTGTTGAAGGCTGCCGTGACCCCGAGCGGGTCGTCGTAGGCCGTTACCAGCTCGCGCTCGTTTTTGACCAGGTCGACCCCCAGCAGCAGGGCGTCGCCGGGCCGCAGCCGCGCCCGAATGCCGGCCAGAAAGGCGTCGGCCTCGATCGGCGAAAAGTTGCCGATGTTCGAGCCGAGTAGAAGCACCACCCGGCGTTCGCCCGGTACGTCGGCCTCGGTCGCTCTGGTAAGTCCTTCTTCGTAGGTACAGGCATGCAGCTCGATGTCGAGTTCGCGCAGATCCTGAAAACGTTGTTTGGCCTGTTCGAGGGCCGCCGGCGAAATATCGACCAGGTCGACCCCGAACGGTCTCCCGCCGCGTGAGAGGGCGCGCACGAGATATTCGATTTTCTCGCCGTTGCCCGGCCCCAGTTCGATGAGGCGAAGCGGCCCGCGCAGCGCCTCGGTCATGGCCCCCGCATACCGTTCAAGCAGACCCTTTTCGGCGCGGGTAACCCGGTACCAGGGCAGGCGGCAGATGCTGTCGAACAGGCACGAGCCCAAGTCATCATAGAGATACATGGGCGAGAGTCGCCGAGGCTGCGCGGTCAGGCCACGCCAGACGTCTTCGGCAAAGGCCCGGTTGTGCGTGGGCAGAGCCGGCTGTGAGACGGGCGTCGACGACGCCGATGATTCGGAAGACAGCATTACGGATACCTCAACGATCGACGGCACAGCGAAAGGTGGTGTAAGCATAGCGGTAGGTGTCGCGAAACCAGTTCCGGAAGCTGCGGCGCAGCAACGGGGCCACGGTAACGGGCGACCCTCCCTTGATGACGTAGTGACGGCCGTCGAAAAAATCGGCCGAGTAACCGGGGTAATGGTCGTAGGGGCTGAACCCCGGGAAGCCTTCGAACGCGCTCGACGTCCACTCCCAGCCGTTACCCACCAGCTCGGCGTGACCCCAGTCGTTAACGGGCTCATCGGGTCTGCCGACCGGCTTCTGCTCCCAGGTGCTGAAATCGGCGACGTCATATGGCGCCTCGCGTCCTTCGCCCGCCCCGTAGGCCGCCAGCTGAAACTCGGCTTCGGTGGGCAGCCGCATACCGCGCCAGCGCGCGTAGGCCTCGGCCTCGGCATGGCTCACGTAAACGGGCAGCGAGGGCGGCAGGGGCACTTCTTCGAACAGCCCCCTGTAATGCCACTCACCCTCGCGGCGAACCCAGAACGGCGGGTGCGCGACGCCCCGCGCCTGCAGCTCCATCCACGCCGGCGGCGACCACCACTCGGGTTCGGTGTAGCCCCCCGCTTCGACGAATGAAAGAAAGTCGCCGTTGGTCACCTTGTGGGTCAACAACGAAAACGCGCGCACCGGCACCTCGATGCGCGGAAGTTCGTTATCCCACGCGAAAGGAACCTGCACCGACTCGGCGCCCAGCATGACCATGCCCGCAGGCACCTCGCGCAATTCGGCCTGGTGAGAAAACTCGCGCACGTCGAGCCGGGCGGCGTCGGGTTTGAGCTTGAAGCGGTAATCGAGCTGGTGAAAGAGGTACACCATGGTTTCCTGGTGCATCTCTTCGTGTTCGATGCAGGTCAGCACCTTATCGTACAGGTGCCCCGATTCGATGGCCTGCGCCATGAGCGCATCGACTTCATCGACGTATTCACCGACAAGGGGGCGAGGCGGCCAGTGGTCGATACGCAGCTCTGCGGCCTCGGCCTCATCGGCGGGGTCGATACCCCGGGCGAACAGATCGCCGAAGGCGGGGTTCGGCCGCCGGTCGAGAAAGCCGGCCTGCCAGAGTACGTTGGCGTTGAAAGCAGCCAGGTGACCCTCGTAAAAACGCAGGGGATGCCGCAGCGGTATCGGGCGTTCGTCGAACGCCTCGGGCGCCAGCAGTGAGAAAAGCTCGCGCGTGCGCTCGCGCATGGACTCAAAACGCCGGCGAAGTTGCGCGGAATCGAGAAATGCGAAATCCATGAAGACAATCCTAGATCAACCGGGTGTCGTTACGGAACCCCAAAAATGATTTTCAGGGGGAAAATCGTTCGTGCCCGAACCCTGTGCGAGCCTGCCCCATGTGCTGCATTTCGACACAACTCAAGCAACGCGGAACGCGGAACTGGGAAGAAACTCGGAGCTCGGAACGCGGAAATCAGGAACGGCGGTACGGGAAGAAATTTCGGAACTCGGAACGCGGAAAACGCGGAACGCGGAAAATGAGGAAAGGTGGTCAAGGGAACGGTGTGCGAGGGGGAGCGTGTAGTGAGCGGTTGACCTTACGGCGCGCCTGCCGCCCAACCCAGCGCCACCTCCAGGCCCCGCTCAGCACTCCTCCCCGTTCGGTATACTCCCGCGTTTGCAGGTGTTGTTTCTGCGTCTCGCGTTCGCCGTTCCGCGCTGGTTTGATTTGTTTCCGCGTTCGCACTTCCGCGTTTGTGTGGTATGGTTTTCGCTTCCCCTAGTGGGTAGGTGGAGGTCTTCATGGGTTTTCGGCAGTTTCCCCTTGCTGTGCAGAGGTTTTCGATCTGTAATGGATCTTCTTCCACCCAAGGGGAAAACACCGGAAAAGTGCAACCCGGAAAATTCTGCGCGATCTTTTAGCACTCGCATTTCGAGAGTGCTAAAATAAGTAGTGGGAAATCATCCCTTTCGGGAGGAATCTGACATGAGTACTGCGACACTCGCCCATATCGACAATCTGACGACATACCTGGCCGAGGTCGAGAAGCACCCTCTGTTGACCCCGGAGCAGGAAACCGATCTCGCCCGTCGCTACTACGACCAGGGCGACCTGACGGCGGCGCATCGGCTCGTGACGAGCAACCTGCGATTCGTCGTGAAGATAGCCGCCGAGTACAAGAATTACGGCATGCGTCTCGCCGACCTGGTGCAGGAAGGCAATCTCGGCCTCATGATGGCCGTAAAGAAGTTCAATCCCCACCGTGGCTACCGGCTCATTACCTACGCCGTGTGGTGGATTCGCGCCTACATTCAGAAGTACGTTCTGCAGAATTGGAGCCTGGTGAAAATCGGCACCACGCAGGCGCAGCGCAAGCTGTTCTTCAAGCTGAACCAGACCAAGAACGCCCTGGCCGCCGGCCGCAGCAAGGAAGAGGCCGACACCTCGACCGAAGATTTGGCCGAAGTCCTGAACGTGAAGGACAAGGACGTGCTCGAGATGGAAATGCGCATGAGCGCGCGTGACTTCTCGCTCGACGCCACCTTCGACGAAATGGGCGAGATGAGCCACATCGACCGCCTCGAGACCGACCTGCCTTCGCAGGAAGACGTGCTCATTGAAACCGAGCAGGTGCAGCTGCGCGAAGAAGGGGTTCAGAAGGCGCTTGCCAAACTAAACGACAGGGAAACCTACATTGTCGAAAAGCGTATTCTGGCCGACAAGCCCATGACCCTGCAGGAAGTGGGCGACCAGTTGCACATTTCGCGTGAACGGGTGCGCCAGCTCGAAGCGGGCGCGCTGAAGAAACTCAAAGGTGATCTGTGGCCGGCACTCTCGAACTGATCGAGGCGCGGGTTCGAGAGCAGTCGACCGTCATCGACAAGGTGCTGGCCGAGGCCGGCAAGGTGCTTGTCGGTCAGCACGAGCTGCTCGAGGGCCTGCTCATCGGACTTCTGACCAAGGGGCATGTGCTCGTCGAGGGCATTCCGGGGCTGGCGAAGACGCTGGCCATCAAGACGCTGGCGTCGACGGTGCATGCGAGCTTTCAGCGCATTCAGTTCACGCCCGATCTGCTGCCGGCCGACCTGGTGGGCACGCAGGTATACGATCCGGAATCGCGCTCATTCCTTCCCCAGAAGGGGCCGATTTTCGCCAACCTGATTCTGGCCGACGAAATCAACCGCGCCCCCGCCAAGGTGCAGAGCGCGTTGCTCGAAGCCATGCAGGAGCGGCAGGTAACGCTGGGTAAGACCACCTATCGATTGGAGTCGCCTTTTCTCGTGCTGGCGACACAGAATCCGGTCGAGCAGGAAGGCACGTATCCGCTGCCCGAGGCGCAGGTCGACCGTTTCGAGCTGAAGATTCTCGTGCGTTACCCTAGCCGGGACGAAGAGCGCCAGATTCTCGATCGCATGTCGGGGCTGCACGAGCCCACGGTCGAGCCCGTGGCCACGACCGACGACATTCTGCGCCTGCAGGAGCTGGTCGACGAAATTTACATCGACCCCCGCGTG
>JAWLBW010000153.1:0-10494 GCA_041687475.1 bacterium
GTGGCCGCTGAAGGTCGAGAGGTCTTCGCCCAGGTTCTGCGGATCGCCCAGTTCGACCGCTACGTCCCATGCCAGGGGGAAGGCGGCTTTGGCCGCCGGAACCTGACAACCGGCGCGGGCGAGGCTCATGAAGAGGCCCAGCGTCTTGAGCGCGGCGGTCTTGCCGCCGGCGTTCGGACCCGAGAGAACCACGCCGCGCCCGCCGCCCGGATGCACGAGGTCGATCGGCGTTACCTCATGCTGGCGCAGGAGAAGCAGGGGCTGACGAGCATCGCGAACGTCAACGCCGGCAGCATCGGTCGGCTCGACGGCGTCCCAGTCGGCCGCCAGTCGCGCCCGCGCCACCTCGGCGTCGATGCGGGCGACGGTCTCCAGCGCCTCGAGCAGGTCGTCGGTCACGGCGGCGACGGCTTTGGTTACCTCGGCAAGCAGGCGGGCGATTTCATCACGAATCATGGCCCGGGCTTCCGTCAACCGGTTGTTGGCGTTGGTGAGTTCTTCGGGCTCGAGGTAAACCGTGGCGCCCGTGGCCGAGGCATCATGCACGATGCCCTTGACGCTCGTACTGTATTCGATGCGTATGGGCAGCACGAAGCGACCTTCGCGCTGGGTCACGTAGCGATCGCGCAGCAGCGTGCGGAAGCGCTCGTCGTCGAGCAGTTCCTCGGCGCGCGAGCGCAGTTCGAGGCTGCGACTGCGCTCTTCGGCCACGGCGTGCATGAGTTTGTCGCTGGCGTCTTCGCGAACGCCGCCGCTGGCGTCGATGACGCGGAAAATGCGCTGTGATATCGCGGTGAAGTCGGGCAGGCCTTCGGCGTCGGGTTTGAGTGGCTCCGGTGCGCCGGGGCGAGATAGGGCACGCCCCAACTCCGACACAAGCTCCATGTTGGCTGCGACGTCGAGCAGGGCCTGCCCGTCGAGGGTACTACCGCGTCGCGCGCCGGCCAGCAGGGCCCGCACGTCGGCAATATCGCCGAGGGGCGGCTGGTGTCCCTGCTCCATATATGTTCGCCAGGCGTCGACGCGGCTGCGAATCGAAGCGGCCTCTGCCGGCTGCCCGGGGCGCACGCGCCGGGCGGCTTCGACGCCGTAGGGCGTACGGGTGCGGGCTGCCAGGGCATCTGTTACGCGGTCCCACTCGAGCAGTTGTAGGGTGCGGTTGTCAATCATAGGTAATTCCGGTCAATCCCTCTGGTTAGAGGTTACCCCCCAATCGTTTCCTTGACAAAGGGCCGGGAATCGAATAAAAGGTACTAATCAAAAATTCCCCCTCGGAACAAAACGGGCTCAAACCCCGATTAAAAAAGGAGCTAATCGATATGACCAAGGCCGAACTTATCGCAAATATCGCCAAAGCCAACAAGAACGTTTCGAAGAAGGCTGTGGCTGAAGTTGTCGACTCCGTTTTCGCCGAACTGAAGAAGGCCATCAAGAAGGACTCGCGTTTCTCGCTGCCCGGCTTCGGCACCTTCAGCGTTCGTAAGCGTGCTGCCCGTAACGGCATCAATCCGCAGACGAAGAAGCCGATCAAGATCAAGGCCAGCAAGACGGTCGCCTTCAAGCCGGCTCCGAAGTTCAAGTCGGCCCTGTAATCGCTTGTTTTTCGACGGGCCGCCTGCCGTCAAGGCGGGCGGCCTTCGTTTATGCCCACCGCTGTGAATCTGCTTCGCATTACGACTCTCTGTCTGTTTCTCCTCGGCGTGGTGGGTTGCCTCGACCTGGGAGAAGCCATTCACATTCACCGCGACGGGTCGGCCACGGTTCGCATGCAACTGCGGGTTTCGCCGGCACTGCAGGGTGTGATCGGCCGAACCCCGGGGCTCAGGCCCATGGCCATGCTCATGGAGCCCGCCGCGCTTTCCGACGCCCTGCCTTCGGGTGTAACCCTGCGAAATGCCTATCACTTCAGTGAAGGCTCGCGCCAGGTATACGTCAACGAACTCTTCATTGCCGACGTACAGGGCGTCGAAACGGGTTCGTCGCCCGTCTTCAAGGGCCAGTCCTTTGCCGTAGCCGAAAAAAACGACGGGGCCATTCACTACACGCGCACCGTCGATTACTCTCAGTTTGCCCGCGACCCCGAACTTGCCGCCATGCTGCGCGAAAACCGCATGGGCGTGCGGGGCATTCTCGCTCAGGCGCCGTTTCGTTTTGAGCTGAAAGCCCCGCTGGGCATACAGTCGACCAACGGAACGCTCGACGACGACACCATTGTCTGGGAGTATACCCTGCTCGAAATGTTGCGGGGCCCGGTAACCCAGGAGGTGGTCTTTGCTTCTCCTACCCTGATCGACATGGCCCTCGCCGCCGGGCGCATCGTCTTCCGCCCCCAAGTCTTTCCTTTCGCCGCCCTTGTTTTCCTGGGCCTGTTTTTCGGGTTCGCCCGTCGACCGCGCCCGGTCTCGTCCTGACTCAGCCTTCGTGCGGCCAGGCGCCTGCGGCGCTGAGTCGCCGCGCCAGCTCGTCGGCTACTTCGTCGGGGCGTCGACCGTCGGTGTCGATGATTTCGTCGGCCCCTTCGTACAAAGCCTGCCGCCGACCGAAGAGGTCATCGAACGTGCCGCGCGGATCGGGGGTGCGCAGCAGCGGGCGGTGTCCGTGTCGACGCACTCGCTCGAACAGGGTGTCGGGCGTCGCCCGCAGATACACCACCGTGCCCAGTTGCCGCAGCAGGCTCCAGTTGTCTTCGCGGCCGACGATACCGCCGCCCGTCGAGTACACGGCCGGGCCGTGGCGCAACAGTTCGCGCAGCGTGTCGTGCTCCATGTCGCGGAACACATCTTCGCCGTATGCTGCGAAAATGTCGCTGATTTTCATGCCGGCGGCTTCTTCGATGAGCGGGTCGGTATCGCGCCAGGGAAGGTCGAGGCGCTGTGCCAGAAGGCGGCCGATTGACGACTTGCCGGCACCCATGAAGCCGATGAGAACGACACCCTTTTCCATGCCAGACAGGGTACCCGCCTCGGGCCGCGGCATCAACGGTATCGTGCGGCGACTCATGCGTGCAGCGTCGAGCGCTGTATCGTCGCTCAGGGAGCCGTGGCCGTCGTGGCCTCGTAAACGGCGGCCTCGTCGTGCGTTTGGTATCGGCCGGCGAGCGCGAAAACGAGTGTTCCGACAATGAGCAGCAACAACATGACAAGCAGGCCGGCGTCACGCGGCTCTTCGCGATCGTTTTTCATGGTCGTGTCCCTCCCTGCGTCCATTATAGGGCAGAACTGCCGGAATGAAGCTCGATCTCGGCTTCGCACCCGCATGGCGCTTGTCGGGCCGGCACGACTCTGCTTGCACTGCCGGCCCCTTTTGACAGTCGCCCCGGGGCGACGATAAAATCAGAACAACATGCGCACCCTGTTTTCCTGTCCCGAGCTTGCCGTTCAGTTTGAAGGATTCGACGCCCACGATTACGAGGTCGACGAACAGGTGCGGCTGCGCCTGGGGCCGAAGCTCGTGCGCTTCGTCGTGCACGACGTGACCATGGACGAAGGTCTGCGCAAGGTTTCGCTGCGGCCGCTCGGGCGCCATGAGAATCTGTCGCGGCGTGCGTCGCACGTAGCCGGGCGCCCCGACGGAAAAGGCCCGGGTCCTGATTGGATCGATGAGTTCTGCAGCCGCATCGAAGGCGGAAAAGGTCCTGTGCGGTGGCACCTCTGATAAGCCTGGCGACCGATTTCGGTACGCGTGACGGTTACGTGGGGGCGCTGAAGGGGGTGCTGAGTCGTCTTGCGCCCGGCGTGCCGCTGATCGACGTCGCCCATGATATCGAGCCCTGGGACCTGGTGGGCGCGGTACTGGCCCTGCGAAACGCCCTGCCGCACTTTCCGCCCGGCAGCGTGCACTGCGTGGTTGTCGACCCGGGCGTGGGCTCGGAACGGCGCGGCCTGATCGTCGCGTCACGGGGACACTTACTCGTCGGACCCGACAACGGTATTCTCGCTTCCATCTTTCCAGCCGCCGAGTCGACTTTTCACGCCATTCGCGCCGAGCACTTCGCCGAAGTGTCGGCGACTTTTCATGGTCGCGACGTATTCGCGCCGGTTGCCGCCGAGCTTGCGACGGGGCGCCCGGTAGCCGAGTTGGCCGAGGCCATCGAAAGTCCCGTGCGCCTGCGGCTGCCCGTTGCTTCTCGCGCCGGCAATCTCGTCAAGGGCGAAGTCATTCACGTCGACCGCTACGGTAATCTGATTACCAACATTCCCGCCGGGGTTCTCGATTCGTCGCGGCACATTGCGGTCAGCATCAACCGCAAACCCGTGCGCGCCGGCAGAACGTTCGCCGACGTCGCCCCCGGCGATCCGGTTTCTTACTGGGGTAGCGGGGGACTGCTCGAAGTCGGTGTTCGTGAAGGCAGCGCCCGTGAAATGTTCGGGGGGCGTGGTCTGCCTGTCGAAGTCGTGCGATATGGCTGAACGCAACATCCGGAAGGACCGCCCGGTCAGCGGCCCCGCTGCATTGAAGGCGCTCGGGAAGCGTGTTAGACTCAAGAGCTGCCAATCTATTAACGTTTTGTTTGATTACGTGTCGTGAGCCGTCTTTCAGAAGCATTAGCCCGCGGTGAATTCGTTCTTACCGCCGAAATCGGCCCCCCGAAAGGCGCAGACACGAGTGCGTTTCGCGAGAAGGCGCGCGCATTTCGCGACAAGGCGCTGGCCGTCAACGTCACCGACAACCAGCGAGCCCTCGTCAAACTGAGTTCGGTGGCGGGGTCGGTCATTCTGGCCCAGGAAGGCATCGAGCCCATCTGCCAGGTCACCTGCCGCGATCGCAACAGCATCGGCCTGCAATCCGATCTGCTCGGCGCATGGGCGCTGGGTGTCGAAAACGTGCTTGCCCTGACGGGCGACCCGGTCAAGGCCGGCGACCACCCCGATGCCAAGCCGGTTTTTGAAATGCAGTCGAGCCAGCTGCTGCAGATGATCGGACGCCTCAACGAAGGCGAAGATACGGCCGGAAAACCACTGCACGGAAAGCCGGCTTTCTTTTCCGGCGCCGTGATCAACCCGAACGCCAACAATCTCGACGCCGAGCTGCGCCGCCTCGAGCGCAAAGTCGCAGCCGGCGCTCGCTTCATACAGACGCAGGCGGTTTATGATGCCGAAAGCTTTGCCCGCTTCGGCGAAGCCGCCCGTCAATTCGGCGTGCCGGTGCTGGCCGGCATTCTGTACCTGCGCTCGGCCAAGAGCGCCCGATTCATCAATCGCGCCATTCCGGGCATTCGCATACCCGAGGTCACGATTGAGCGACTCGAAGCGGCCTCCGATCCGGAAGCCGAGGGGGTGAAACTGGGGGTTGAGTTGATTGAAGCCATGCGTCCATACTGCGCGGGGGTACACCTCATGAGCGTGGGCGCAGAGCATCGACTGGTCGAAATGATTGACGCGCTCAAGGCCCAGGGCCCCGTGCGTCCCTGACATGGAGTAAGCATGCGCCGTTTTCTGGCCCTCACAGCACTTACCGCTTCGGTGGCTTTCGTCGATCCGACGATGGCCGAAGAGAAAAAGTTACGCGTATTTGAAGGCGAATGGACGCCGGTCGAAGCCGCCGAGTTCGCAACGACTCCGCTCAAACCCGAAGGCTACACCGAAAGCTGGTACGCCATGGTGCAGGCACCCGATGATCTGTGGATCTTCCTGCACTTCGGCCTGTCGAACCTCGAGCCCATGAGCGACTTCGACGGCGCCGTCGAAACCACGGTTCTCTATCAGGGCAAAGATCACTTCGTCAAAACCAAAACCGGGCGCGGCAACGTCAAACACGACGAAGGCAAGCTCGACCTGACCATCGGCAAGAACAGCATCAAGGCTGTCGACGGTGCTTGGAAGATCGCCCTTAATCAGGAGGGCGACGACGATAAGATCAAGCTCGACCTGACCCTCACGCCGGTCGTGGCGGCCATCAAGCCGGGCAAAACCATTTACCCCGACGGCGAGTTCTACAAGGTCGACTTCATTCCGCGCGCCCGCGCCGAAGGCAAGCTGGTGCTGAACGGCAAGACCATTCCGGTTTCGGGTCCGGCGTACGCCGACCACTCGCTGCAGGATTATCCGGCGCACAAGATGGCCGAGCGCTTGTACTCGTTCCGCGGCTATGCCGGTGAATACGGCGTAAGCTTCCTCGACTTCCACACCCCTAAGCACCTGGGTAAGGTTCGCATGCCGACCCTCGTGCTGTCGAAGGGCGATGAAGTCGTGGCCCGAACCACCAACGTACAGATGGCGGGCGATAAGATCATCGAAGACGACGACAACGACTATACCTACCCGACCGAGTGGACTTTCGAAGCGCTCGACGGCGAGCGTAAGATTACCGGTAAGATTTCACTGGGTAAGCAGGTTCAGAAGCAGAACGCGACCGACGATTTCAACTTCTTCGAGCGTGCGCTGATCAAGACGTTTGTCGCGAACCCGGTCATTTACCGGCATGTCGGCGATTTCTCGTTCGCCGTCGACGGCACATCGACCACCATGGCGGGCAAGGGCATTGCCGAAGTGGTCATTCTCGACGAATAAGCCGCACGGCACGGCGTTGTAGTTACGATCGCGGCCATGCGTGACGCATGGCCGCTGTTCTTTTTGGGTTGTTTATGGCCGTCATTCTCGAAGTCGACTCCAATCATCCGCAGCCGCGCATCATTCGCAAGGCGGCCGATATCATGCGCCAGGGCGGCCTGGTAGCCTACCCCACCGATACCAGTTACGGTCTGGGCTGCGATCTCTTCGAAAAGAAGGCGATTGAGCGTATTTACCAGGTGAAACGCCTGCCCAAGCAGCACCAGCTTTCGTTCATCGTGCCGGACTTGTCGAACCTGTCGGAGTACGCGGTCATCAACGATTTTGCCTACCGCACGATGCGACGCCTGCTGCCCGGGCCCTATACCTTCATTCTGCAGGCCACGAAGGTGGTGCCCAAGTTCATGATTACCGAGAAAAGGCGCACCGTCGGCATTCGCGTGCCCGATCACCCCGTGCCGCTGTCGCTGGTGCGCGAACTGGGGCATCCCATCATTACGACCACGGCGGCTCTCGAGGGCGAAGAGCCGCTCGCGAGCGCGCAGCAGATTGACGACGCCATGGGTAAGGGCGTCGACATGATTCTCGATTCGGGCGTCGTGCTTTTCGACGAAAGCTCGGTCGTCGACCTGAGCGGCGAAGAGCCTGTCGTGGTTCGCGAGGGCAAAGGCGACGTTTCCATGTTCCTTTGACCGACGGCTTCCGCCGCGCGTCGCCGAACATCCGCAAATTAAGCACGTAATCGATTCATCGTTCCTCCGTATCAGACAGCCCGAGCCGTGAAACCTACCGCGCGGTTGGGGTACACTTTAAAGACTATGATCGAGCGCTACCTTAACGACAGCCACAAAGCCTTTCGCGAAACCTGCCTGCGCTTTACGGAAAAGGAAATCCGTCCCCATGCCGAGGCCTGGGAAGAAGCCGAGGAATTTCCGCGCGAACTTTACAACAAGGCGGCCGAAGCCGGTATTCTCGGCGCTTACTTTCCCGAGGAATACGGCGGCAGCGGCGGCGACCTCTTTCACGCCATCGTGCTGACCGAAGCCATGCTTACCGCCGGGTCGACCGGTGTGGTCGTGGGCCTCGGCTCGCTGGGCATCGGACTTCCGCCCATTCTGAATCTGGGCTCCGAAGAACAGAAGCAGCGCTTCGTACCCCCGATTATCAGGGGTGAAAAGATTTCGGCCCTTGCCGTGACCGAACCGGGTACCGGCAGCGACGTGGCGGGCGTGCAGACGCGGGCCGTGCGCGACGGCGACAGCTACGTGCTGAACGGCTCGAAAATGTTCATTACCTCGGGAGCGCGGGCCGACTACGTGACCGTGCTGGCCCGTACCGGCGAAGACGCCCACGGCGGCCTGACCTTTTTCGTTGTGGAAAAGGGCATGGAAGGGTTTCACGTGAGCCGCAAGCTGCGCAAGACCGGCTGGCGCGCTTCCGACACCGCCGAGCTGGCCTTTGACGACGTGCGCGTTCCCGTCGAAAACCGGCTGGGCGAAGAGGGCAGCGGCTTTCTGGCCGTCATGCAGAATTTCATGGGTGAGCGCCTGACGCTGGCCGTCATCGGCCACGCCAGTGCCGACATCGCGTTCGATGAATCGATGCGTTACGTCAAGGAACGCAAGGCGTTCGGACGGCCCATTGCCGGTTTTCAGGTTACCCGCCACAAGCTGGCCGAAATGGGTACCTTGGTTACGGCGGCCAAGGCGCTCAATTATGAAGTGGCCGATCGCGTGCGCAACGGCGAGTATCTGATCAAGGAAGTCTCGATGGCCAAGAACTTCTCGGCCGACGTGGCCCAGAAGGTCTGCTACGACGCCGTACAGCTTTTCGGCGGCATGGGCTACATGCGCGAAACCCTGGTCGAACGACTTTCGCGCGACGTGCGCCTGCTGCCCATCGGCGGCGGCACCACCGAGATCATGAACGAGATCATCTCGAAGACCATGGGCGTCGGATCGTGATGAACGGCTGACCGTCGAAGGGGAGATGGGGCGATCCGGAGAAGGAGCGACCCTCAGACCCTCAGACCCTCAGACCCTCAGACTGTCGGACTTTCAGACTGTCGGATTGTCGGACCGGGAAGCCGGAATGCGTTAACCTGAACGTAAACCATCTTTTCCCCTTTGCGATCCGGGATCTGCGATCTGCGATCATAAAGCATGCGCGTCTGCATCCTCACAATCGGCGACGAACTGGTCGAAGGCAAGGTCGATACCAACTCGGCGTGGATGGCCCAGGCACTCGACCGTATCGGCTGGCTTGTGCGCGAAGTTCGCCATTGTCGCGACAACGTCGACGATATCGTACGTAATCTGCGCGAGCTGAGCGAACTGGCCCCGGTAACCCTGACCACCGGCGGTCTGGGCCCCACCACCGATGATCTGACCACCGAGTCGGTGGCAAGGCTGACAAGCCGCGAACTGTTGACCCATGAGCCGACGTGGGAAAACATTCAACGCCGCTTTCGTGAACGGGGGCTCGAGCTTCCACCGAGCAACATCAGACAGGCCTGGTATCCCGAAGGGGCGACACCCATTCCCAACCCGGTAGGCACGGCGCTCGGATATATGGTCGAGGTCGCCGACGACCGCATGGTCGCCGTCTTTCCGGGCGTGCCCCGTGAGATGAAGGCCATGGTCGAAACGACGCTGCTGCCCGAACTGCAGCGGCGCTACCCCCGCCCGGGTCATCGCGTGGTGCGCAGTCTGCACGTTTTCGGCCATGCCGAGAGTCGCGCCAACGATTTGCTGCTGGGGCTGGGCGAGGGGGTCGAGGGTTTCGAACTGGCATACCTGGTTTCCTACCCGATTCTCAACATCCACATCAAAGTCACGCGCAGCTCTGAAGCCGAGGCCGCCGAGGTTGCCGCGCGCCTGGTCGAAGAAGCCCGTCGGCGTTTGGGCGACAGGGTGTACGGATTCGACGGCACGTCGCTGCCTGAAGCGGTCGGCAAGCTGCTGGCGGCAAAGGGCCTGCGCATGGCCACGGCCGAGAGCTGCACCGGCGGCCTGATTTCGGCCAAGGTTACCGACATACCGGGAAGCACGGGCTGGTTTCTCGAGGGCGTGGTCAGCTACAGCAACGAGGCCAAGCAGAAATACCTCGGCGTATCGGCCGAAACCCTGCGCGAATACGGAGCCGTATCGGCCGAGACCTGCGAAGAAATGCTGGCCGGCATACTCGAACGCTCGGGCGCCGACGTGGCCGTGGCGGTAACAGGCATTGCCGGTCCCGGTGGGGGCACGCCCGAAAAGCCGGTGGGGCTCGTCTACATCGGCTGGGGCGACCGTGAGGGAAGCGAGGTTCGCGCCTTTCAGTTTGCGGGGGGAAGGGAAGAGATACGCGCCCTGACCACCATGACGGCGCTCGATCGCATACGCCGCCATGTACTCGGCATGGAGGGGCGGGGTTAGTGGCCCGTGCGGTTGGTTCGAATGCATACCGAGGGCATCGAGGCGCCCGAACGGCAAGGCGCGATGAGGAGTCGATGCCGTAGCATCGGCGACGAAGAGCAACGCAGCCAATCGGGATGCATCGGGGTCCGAATATATGCGAATTAACCAAACGGGACACGAGGTGGAAGAAACTGCGCGACTGTTTCTGGCCGTCGACCTTCCGCCCGGGTTGCGCGAAACGCTTTCCGATCTGCAGAAAACGCTGCGACCGCTTGTTACGCAAGCCCGGTGGGTCAAGCCCGAGGGCATGCACCTTACCCTGAAATTTCTGGGACAGGTTTCGGCCGAAACAACGCATCTCCTCATCGAGGCGCTGCAGCCTGCGGTGGCCCGACATTGCCGGCAGACGATACATGCCCGCAGACTGGGTGGGGCGCCCGGGCTCAAACGGCCTCGCGTTCTGTGGGTCGAGTGCGAGTTCGACGAGTCGCTGCTCGCGCTGATTGAAGACATCGAGCGGGTAGGCGAAGAGCTCGGCTTCGACCGTGAAAAGCGTTCCTTCCGCGCCCATATGACGTTGGCGCGCC
>JAWLBW010000154.1:0-3167 GCA_041687475.1 bacterium
CAGGTACGATTCATTTCCATGCCGTTCGCCGACATGAGCTTTTCGCCGGTGTGCACCCGAACCTTCAGCTCCTTGAAGTCCTGGAACAGCTCCTGCGGCACGGTGTCCTGCCCCGGATTCCACATTCGCCACACGGCGCCCGGCTCGCCTTCGCGGCGCACGTTCCACCAGTACATATCTCCGTTGTAGTCGTGGGTCTTCGACAGCTCGGTCCAGCTTACCGAAACCCGATCGTCGGTCGTTTCGACCAATACCTCACCGTTCCACAGCTTGGCATCGGGAACCGGAATGTCGGCCACCGGAATGCGAAAGCCCGTCGTGACCCAGGGCGCATCGGTATCGGTGGTCAGGTTCTTCACGTAGTAGTAGTGAGAGCCGAACAGGCTCTTGGTTTCGCTACCCAGGTACGTGAACTCGTAGCGGCCGTCGCCGTCGGCCTGCGTTTCCTGGTCGGGTTGCAACGTCAGGAAATTGTTCACGACCGAGTCGAAAGAAATTTCGTAAATGCCGATCTTCGACCCGAGCGTCTTACCGTCTTCGGCGAAGTAGTGCCCGTAGATTTTTACCTGTGCGTCGTCGGCGACGACCGACCCGCAGGCCGTGAGACCGACGACGGCCAAAGCCCCCACCATGCGACGTGTGATTTCGACTGCTTTTTGCATGACTGCCCCGTGATTCAACAGAACGTTATTACGTTATGCAGCTTACCCTAGTGGAAAAGGAGTGACGCTGCAGTGACACAGCTCACAATGCGGTGAAATAAGATCGTGAACCGATCTCAGCTCCTTCCTGTCCGCACCCTTGGGGCGGAATGGCCAATGGCCAAATGGTCAATGTTCAAGGAAGAGCCGCCACCTTCCCCCGGCCCCTTTCTCCTCCATATCACGGTCGTTCGGCCCTGGATTGGAGGAGGACGGGGAGCAGCGCGTCGCTCCCTGCTACACGGGCGAAATTGCAGAACAGTGACGCCTGCTTCTACGCTGCTGCACGCGTGCACGTCAGCAGGGGAAATTCCGGAGCCGCGCATCGCCGCCGATCCACCGCTCGGTTCCAACCAGGTAGTCAACGTTGTTTGCGAGGTCTTCCAGAACGCCTTCACCGTGGCCGATGGCCTCCCATGCCGCATGGGAAAGTTCGCCGGGCGGAACTCCAGCGGTTCCCACGGTATGTCGTCTTCCTCCATGGCGAAAGACCAACTCGGTGCTCGACTCATCGACCATATAGCTGTAGAGATGCTCCGTAAGGGAAGAAGTCGGCATCCATGAACCGGTGAAAGAGCTCTGCGACGCATGCTTCGTCAACCTTGTCGATGTGTACCCCCATGGATTCGACGAAGCCTTCACCATGGAAGCGTACGCGGCCATTCCCCCAGATGGAGAGCGTGTAAATCGGACAGGGCCCGTAGCAGAGCCCGCGTGAGAGGCGAATGAACATGCCCGCGTGAGGTCGATGTGGTACAGCCATGCCAAAGCATAGCGCGATACGTAGACAGAGGCTGTCTGGACGTCCGTGCTGCACGGCTTATATTGCAGCCCCCCCCCTCCGTCTCCAACCCGCGCCGCAATTGCTTGGCGTGCGGAAACCGTGTGTCGACTGCGCGTGCGTATGGAGAGAGGAGGGGGAGATCGTGCGGCACGTGCACGACGGTCGGAGGGGGAGGAAGTGGGAGCGTACCAACCGTGCTGCACGTAAGCGGACGTCCGACGTCCGGAGACCGACGTCCGGAGACCGACGTCCGGAGACCGACGTCCGACGACCGCCGTGCAACCGTGCTGCAAGTGATCCCGCCACCTTCCCCCGGCCCCTTCCTCCTCCATATCACGGTCCATCGGCCCTGGATTGGAGGAGGACGGGGAGCAGCGCGTCGTGCTGCACGGCTGACTCCTCGCCGGCTGGTATTGGGTCGGGCTTCTCTTAGCAAGAGGAGCACCCCGTCAGCAAGGGCTATTGCAGGAAATCGGTGCGCCGACGGTCAGCAAGTCGCGTTGTTCTTATTCGGACGTCCGAAGCGTCCGCCGACCACCGTGCAAGCGTACTGCATGGCAACCGATTCGCATCGAAGCGCCGCAAAGGTATACAATGGTGTTCCACGCGAGAGGGAGAGAAAGCATGGCTACGGAACATTTCGACGTGTTGATTGTGGGGGCCGGCCTCTCGGGCATCGGCGCCGCCTGGCACCTGCAGCAGAACTGCCCCGACAAGTCGTACGTCATTCTAGAAGGCCGTGAGCGCATGGGCGGCACCTGGGACCTCTTTCGCTACCCGGGCATTCGCTCCGACTCCGACATGTTCACGCTCGGCTACTCGTTCCGCCCGTGGACCGAGGCGAAATCCATCGCCGACGGCCCCTCGATTCTCCGCTATATCCACGACACGGCGGCCGAGGGCGGCATCGACCGCAACATTCGCTACAACCACATGGTCAAACACGCCGCGTGGAGCAGCGACGAGAACCGGTGGACCATCGAGGCCGAACTTCCCCAGGGAAAGAAAGCGCGCATTACCTGCAACTTCCTCTACATCTGCGGCGGCTACTACAACTACGCCAACGGTTACACCCCCGACTTCAAGGGCGCCGACAAGTTCAAGGGGCAGATCGTGCATCCCCAGCACTGGCCCGAAGACCTCGATTACAGGGGGAAGCGGGTCGTCGTCATCGGCAGCGGCGCCACCGCCGTGACCCTCGTGCCTTCAATGGCCGAAGACGCCGGGCATGTGACCATGCTGCAGCGCACGCCCACGTGGATCATGTCGCTGCCCGATCGCGACGTCGTGTCGAAGACCCTGCGCAAGGTGCTGCCCGAGAAGCCCGCCTATGACCTCGTCAGGTGGAAGAATGTACTGCTCAGCATGCTCTGGTTCCAGCTGAGCCGGCGGCGTCCCCGACTGGTCCGAAAGTTGATTTACAAGCAGCAACGCGCCATGCTGGGCCCCGACTTCGACATCGACACCCACCTGCGCCCCAGCTATCGGCCCTGGGATCAACGGCTGTGCATCGTGCCCAACGGCGACCTTTTCCACGCCCTGCGTAAGGGGAAGGCGTCGATCGTCACCGACCACATCGACACCTTCACCGACAAAGGCATACGCCTGAAGTCGGGCGACGAGCTCGAAGCCGACATCATCATTACCGCCACCGGCCTCGATATGATGCCGCTCGGCGGCGC
>JAWLBW010000154.1:3177-10459 GCA_041687475.1 bacterium
CCATGACGGTCGACGGCAAGGAAGTCGATATGGGCAAGCGCATGACCTACAAGGGCATGATGCTGAGCGACGTACCCAACATGGTTTTCACCGTCGGCTACACCAACGCCTCGTGGACGCTGAAGGCCGACCTCGTGGCCACCTACACCTGCCGTCTGCTCAACTACCTGAAGAAAAACGGCTACGCCACCTTCATGCCCCACAACGACGACCCGAACATGGAGGAAGCTCCGATCATCGACCTGCAATCGGGCTACGTCTTCCGCGCGCTCGACCGCCTGCCCAAGCAGGGCTCGCGCGTACCCTGGAAGCTGTACCAGAACTACATTCTCGATCTGGTGACCCTGCGCCTGGGACCGGTGGATGACAAAGAGATGGTGTTTTCGAAGGCCAAGCAGCCCAAGGGGAAGGGGAAAGCGGCAGCCGCAGCCTGACGGACCTGTTCGTCTCCTCCTCCGCCCCCGAAGGTGGCACTGTTTTCGTGCTACCCGAATCCGGTCACCCTGTCGCAGATCCGCCGTAGGCGGAAGCCTGTCGAAGCGTATACGTGCGGCCCGGTCGGGCTTCGATAAACTCAGCCCGAACGGGTAAAGGGACACACCGGGTATCGGGTACTTACCGGTCATCCTGAGCTTGTCGAAGGGTGTACGTACGACCCGTTAACGAGTAACCGGTGCGGGCTTCGACTCGCTCAGCCCGACCGGGTTGGCGCGTGGGGTATCGCCGGCATCTCCATCGGGGTCAGACCCCATCTGCCATCTGCAATCTTCCATTTTCCTTCTGCCATCTTCCTTCTGCTATCCGCCATTTGCCTTCCGCAAGTGCCCACCGATCCACCCGCTCATTTCGTCGAGCTCGGCCTGGCCCTTGAGCACACGTTCGACCAGAAAGTGCTCGCCTTCATCGGCCGTACAGATGAGCGCATGGCCGTTCGTACGCAGAAACACGGCGGTCAGGGCAAAGGCCATGCGCTTGTTCCCATCCACAAACGCGTGATTACGCGCCAGACTCTGCATGAGCGCGGCGGCCTGCAGGGGCAGCGTGTCGTAATACCCTGAACGCGGCCGGGCGAGGGCGCTTTCGAGAAGCCCGGGATCGCGTACGCCCGGTTCACCACCGAAGCGCTCGATAAGCCGGGTGTGAAGATGGAGCGCCTCGTGCAGCGTGGGAAAGACAGTGTAGTCAGAGGCGCTCACCTGGCAAGCCGTTCGAGCAGTTCGGCGTTTTCATGCATGACTACTTCGGCCGCCTCGCGAAATGCCGGCCGAACCCGCGCGCGTTCGAGATACTCGCCGACGGCTTCGGTCAGAATACCGGAAATGGATCGATTGCTTTCCTTTGCGTATTCACGCAGGTCTTCCAGTACTTTTCCGTCAATCTGCGAAGCGAATTTCACGGGATATTCTTTCATGAGCGTCTCCTGATGGCTCCATCTTTCATGAAAGGTCTTGAAGTGTCAAGACCCGCCTGACTATGACCTTATCAAATAACTGATTCGTGAACACCAGACACCACCTACCGCCGCGACCGAAGCGGCTGCCGCGGCAATCCTTCATCCCCAATCCCGAATCGACAAGCCGGGTTCAAAGTAGTCGGCTCAGGGTAGAGACGGAGTAGCCATCAGAGTAGCTGTGTGGGATCTGCGATCTGGATCACGCAGTCTGCATGGTGCAGCGCGTCACTCTCTGCTAAACTGGATCGTCTGGATGCTGGCGGTAACGAAACGAAATCTGACGCGCGAACTGGCCGAGTGGGCGGCTTCTCTTCGATATGAAGACATTCCGCCCCGCGTCATCGAATTGGCGAAGTACCAGGCGGCCAGCACCTTTGCCGCCGCGCACGCGGGCCTGGTGACCGATGCGGGTCGACAGGCGCTGCGGGCCGCCCGCAAACACGGCGCCCCCGGGCGGGTGCCCATTCTCGCCACCGGCGAAACCTTCCATCTCGACACCGCGCTCGCCGTTAATTCGGCACTGGGCATGGCTCTTGACTATGACGATTATCTGTTCATGGGCCACTCGGGGCATTCGGCCGTCTGGGTTCCGTATCTGCTCGGCCAAGACCGCGATCTTTCGACCAAGCGCATTCTGACGGCCCAGGTCATAGCCAACGAGGTGGCCGGACGCATCGGCGCAGCCTGTATCTTCGGTCCCCAGAACGGCCAGTTGTGGAGTCACATTCATCTCGGCGCCTCTGCACTGGCGGCGGGCGTGCTGTACGGGCTCGACGCCGAACGGCTGACCCACGCGCTGGGCATTGCCTACGCGCAGCCGAATTACGGCCTGTTTCCCGGATTCATGGGCCCCGGCTCGAAGGTGCTTACGGCCGCCACTCCGTCGCTTACCGGTCTCTGGGCCGCCCGCTACGCCGAAGCCGGCATGACCGGCAACCCGCGCATTCTTGAGGATGCCAAGGGTTTCCTGCGCCACTTTACCTACCGCTCGCGACCCGACATGCTGAGCGGCCTCGGCTCGGCGTGGATCACGGAAACCCTGGCGGTGAAACCGTATCCGGGCTGCGCGTACCTCGACACCGCCGTCGACGTGGCGCTCGAGCTGTCCGAGAAGATTCGCGGCGAGACCGGCGGCAGTCTGCAGGCCGAAGAAATCGGGGCCGTGCACGTCGAAGCCTCGCTGCTCACCACCGAGATGAACCGGCTGAGTAAAGACCTTTTCGATCCGGCCAACCTCTCGCCCATCAACATCAATTTCAACATTCCGGTCAACGTGGCCGTCGCGCTGAGCGAAGGCGAACTCTCGCCCCGCGTGCTGAGCGACCGAGCGCTTGCCGAAAAGCGTGAAACCATTGTCGGCCTTGCCCGGCGGGTGACGTTGAGCCACAGCTGGACCTATACGCTCGAGCTGTTGCGCGATCTCGATCGCAGCCTCGGCGCCGACCGCTTCTTCGAGGGACTCAACGGCGCCGATATCGGCAACATCGTCATGCAGGCGCGCCGCGATCTCGACCACGACGCCGGCGACGTACTGCGCAGCATTGACCTGCTGCCCATGTGGAAGGCCATGAACCGCGAAAACCGCAGTTTCCTGCGCCGCGTCCTGAAGAAGGGCATTCGCGGCCTGTCGGGACGGGGGGCAGATGAGCGCACCCGACTTGACGGGGTAGACTTCGGACGTGTACGCTTGCCTTTCGGGGCGCGCGTAACCGTTACCCTGAAAAACGGTTCGGTCTTCACGGGCGAAAGCCGGCTGCCGAAGGGCAGCGCCGCCCGGGGCGACATCGAATCGGTGGCGCGCGACAAACTCATTCGCGAATTGCAGGCAACCTGCCCGGCCGATAAGGCGGCGCGCGCCTGGAACGTACTTCTGAACTTCGAGAAGCGTGGGATACAGACGCTGCTTGCCGCGGTAACGGCGCCCCACGCCGCATCCATACACCAGTAGAGGAATCTGCCATGGCTTTTGTCAGTGCCAGCTCGCTTCGTGCCGGCGAGACCATTATCTTCAACGGCGAACCGTACCGACTCACCAATGTCATGCACCTGACGCCCGGCAACCTGCGCGCCATGGTGCAGACCAAGATGAAGCACGTCAAGACGGGCGTCAATGCCGAACACCGCTTTCGCTCCGACGACAAGGTCGAAAAGGCCCACATGGAGCAGCAGGAAGTCGAGTTTCTGTATCAGCAGGCCGAAGAATACGTGTTCATGAACACCGAATCGTACGAACAGATTACCTTCGACAAGGAAACGCTGGGCGACAACGTATACTACCTGCTTCCGAACGTCAAGCTGCAGCTCGACATGTTCGACGGCTCGCCGGTGGGCATTTCGCCCCCGATGACCATGGAGTTCACGATTACCGAGACCGCCCCGCACATGAAGGGCGCCACCGCCTCGAACTCGCCCAAGCCGGCGACGCTCGAAACGGGCCTTGTCGTAACCGTTCCCTCGTTTGTTGAAACGGGCGAAAAGATTCGTATCGACACCCGCGAGAACAAGTACATCGAACGCGCCAAGTAAGGCCCGCCGTTCGACGGTTTTCCGGAAGGCCCGGTTCCTCTTGGGGGGAATCGGGCTTTGCCTTTTCGGTCGCGTAGCAGAACCGCAGACCTGTCGCATCGCGCGCCCGCCTGCATCCGGGTTATAGTAAGGCGACCCGATTTTCGTGAGCCGCCGAGCGTGTACGTTCTGAATCAGTTTACCGAGGGACCGCGAGCCTGCGCCTACCTTGCCGAGCGGCAGGCGACCATGTCCTATGTGGTCGTGAACGAGCTCTCGACCGAAGAGTACGAACAGTACATGAACCGGGGCTGGCGCAAGTTCGGCCCGCTACTCTTCGAGCCAGTCTGCGCGGCCTGTCGCGCGTGCAGGTCGATGCGCATACCCGTGCGCGCGTTCTCTCCCACGCGCAGCCAGAAGCGTACCCTCAAGCGCAATCTCGATCTGCGGGTCGAAGTCGCCACGCCGTCGGTCGACGAGCAGCGTCTCGAGCTGTACCGCCGCTATCACGAAGCGCAGGCGGCGCGAAAGGGCTGGCCGCGCGAATCCGGCGAGACCAGCGAGCGCGACTACACCTTTCAGTTTCTTTACAATCCGGTGCCGGCACTCGAGGTCAGCGCCTGGGACGGCAACCGGCTGCTGGCAGTCATGTTGGCCGACGTGACCGACAACGTCGTGTCGGCGGTCTATCACTTTCACGACCCCGACGAAACCAAGCGCGGTCTCGGCGCCTTCATCATTCTGCGTACCATCGAGGTGGCGACCCGACTCGGTCGCCCCTGGGTGTACCTCGGGTATTATGTGGAAGGTTCGCCGAGCATGGCCTATAAAGCCGGTTACCAACCGGCCGAAATGCTAGACGAATACGGCGAATGGCACGCATGGCAGCCTCGCTCGGGGCCACCGGCCAAAGCCCCGTCGAAGCCGTGAGCTTACGGGTTGCGCGTCGCGCGGCTACTCATTATCGTGTAAGTTCTGCCTTTTCTCCGGAGTCTGCCCCATGTCGTCGGTCGTCGCCACGCGCCTGGAAGTCGTATTTCGCGTTCTCACCTCTACCTTTGCCGCGACGGGGGCGATGTTTTTTCTCTTCCCCAACGATTTCGTGGGGGCGTTGAACGATGTGGGCGCTTTCCTGCAACTGCCTCCGGCCCCCGATCTGCAGGGGCTCTGGCTGCTACTGGGTCGGGCTTACCTGGTGGCGGTAACCGCCGTGGCGTTTCTGATTGCCGGCGACCCCATCGGTCGTCGAAGCATGATGGTTCCGCTGGGCCTGGGCACGGCGGCCGGCAGCCTGATGGCCCTGGTCTATTTTTTTGCTTTCGAGCGCTACTTCCTTCACCTGGCCGCCTTTTTTCTGGCCGGAACCCTTGCCGCCATGGTTCTCGGCGCCTGGGTGGTGGCTTCGCGTGAAGCCCTGAAAGGCGGTTCCTCGAGCGGCGCTGCGGTCTGAACCCGCTCGTTCGCCGCCGCCGGCAAAAAAAAGTGGACTCGCGGCAGATGCGAGCCCACTGATAGAAGGGTATTGGCTGCTGAAGAGACGGAAACCCCGGCGCAACGCCCCGGTGGTTATTTCGTGGCCGCTACGCCCGCGGTCAGGGTGCGGCCGGGCTGGTCGTCGACGGTGGCCACGCGGCTGAGAAACATGGCCGTGACGCCGACGAACAAGAGCAGAATGAACCAGTCGGAAATTGAACGAAAGGGCATGAGGTTCCACCTGGAATAGGAGCTTTTCTCCAATTCTGGGTGAAGCTTCCGGTCGATGGTATGACATCCGTCATATCGGCACGATCGCCGTAGCGTGAAGTCCTATTCGCGAAAGCAACGGCGAGGTTCCTTTCGGTTATGCTGGTGGTAAGGCACGCTTCTATGGCAACGCAACGGAAGAAGCTGGGCGCCTGCGCGCTGTGCGAACGCGAGCGGGAATTGACCTTCCATCACCTCATTCCCCGTACCCTGCACGCCAACAAATGGTTCCGCAAGAACTTCGAGCGGCAGGACATGCTCATGCGGGGAATCGACGTATGCCGCGACTGCCACCGTATGATTCACCGCACCCATGGCGAAAAGGAGCTCGGGCGTACCTTCAACACGAAGGAAGCTCTGCTGGCCGATCCGCAAATCGCGAAGTTCGTGGTCTGGGTGAAAAAACGATGAGCGTGGCACAATCGCCTGTAGAAAGAGCGCCCGTACCTTCCACAAAGGCTGCTTTGTGTGCCATTCTGAAAAATTGATATCGGAGAATGAGAGAGAAACCCATGCCCTTTCTGCGTAAGATACTGGTCGTTCCGGCCCTGCTGGTTTTGGGCGTTTCTGCCTGCACGAACAATCAGCCGGCAGAACAGGCGCGACAGTCTTCGACTGCCGCGACCTCGAGCGTGGCCGCCGCGCCCGCTTCGGAACACACGATGACCGTGTACAAGAGCCCCACCTGCGGCTGCTGCAACAAGTGGATCGACCACATGACCGCCAACGGCTTCAAGGTCGAGGGCGAAGACATGGCCAATGTCGCACCGCTGAAGGTAGAAAAGGGTATTCCGAGTAAGCTCTTTTCGTGTCACACCGGGGTCATCGACGGCTATGTGGTCGAGGGGCATGTGCCGGCCGACGCGGTGAAGAAGCTGCTTGACGAACGTCCCGACATCATCGGCCTATCGGTGCCCGGTATGCCCATCGGCTCGCCGGGCATGGAAGGCGCGTACGTCGAGAAGTACGACGTGGTGGCCTTCCGCCAGGACGGCAGCTCGTACGTGTTCAAGAGCTACTGAGGGGAAGGGGAATCGCAGATCCCAGATCGCAGATCCCAGATCCCAGATCCCAGATCCCAGAAATCAGGAAGGAATACGGCTACTTGTCCCTTCCTACGACTCCTGCGTTTCGGGTTTTCCCTCTTCCTGGTTCCGAGTTCCTGGTTTTCCCCGTTCCGCATTCCGAGTTCCGCGTTTCTTGGATTGTCCGCGTTCCCCGTTCCGCGTTTGGTACACTGGTCTGTATCCTTTCAACCCGTAATCGGAGCGCCTGCCGTGAAAGCCGTTCTATGCAAGTCCTATGGTCCCCCCGAAACCTTGGTGGTCGAAGATGTGCCCGCACTGGAGCCGGGCGCGGGCGAAGTCGTCGTTGACGTGAAGGCCTGCGGGGTGAACTTTCCCGACACGCTGATTATCGAGGGCAAGTACCAGTTTCAGCCCGAGATGCCCTTTTCGCCGGGCGGCGAAGTGGCCGGGGTCGTGAAGAAGATCGGCGAGGGCGTCGAGAACGTGAAGGTGGGCGATCGGGTCATTGCCTTTCTGGGTTGGGGCGGATTCGCCGAAGAGGTGAAGGCCGGGG
>JAWLBW010000155.1:0-10378 GCA_041687475.1 bacterium
CCATCGGTCGTTTCAGCCCGGGCCAAACTTCGGCAACGGGATGAAATGGGCACACTGGGGTCGGGAAATCACTATCTCGAAGTGCAGCACGTAACCGAGGTTTACGACCCCGTAGCGGCAACGGCGTTCGGCCTCAAGCCCGGCGACGTGGTGGTGAGCATACACTGCGGCAGCCGGGGCCTCGGGCACCAGATTGGCAGCGAATTTCTCAAGCGCATGGTAACCTGGGCCTCGCAGTCGGGGTTTCATCTGCCCGATCGCGAACTCGCCTGCGCACCGGTGCATTCGCTCATCGGTCGAGAATACCTGGGAGCCATGCGGGCAGGCATCAACTGTGCGCTGGCCAATCGTCAGATCATCACCCACCTGGTGCGCGAGGCTTTTGCCGAATTGCTGCCCGGACACTCCCTACCCCTGCTGTACGATGTCTCGCACAATACCTGTAAAGTCGAAGAACACGAAATCGACGGACACAGGAAGAAAGTATTCGTGCACCGCAAGGGGGCGACCCGCGCCTTCGGCCCGGGACACCCCGAGCTACCCGACGCACTGCGCGAAGTCGGACAACCGGTTCTCATCGGGGGCACCATGGGCACGGCATCGTACGTGCTGGTCGGCACGCCCGAGAGCGAGTCACGCGCCTTCAGCTCGGCCTGCCACGGCGCCGGACGAAGCATGAGCCGGGCCCAGGCCACCCGCCACTGGCAAGGCCGCGCCGTCGTCGACGAATTGGCTGCGCGCGGCATCATCGTGAAGAGCCGCTCGCTGCGGGGCATTGCCGAAGAGGCTCCCGGAGCCTACAAGGACGTGACCGAAGTGGTTCGTGCCGCCGATGCAGCCGGTCTGGCGCGAAACGTTGCCCGGCTCGAACCGGTGGTGTGCGTGAAGGGTTGAAGAGAGGGTGCATGAACAACGGAGACATTGCAAACCTGTTCGATGAAATCGCCGACCTGCTCGAGCTGCAGAACGCGAACCCCTTTCGCGTTCGCGCCTATCGAACGGCGGCCCGTACCCTGCAGGGGCTCGGCCGCGACGTGGCCGCCATGGTCGAGGCAGGCGAAGATGTGCGAGAGTTGCCGCGCATCGGGGTCGATCTGGCCGAAAAAATCACCGATATCGTCGAAATGGGAACCACCCCCATGCTCGAAGAGCTGCGGGCCGCGTTCCCCCCCGGGCTGGTTGCCCTCACCCGCCTGCCCGGCCTGGGGCCGAAGCGGGTGAGGCTGCTGCACGATGAGCTCGGCGTAAACGACACCGAGTCTCTGCGCAAAGCCTGTGACGACGGTCGCATACATGGGCTCAAGGGCTTCGGCGCCAAGACCGAGGCCCATATTCGCGAAGCCCTCGAGGCCGCCGCAAAAGCACCGCCCCCGCAACGCATGCTGCTGGCCGTGGCCACCCCGCTCGTCGAGGAAATGCTCGAATACCTGCGAGCGGTCAGGGGCGTGCAGCGGGCGGTGGCGGCCGGAAGTTACCGTCGAGGGCGGGAGACCGTCGGCGACATCGACCTTCTCGTCACGGCCGGCACCGACAGCGACGTCATAGACCGCTTTACCGTATTTCCGGCCGTCGCCCAGGTGGTCTCGCACGGAACGACGCGGGCCACCGTCGTGTTGCACAACGGCCTTCAGGTCGACCTGCGGGTGGTGCCCGATGAAAGCTACGGCGCCGCCCTGCACTACTTCACCGGCAGCAAGGACCACAACGTGGTCGTGCGCCACATGGCCCAGCAGCTCGACCGCAAGGTCAACGAGTACGGCGTGTTCGAGGGCGAAACGCGCATTGCCGGCGAGACCGAAGAATCGGTGTTTGCCGCGATCGGTCTGCCGTGGATACCGCCCGAACTGCGCGAAAACCGGGGTGAATTCGAAGCCGCCCGCGACGGTCGGTTGCCCCGGCTCATCGAGGCCTCGGATATCAGGGGTGAACTGCACGCCCACACCGTGGCTACCGACGGCCGCAATACAATCCGTGAAATGGCCGAGGCCGCCCGGGCACGCGGGCTCGAATACCTGGCCATTACCGATCATTCGAAGCGCCTGACCTTCATCAACGGGCTCGACGCCGACCGTCTGCTGCGCCAGTGCGACGAAGTGGCGCGGGTCGACGAAGAAGTTGTGGGCATAAGCCTGCTCAAGGGTATCGAGGTCGACATTCTCGAAGACGGCTCGCTCGACCTTCCCGACGAGGTGCTGGCCCGGCTCGATTTCGTCATTGCCTCGGTACATGGGGCCTTCGATCTCGGCCGCGAGAAGCAGACGAAACGAATCCTACGAGCGCTCGACAATCGATACGTCACCCTGCTCGGACATCCGACCGGGCGTAAGCTGCCCGACCGGCCGAGCTACGATGTCGACGTCGAGCAGATCGTGCGGCACGCGGCCCAGCGCAAGTGCTTTCTCGAGGTCAACAGCCAGCCGCAACGCCTCGACCTGGCCGACATTTACTGTCAGATGGCCCGCGACGAGGGCGTGCTGCTCTGTCTCGATACCGACACCCACAGCGTGAAAGGGTTCGACAACCTGCGCTACGGTCTTGCACAGGCCCGGAGAGGATGGCTCACGGCCGACGACGTGGCCAACACACGCCCGCTCGACGCTTTTCGCGAACTGGTGGCGGCCGCGAGGTTGTGACCGGTGGCCGTGCACGTCGGCACATCGGGCTGGCATTACGACCACTGGCGCGGCGTCTTTTATCCCCCCGACCTGGCAAAGCGTCGCTGGCTGAGCTGGTATGCTTCTCACTTCGACGTCGTCGAAGTCAACAATACCTTTTACCGGCTTCCTCGCGCGGGCGGGCTCGATCGCTGGGTGGCTGAAACGCCCGACTCCTTCCGCTTTGCCGTAAAGGGCAGCCGCTTCCTGACTCACATGAAACGCCTGCTCGACACCACGACCGGGCTCGAGCGTTTTTTCACGGCCATTGCGCCGCTGGCAGCGAAGCAGGGACCCATTCTCTGGCAGCTTCCCCCCGGTTGGGGAAAAAATGCAGACCGGCTGGCCGCGTTTCTCGAAGCGCTTCCGCGTGAATATCGCCATGCCTTTGAGTTCCGCAACCCGAGCTGGCATGCCCCCGACATCTACGACCTGCTGCGCAAGCACGGGGCCGGCTTCTGTGTGTTCGAGCTGGCCGGCGAGAAGTCGCCCGAGGTTATCACGGCCGACTTTGCGTACGTGCGGTTACACGGTCCCGGCGGCAAGTATGCTGGATGTTATGACGTCGCCACCCTGCGGGAGTGGGCCCGCAAGGTGAACGACTGGCCCGATACGTGGACTTTTTTCGACAACGACCAGGCCGGTCACGCCGCCCGCAACGCCGCCGAGTTGCGGCAGATACTCACGTGAAGTTCAGGCGGCACGGACGCACGAGAGACGGCGGACGGCCGACGGCGAACGGCGGCACGAGACAGCACCCCGTGATGGACGCAATTTCCCCCGTGCCCCATTGCAGGCTGATGATTCGTCGCATCTGGACGGCCCAGTACTTCCACATCGAGTAGCCGGTGGCGCAGAGCGCCACGAACAACGCGATGGGCGCGATAGCCCTGACCAAACGAAGCCTGCCGAGATTTCCGTTTGCGGACCGGTCAATTGCCGTGAATCGTTGCTGGTGATACGCGTGCGCCTCTCATCGTCGGCCTCATCCTGCTCCGACGCGACTCGAGACGGAACCTTGCAGGGGGCCCGGAATACGCGGCTGCATGAAGAACGGCGGACGGCAGTCCGTGCAGCACGGCCTTTCCCCCGGCATCGATGTTCGTTGGCGAAGGCAACGCACCGCCAGTCCCCGAAAGGAAATGTACCAACTTTGGGCATCTCAAAGGGACACGAACCAATGGCCGCCATGTCATGGCGAACCGGACACACGACCCGTGCAGCACGTCTTGACCATCGGCCATCGACCTATTGACCGTTCCGCACCGCCAGTGCGGTCGGCGTCAGCGTTCGATGGGCGTATCGCCGGCCTCGCTCCACTCGTAATAGGAGCCGTCGTAGAGCCGGGCGTCGTAACCGAGGTAGCGCGCCGTAAACCAGGCGTGGGCGCCCTGGCCCCCCGTTCGGCAGTACGTAACCACCGTGCCCCCCTCGGTGGCCCCGGCCGCTTCGTAGAGCGTGCGAAGTTCGGCTTCCGGGCGCATGGTCGGCTCGCCGGCGGCGACATTGCGCCGCCAGAAAATGTTGACCGCGCCGGGTATGTGCCCCGGCCGCTCGATACCCTCGCCCGGCGTGTCGCCTCTGAACTCATCGGGGGGGCGGGCGTCGATGATTGCGAGGGACGAATCGGTTACCCGGCCGGCAACCCACGAGTAGTCACGCATGACCGGCAGCGATACGACCAGTTGCCCCTGAATGTCGGGGGTGAAAGATCCGGGCTCGAACACCGTCTCGAGCCGGCTGACCTCCCTGCCCTCGCGCCGCCACTTCTCGAGCCCACCGTCGAGAACCGCCGTGCGGTGGGCATGCCCCAGGTATGCCAACGTGAAGTACGCCCGAGCGGCCGCAAGCCCCATCCGGTCGCCGTAGAGCACGATACGGCTGTCGTCGCCCACCCCCAGTCTCGTGAAGGTATCGACGAGCTTTTCCACCGGAGGCAGCTCGTTGGGAATGCCGTCTCGCGTCCAGGCCAGTTCGCCCGCATCGAGAAACCGCGCCCCCGGAACATGGCCGTTTACGAAATGCCGCCGCTCGTCGGCCACGTGAAGAATGACGACGCCGGCATCGTCGAGGCGCGCGGCCAGCCAGGTCGAAGTGACCAGCATGTCACCGCGCACCGCCGCCCCGGTTGCAGGCAGCGCCGTCGACGCCGACCTGGCGCGCGGAGTCGCGCAGCCGGCACACAGTAGAGCAATCAGGAATATCGACGATACGCGGAAAGGCATGTCTTCTCTTTCCCACAGAGTAGCACGTTTCCGGGTAAGCGTAAGGAGGGTGAACGCCCCCGTTGCCGGGTGTCGGGAACTTCAGACGTCAGTCTTCGTCGCCTTCGAGGCGCACGACCTTTTCGGCCTGTACCTTGACCGAGCGGGCAAGGTAGCGCTCGGCAGAGACGAAGAGAGCTTCGGCCCGATCGACGAAGAGGCGCAGACGCCGGGCGGGCTCCGGCGGCTGGGGAGCCCTCTCGCCGTCACGCGCCTCGGGAAAGTCTTCATTGAAGGCGCTGTTGGTCTGCCGCCCCAGCTGGGCCAGCTCGCCAACGGCGGCGTGAATGCCGCGCAGATAGCGTACCGCAACCGGAAAATTCTGTTTCTGCATGGCCGACAGCCGGGCAGTCAGCACGGCCTCGATGCGATCGAGCTTACGCTGATCGGTCTGCATGCTTTCGCGCCAGTCGGCTATGCGCCATGTAGGCGAAGCGACTTCACCCACCGCTTCGGTTATCGCCGAAGGAGCCGAGACCTCACTGGCGAAGAGCGCCTGGTTTGCGTCGTCTACGGTATCGAAATCGAGGCTGACTGTCGGCGAAGGTAAAGGCGGTAGATTACTTGCCTTTTTCTTCTTCGAGCGGGCTTCGCCCGTTGCCGGAAAGACAAAGATGCTCCCGGCCGCGAACGCGGCCAGGAGCACGAGGGAAATCGACCGGAATGTTCCGGGCTTCGTCATATCAGCCGGTAGCCGTGAAGATGAACGGATAGCTGACGTTGACCGACCCGCCCGCGGGTGCGGGGAACTTCCAGCGTCGCACCATGCGCAGAATGCACTGTTCGACGTTGGTGTTGTTGAGGGTCGAATTGTCGACGCGGTAGTTGGTAACCGAACCGTCGGCGCCGATGGTGAAATTCACGACCACCTTACCGGCCAGGTTCGGATTGTTTTTCAGCTCTTTTTCGTAGCAGTACTTGATGCCCGAGAGCTTCTGCTTGACCACCGAAGCAATGGCCGAGCTGTCAAGCGAGCCGCTCGACGAGAAATCGCCGGTCTGAATGTCGCTGGTGACGGCGGTTTTCTTCTTGTCGCCGAGGCCGACGCCCTTACCCGGACCGCCGGTGTCGAGCTTGCCGATGTCGGCCGTGCCGTAGCCCGAGCCGCCGCGGGTGCCGCCGGCCTTCAGATCGTCGCCGGTCTTGGCCACGCCGAGGCCCGAGCCCTTCATGTCGTCGAGAGCCTTGTCGAGATCGCTGCCCAGGTTGCCCGACGAGAGCACGTCGGCAATGGCGCCGCCGCCCGAGCTCTTCGAGCCGATGATGCCGAGCAGGCCCTTGTTCTTCACGCGTTCGCGCACTTCGGCCTTCTGCTCCGCCGACATATCGGCGGTTTTCGATTCCTTGGGCGCGTCGCTGCCGCCGGCGGGTTCTTCCTCGACGGTTTCCTGTTTGGCCTGTTGCTGCTGCTCCGAGGCGCCCGACTCCTTCGGGGCCGGCGCTTCCTCGACCGGAGGCGCAATGAACTTGGCGAAACGCTCGGGTACGTCTTCGACCTGGAAGGGGTCGCGCACGATGACGCGGGTCGAGAAGAACAACATGATTGCCAGGTGGGCAATCAGGCTCACGACCACCACCTTCATGAAGGTGGTCATGCGCGAGGTGTCGGAGAAAATGCGGTAGGCGGCCCAGACGTCGCCGGCCACGGCGCCCGTGCCGCCGGGCGTACCGGCAACGGGGGCGGCCGGTCGGGCGCTCGCAGCGGGAGCGGCCGTGGCCCTGGCGGGCGCGGGGTCGACAACAACGGCCCAGTCGCCGGCCGAAATTTCAACCCTGGTGCCCTCGGGCACCTTCAGAACCTCGACGTCGCCCTGCTTGCGCACGTAGTTCTTGGCGCGCAGATCGTCAAGCGTAAGCTTCGTGGCCCCGCGCACCAGCGTGGCGTTCATGCCGGGCGCAAGCTGCAGAATAAGGTCGGAACCCTTCTGCACGAGCAGCTCGTGGTTGGCCGGAAACGGGGCGCCGTCGGCGGCGAGCGGGCCACCGAGTCGCACCGGCGTTTTCTCGCCCAGGTCGACACGAGCCGTCTTGACGACGGTGCCTCCCTGCCTGATGGTGACATTGAAATTCATAGAAGGTCCTCAGATGCTGGCGGCCCTCAAGGCCGGGCCTCGAAAATATCGTCCTTCAGGGTGTCCTGAATGCGGGCCGTATAACTCGGCGCCTTGCTTTTCAGGTCTTCGCTCAATGAGACGCGGCTTGACCGCTGCAGAATGTAACTCGCCTGGGGTTTCTGGAGCTCGCCCTCGACGGTAATCGCGTCGAGACGAATGGTGTTGCTCTTGCCCGCCTGTTGGGCCAGCACAGAAGACGCCTGCCCCAGCCCCGCGACGAGCAGCAATGCGATGACGATGTTCCTAGCCATGCGAGTAGTTGATCTTAGCACAATCGGCAGGGTGATCAAGGGGTTGCCTCCACGCCGCTTTCCTGCTCGGCTGCTGCGTCTCCGGTATCGAGGCCGGGTTCGGGGGCCTCGAGAATCGACTGTTCGGCCTGCGCCTCGAGTTCGGCGATGGACGGATCTTCGTCGCTCGCCGCCGGAGCATCGGTATCGCCTTGTTCCGAGACCGGAACGACCTCGGCGGGTTCTTCCGATTCTGTTTCCGCCTGGGCTGTTTCCTCAATGGCCGACGGAGTCTCTTCCACGCCGGTGGTTTCCTCGACCGCAGGTGGCGCGTCCTCGAGTTCTTCGCTCGGAAGAGCTTCAGCGGGCGCCTCGGCGGCTTCCACCGATTCCGGGGCCTCGTCGACGGGTGCCGGCGGTGCAGATTCGACGGGTTCCCCGCCGGCTTCGACTTCGGCCGCAGGCTCGTCGGCCGCAGGTTCCGGAGCCGATGCCGGCGGCGTGTCGTCGCCCAGCGTGCCGAGATCCTCTTCTGCGGTCACCGGCATGGGTTCGGCCGTCTGGCCGTCGAGTTCGGCTTCCTGTTCGCTTGCGGGCGGCGCTTCGTCGCCCAAGGCCCCGAGATCATCTTCGGCGGCCACGGGCATGGGCTCGGACGTTGGGCCGGCGTCTTCAAGCGCCTGCGGTTCTTCGCCTTGCGAACCTTCCGGGGCCGGCTCGTTTCCGGCCGAAGCTTCGACGTCTTCACTGGTAACCGAGGCCTCTTCCAACACCGGTGGCGCCTCCGCAGGCGACGAGACCTCGGTGCCCGACTCGGCCACGGCAGGCTCCGTGCCCTGCCCTGCATAGCCGACCCCGGCTTCCGCGGTCGCATCATCTGCATACGCATACCCGGTTTCGCCGGTAACGGCATCGGCCATGGCGGCGTCGGTTACCGCAGCGGGCATGGTTTCGGCCGTGGCCGCAGCCGCAGCAGCCTCGGCAGCAGCCGCAGCCTCGGCAGCGGCCCGGGCTTCCTCCTCCTGACGCTTCTGCTCGGCTAGCGCCGCCTCGGTCTCGAGACGACGCCGTTCCTGCTCTTCGAATTCCACCTTCCACGCTTCGAGGCGGGTCAGGCGCTCTTCGACCTCGGCCGACATGGCGCGGGGAAAATCGGGACGCCCGCGAAACTCGTTCCACACAACAATGGCTTCGGTGAAGTTGCGGGCGTAGTCGTCGTGCAGCACGCCCCTGTTGTAGTGGGCTTCGAGCATCGACGGGTTGATCTCAAGGGCCTTGCGGTAATCTTCGGCGGCTTCGTCGAAACGGCCCATCTTGCGCAGCGCGACCCCCCGGTTCACGTAAGCCTGGGCATAGTTGACGTCGGCGGCAAGGGCCTTGTCGAAGAACTCGAGCGCCTGTTGCGGTTCGTCCTTGCGCAGGGCCACGAGCCCGAGGCCGCTGAGCGCGGGAACGTTGGTGGTGTCGATGGAAACCGCCTTCTGAAACTCGGCTTCGGCCTGCAACAACCGGTCGGTCTGCATGTAAACCTGCCCCACCGAGCTGCGCAGAACGGCGTCGTCGGGGTTGTCGCGCAACAGCTCGTTGAGCACGGTCAGGGCCATGTCGTAGTGGCCGCGGTCGTAGTAAATCAGGCCGACGTTCAGTTTGGCCCCGTAAATGACACCGTACTTGCGGGTAATGGCAATGCTCTGCCGCAGCGACTCGTCGAGGCGGCCGGTCATACGGTACAGGCCGGCCAGGTTGGTTCGCGCGCGCGGATCGTCGACGCCGGCCTGAAAGAGCTCTTCGAGCACTTGAATGGCGGTTTCGTAATTGCCGCGCGAGCGGAACAGGTCGGCCAGGTTCACCGCCGCCGGCACATGGGTCGGCTGAATGATGAGCGCCTGGCGGTAATTGTGCTCGGCCTTGTCGAGGCGGCCGTCCTGACCGAAGCGAATGGCCAGGTCGTAGAAGGCGTCGGCGTTCTCGGGCTGGGCCCTGGTGAGCTGCTCGAGGTACTCGCGCGACCCCGGAGGCGCCGTAACCGCCTGCGCATAGCCCTCTTCGCCGCGCATCGACTCGCGCCCCCCCGTACAGGCGGCGAGGCCCATGGCAAGCAGCAGGAACAACAGCGAGAGACGGTTCTCAACGCGCACGTTGCACCTCGACCGGGGGTTCGATGACCATTCCCTCGCCCGAGAGATAGAGGGCGGGCGTGGTACCGGCGCGCAGAATGCGATCCTGCGCGCGCGTCAGCTTCACGGCTTCGGGCTTCTTGCCCCCTTCGACCTCGGAGCCCGCATAGACGACCCTGCCCTCGCGAATGGCGTAGGCGGGGTTGTTGTCCATGGTAGAACCGAAGCGGTAGAAGAATTCGTTTCTTCCACTCACGAAAAGTTCCTTGGCCTTCGGGCGTTCAAGGTTGGGATTCAACCTGCGCAAACGCTCGCGGGCCAGCTCCGTCCACTCGTTCTCCACACCGTTCTTCAGCGCGGCATCGAGGGTTTTCTGAAACGCCTGGAGGGCCTTGTCTTCGATGGGGAAAGCCTGATCCTGCAGTTCGAGCTGGTAAATTTCGGCTTCAACCTCGTCGAGCTCAGGCGGCACCGGCGCTTCAAACAGCGTGTTGGCGAAATTCTGGTACGCGTCGCCGATGTAATAGAGGGCCGCCGTGGCCCAGCCCGGATCGCCGTAGGTTACGACTTTGGTGAAGTTGCCCACCACCTTCTGCAACAGCTTGGCCTTCTGCTCGAGCTGCCTTGCCATGCGCGCCGCCGGTAGCTGCAGCTTGAGTTCCTGGTACTCGACATAGGCATCGCTGGCCTCGAGGAAGGCGCCATGCGCCCCGAAAGCGGGGGGAACGGCCTTACCCTTGGCCACTTCACGATCGTAAACCGCGCGGGTTTCGATAATCAGCCGACGGGCCCGGCCCGGGTCGCCCATGTTCTCGACCGCCTGCGCCCATTTGTAATGGGCCTCGACAAGCAGCTCCTTGGGCTCCCACGGACCACGGATATAGTTCTCGAACACCGAGGCGGCTTCGGCCCAGTTGCCGTTCTTGAAGTAGGTATCGCCGGCGAAGAAAAGGACCTGCGCCGTATCGTCGCGCTCCTTGTAGCGCTGCACGTACTCGA
>JAWLBW010000156.1:0-1728 GCA_041687475.1 bacterium
GTAGACAGCCGGAACACCTCTCGCTACCATGAAGATGCACCGTCTCTTCACGGGCAAGACTCTCTTTTACCCCGTGCATGGCCGCCATGCGGAGCTCACTGGTGGAAAACGACTGGAAAGCATACTTCGACGAGCTCGCCTCCGACGAAAACAAGGTCACGGTGCATGAGACCGAAGCCATGCTCGAGGCCGGCCTGACCGCCCGGGTCGACGACGTTCGCGTAACGGCCGATCGCCTGCGTACCTATCTGAACCAGGCGGCGAAAGGTGAAATCGGGCCCGACAAGCTGCGCGCCTTCGTTACCGACCTGCACGACAACGCCCTCATGCGCGCCGAAATGCTTACCGGCGAATCCCATGCTTCCCTTTCTCAATTTGCCGACCGGATCGAAACACTGGTGATCGGTCGCCTGCTGTCGCTCTTGTCGACCGACTGAGCCGTTTCTTCTTCCTGCGAACGGGCGTACTTCCATCGCATCATCGGCCCAACAGGCCCGGGTGCGCAGTGGTCACGGGCTGTCTACCTGCTGAGATATCATAGACCGACCGTTCGTATATCCGGGCGGTGCGTGTTCGGCGATATCGTTCAGGCTTGCCCTATCGCACCGCATGTGGTTTTATTTCCGAACCGGTTTCTTTCTTACCGGTATTCTGCTGAGTCGAACTGCAATGTCGAATCGTAAGCCCACCTTCGGGTCTGCCCTGCGCATGATTGACCTGATTCTCGAACTCGACCGTCGCAGGCACGGGTGGCCGGTGCGTGATGCCGCCGAGCTGCTCGAGGTCGATCCCAAAACCGTCAAGCGATACATTGAGGCGCTGGCCGATCGGTTGTCGACACCCGACGGACGTCCGGCCGTCGAAATCACCTATATCGATCGGCGTCCGCATATCAGGGTGAACGGGCCCATTCTGACCCTGGATCACGGCATTTACGACTATGTATCGCTTTTTCTGGCGTCGCGCTTTCTCGACTTTGTGCCTGCCGACAGCGGCCTGACCGACGGACTCGAAAAGGCCGCCCAGGCCCTGGTGGGCGCCATTGCCGAGAATGCACCGGGCAAGCGCAAGGTCATTGACCGTTTCGCGCAGAAATTCAGCGTCTTTCACACGGGCCAGCAGCGGGTGACCAATGACGAGGCTCTGAGCTATCTAATATCGGCGCTGGTGCTCGAAAAGACCGTGCACGTACGCTATCGCGGGTGGAATGGTACGAAGGAGCTCGAGCCGCTGACGCTCATGGTGTACAAGGAAGGGCTGTATCTCATTGCGCGCAAGGGCGAGGGGCAACCGGCCTTCGTACTCAGCGTACCGCTGATTGAAGATGTTGAACTGGGGCGCCCCTTTACTCCCCCCGACGATTGGGACCCGGCGCGCTATCGCGGCGAACGCTTCGGTATGTTTCCGGGCGAGACCACCGACGTGTCGCTGCGCTGTCACCCCAAACTGCGCAATTATCTTGAAACCCGTATCTGGGGCGAAGACCAACGGGTCGAAGAGACCGTCGAGGGCGACGTTCGCTTTCACCTGCGCACGACGCTCTCGCCCGAGTTCGTCTCGTGGGTGTGCGCCTTCGGCCCCGACGTGCTGGTCGAATCTCCGGCCGAGCTTCGCGACGATGTCTGTGCTCGCATGCGTGCGGCCCTGGAGCGGTATCAGGCCGCCGGGGGGCTCGGCGCCTGAAATACGAAAGCCCCCGGTTTCCCGGGGGCTCTTGGTGGCATTCGA
>JAWLBW010000156.1:1738-10328 GCA_041687475.1 bacterium
CCACGAGGGCGCTACCGTGCTGCTGGTTTACCAGCGATCGCGACGTTCACGACGCTGGCCGCCGCCCGGACCGCCCGGACCACGACGCTCTTCCTGCTGGCGGGCTTCGTTAACCGTGAGCCCCCGGCCATCCATCTGGTACCCCGACATTTTGCTGATCGCCTCTTCGCCATCGGGCGTATCGACGAAGCCGAAACCGCGGCTGCGGCCCGTTTCGCGATCGGTGATGACGCGAGCGTGATCGACGGTCAGGCCGTTCTGCTCAAAAATAGCCTGCAGCTCGGCGCTGTCGACGGAGTACGGAAGATTACCTACGAACAGTTTCATGCACTATCTCACTGCGGACCCATGTGGGGTCCAGGACAAAGGGCTTCCGCACCATGCGAAAGGCCCGGCTGGCGGGAACCGGGGCAGGAAACAGAAAAACGTCCGTCTGCGCAGGAAGTCTATCCTGGCAGCCGAACGTTTTCAGTCATGGACAGTTTCGAATGCACCAAGGACGCCGCCAAAACGAGTCGGCAAAGATACCGACTCAAACCTGCCCCAGGTTACTCCTGGGCGCAAATTCACCTTCAGCATAGCCCAACTGATTTTGAAAAGCTATGGGGTATTTTCGAAATCGTATGAGAGGGTTGCATCGGGAAAAACAGGAGGGGATACACGGAGACGCTAAGGCGCAGCAGGAATACTCAGTGGCGTTGTGCGCACTTTCTTTCTCTGAATGAAGGACAGGATATTTACAGGAGAGCGCGGGGCCCGCAGAGATTGCTCGGCGGCGTTCAACGCGCTACCCGAACAGCGCTTTCATATTTTTTGTTTCGGAAAAGAAAAAAGAAAGAACGCACCAGGTTGGTGTGCAGCCGTGTGTTTCGAGCAGGTTCCCTCTGCGCTCCCTGCGAGCTCCTGTAAAACGCCCTTCAGTTACAGATGGGCGCGAAGCGCGACCGATCTCTTCAACCGGCAAGCTTTTCGACTTCGCCCACCATGGCTTCGAGTACGTCGAGGCCGCCGTTCCAGAATTCGGGGTGCGTGATGTCGATGCCGGCCTTGGAAAGCAGAACTTCGGGGCGCTCGGAACCGCCGGCCGAAAGCAAGTCGAGGTAGCGGGGCACGAAATCCTTTCCCTCTTCCTCATATCGCTTATACAGCGCGAGTACCAGCAGCTCGCCGAAGGCGTAGGCGTAGGTGTAGAACGGGGTGTGAATGAAGTGGGGTATGTACATCCACCAGAAGCCGTAGTCGTCGCGAAGGTCGATGCTGTCGCCGAACATGATGCGGTTGGCGTCGAGCCACAGGCGGTTGATCTGGTCGGCCGGCAGTTCGCCCTGTTCGCGTCGGCTTTTGTGCAGGCTTTGTTCGAAGCGGGTCATGACGGCCTGGCGAAACACGGTGGCGAAGGAGTCTTCGAGCTTTCCGCACAGCAGGGCCAGGCGCGCCTTGGGGTCGGGGGTTTCCTTCAGAAGACGCTGAAAAACGAGCATCTCGCCGAAGACGCTGGCGGTTTCGGCCGTGGTCAACGGCGTGTCGGAGTGAAAGAGGCCTTGCTTGCGCGAGAGGTACTGGTGCACGCCGTGGCCGAGTTCGTGGGCCAGGGTCTGTACGTCGCGCCGACCGCCCGTGTAATTCAGAAAGACGTACGGGTGCGTCGAGGGCACCATGCCGTGGCTGAAGGCGCCGCCGCGCTTGCCGTCGCGCACTTCGGCGTCAATCCACCGCTTGGTGAAAAACTCGCCGGCGATGTCGGCCATCTGCGGCGAGAAGGCGCCGTATGATTCCAGCACCATGTCTTTCGCTTCGGCGAAGGGAATGATGCGGTCTTCTTCGGCGGTCATCGGGGCGTAGCGGTCGTAGTCGGCGAAGTCGGTTATGCCGAGCAGCTTCGCCTTGATGCGGTAATAGCGCTGCACCATGCCCGCCCGCTTGTCGCACGAGTCGAGCAGCGCGTCGACGGTGCGCCGATCGATTTCATTGGCCAGGTTGCGCGCGTCCATGGGGTCGGCGTAGCGGCGTAACCGATCGCCTACCGCGTGATCCTGCACAAGGTTGTTGAACACGAAGGTCAGCAGGCGGCGGTTGGCCTTGAGCCCCGCCGTCAACGCATCGGCGCCCGCCTTGCGCGTTGCCCGGTCGGGGCTGTGCAGGAGCGCGAGTACCTCTTCTTCGCTCATCGTGGCGCGACCGGTCGGAAGGTCGACGTCGAAACGCATGTCGGCCAGCTGCTGATCGAACAAACGTTGGAAAGCCGACGAACCTGTGTTGTCGAGCTCGGCCATGATGCGCTCTTCGGCCTCGCTCAGCCGGTGGGGCTTGTACTTGCGCAGGGTGCGCAGGTGATGCGCGTAGCGCTCGAGAGCCGGGTCGGCCAGCAGTTTCCCGGCAACGGCGTCGTCGACCTCAATCCACGCCAGATCGAAAAAAATGAGCCGGGTCGACAGCTCGGTGGCTTTTTCCTGTACGTATTGCAGCAGGGCGCCCGCTTTTTCGTTCAGGGTGTCGGCCGAGTGCAGCAGCTGGGCGTAGCACACGGGGCGATAGGCCTGATCGAGAAAGGCTTCGAGCTCCTTCATCGCTTCGGCCAGCGCGGCGGCGGTCAGGTTGTTGTCGATTTTTCCCCGCCAGGTCGCGGCAAACTCGTCGGCGGCCTTGACGCAGGCCTCCAGATCGCCCTTGATGTTCGGATCGTCGGGCCCTTCGTACAGGTCGCCCAGGTTCCACGTGATGCCTTTCGCCGCCAGTCGCTTCTCTTCCTGCGTGCTCATTCTGCTACGTCCTCCGTTCAGACCATTGTAGCGCAGCGCTTCGCCAAGGGAAGCCCTTACGGGGAAGGAATCCTGCCTCTTTCACCCGTTTTTGGCCCCAGGCCCGGCGATTGCCGAGGGCCCCGGGGCTGTGTAACAATATCTGGTTGAGATAGGGCCCTTTTTGCGTTTCGCCGTCGAGGCGCACGCCGCGCCCGCATTTTCTGCCACGCAGGTGATGTGAGATGTCAAACGTATTGTTGGAAGCTTCCTTGTTCCCCGAAGAAACATCGTTTCGGCCGCTTACGGACCACATCATTCTCGAGCCGCTCGAGCAGAAGGAGAGCCGCTCGTCGGGCGGCATTCTGATTCCGGTAACGGCGGCCGGTCCGTCGAACAAGTACGTGCAGTTTCGCGTCATTGCGGCCGGACCGCATTGTTCGGAAGAGAAGTTCTCGGAGTTTCCCCGTCCCTCGATCAGCGCCGGACAGACCGTGCTCGTACCCACCGAAAAAGCGCTCAGCTGTCGGGTGGAAGGCCGTGAGTACTACATCGCCCGTTACGGCGACGTGGCGGCCGTCGTCGATCGGGGCTGACACTGTGGGTCGTCGGACGTCGGACGTCGGACGGCGGACGGCGGTAACCCAAACGCGGAAACCGGAACGCGGAAATCTTCGAACGCAGAACGCGGAGCGTCGCTTGGTCCGCCAGTCAGCAGGTCTGAAGGTCTGATGGGCAGGCCGTGCAACCGTGCTGCACGTTACAGCAGCTCGTTCACTCGTTCGGGCGGTCGGCCGATGACGGCTTTGTCGCCCTTGATGAAGATGGGGCGTTCGAGCAGGATGGGGTCGGCGGCAATGGCGGCAAGCACCTGTTCGTCGGTCACGCCTTCCTTGTCGAGCCCGTGTTTTTTGAACGGCTCTTCCTTGGTGCGCACCATTTCGATGGGGCTGATGCCCAGCTGCTGCGTGAGGCGACGGAGTTCGTCGACGGTGAGCGGCTCTTTGAGGTACTGCACTTCTTCGAAGGATACGCCGGCTTCTTCGAGAAGCTCTTTGGCCTGACGGCTCTTGCTGCAACGCGGGTTGTGGAGAAGCTTGTTCACGGGAACGCCTCTTGGGGAAAATGGCAGATTGCAGATGGCAAACGGCAGAGGGGGAGCAGCCACGCTTCTCCCCTTCCGCCAGACTGAAAAAAACTGAACGCTCGCAGCCCTTGGGGCGAGGGCAGGCGCCGGGGCTTCCACCCGAAAAAGACTCAGGCTTTCTGAGCTTCGGTCAGCGCGGGCAGTCCGGCGCGCGCGGCTTCGTACTCGCGTACGAGGTCGGCCACGATTTCGGCGGCAGGCTTGATGTCGTTGATGAGACCGACGTTCTGACCGGCGCTCCACACATCCTTCCACGCGCCCTGGACTTCGCCCTTGCGGAACTTTTCGATGCTGGGAGCGAGGAAGTTGCCGTTGGTGCCCGAAACCTCAGGCGTGTAGATGACGTCTTCGGGACCGCATTCGCAGATCGTTTTCTTGTAGTCGTCGCCGGCGGCCGATTCGGCCGAAGCGATGAAGCGCGTGCCCACGTAAGCCGCATCGGCGCCCAGTGCGAGGGTCGCGGCGATGGCGCCGCCCGTGGCGATGCCGCCGGCGCCGATGATGGGAACGCCCAATTCCTCTTTGAGCCAGGGGTAGAGCACGAAGGGTGAAATGCCGCCCGCGTGGCCGCCGGCGCCCGAGGCCACGGCAATGACGGCGTCGGCGCCGGCATCGCGAACCTTGATGCCGTGGCGCAGGTTAATGACGTCGCAGAACACCTTGGTGCCGTTGGCGTGGGCGTCCTTGATGATGTCGGTGGGGTTGCCCAGCGAGGTAATGAGCAGGGGCACGCCTTCGTCGAGGCAGATCTTCAGATCTTCTTCGAAGCGCGGGGTCAGCTTCATGACCAGATTCACGCCGAAGGGCTTGTCGGTGCGCGTCTTGATTTCTCGCACGGCCTTGCGAAACTCTTCGACCGGGCGATAGTTCAGGCTCGGAAAGGCGGCCATGATGCCGGCTTCGGCGGCGGCCACGACCAGGTCGACGTTCGAGACGAGAAACATGGGCGCGGCGACGATCGGGTAGCGAATACCGAGCATGTCGGTAATCGGCGTCGAAATGCGGCTGTCTGCTGACGGTGACATGGAAAACTCCGGCAAAGGGGTCATTGTATAGGCCGGGCCCGCGCGGGGTCAACGTTGGCGCGGGCGCAGCGTACGATAGGTGGCCTTGACGGTGTCGCCGTCCTTCATGAGCACCGTCGGCGCAAACAGCAGGCGGTCGAAGTAAAGGTCGTACTCCCACCCCCGAGCCTCGTCGGCGGGCACCTGCGCTCCGTTGACCGCAATCGAGAGGGTGAACGGTATCGGCGGCGGCACGTCGAAGCGGAATCGTGCGCCACGCTGCGCCCCCACCCTGGCCAGTGATACGGCGGCGGCGCGGGGTGTCTGCCTGCAGAAATCGTGGGATATGGCGCCGAACCACACGGCTGCGCCGGAGAGAAGGCGTCCGGCCGTATTCGACTCCATGCCCAGCGGGCCGCTGCACGAGGTGGTCGAAGCTTGCATGGCGACCCAGGATTCGTAGGGCGCAAGCCACGCCGCGTATGACTTGTAGAATTCCGAATCGTTCTGAATGCTCGTGCCCGTTTCGACCGAGAGCGAGTCGTTGTCGCTGTCCGAGGCCGTGAAGAGCACGAGCGGCGCGCCTTCGCGGTGAAAGGTGGCCAGCTCGTCGCCGCGCACCAGGCGAACGGCGTTCTGCAGCAGTTCGTTCCGGCCGCCGACGGGGTTGGCGAACAAGGTGGTGAGGGCCGTCTTCATCTGCTCGTCGGGCGTGTTCGACCGGGGGCCGAGCCAGGTCTTGCCGTCGGCGAAATGAAGGGGCGAGGCCGAGTCATGGGTAATGACGGCCACCCGCCAGTCGTAGTCGGCGTCGACGGTCATGTCGGCGACCCACCGGCTGAAAGCGTCGATGATGTGGGGCGCCTCCTGCGACATCTCTGGCCCGTTGTTGAGGGCCAGCACGAAATCGACCGGGGGGCCGGTTTCGGAGAAGGTGAAGGTGGTCGTTTCCTCGACGAATTCATGGTTCGAACGCCCGAGGCTCTTGAACGCGAGCACGTCGTCGAGGGCGCGCAGCACCTGTGCCGATGACTTGCTGCGTGGTATGGCGGCGATTCCGACGTCGATCAACCTGGGCGAAGACTCGCCGGTAAAGAAGCCCGATTCGCGCTGCATGGCGAAGGAAACGATGAAATCGATGGTGTTGGCGCCGGCCGGATGATACTTCGACGGATCGGGGGGAAAGTCGGAAATCTGCATTTTGCCGACCTGTTGCGCCAGATAGCCGAACATGTCGACGCTGCGGGTGCGGAAGGCGGTGCCGAACTCGAGCGCATAGCGACCGAAGCCGCCGAAATTACCGTCTCGGTCGCGAGAGACGCCCTGCTCGAGGGTCATGAGGCGCCAGCCGTCTCCCTCGGGCTTTGCATTGGGCAGCAGTTGCCTGATTTCGTCGCGAAGACGCGCAACCAGCATGGCCTGGGCATTTCGGGCATAGGCCTCGGAGGTCACTTCCTGGTCGGCATAGCTGCCGAGGGACACGTTCGAGGCATTGGTGCGAAACACGGCGGCGACCAGTTCACGATCGACATATTCGATGGTGAAGCCGGCATGCCCGTCCTGATTCAGGGCCTTGACCTGAAAAGGGCGGGGCGCATAAAGCACGAGACCCGAGCGGCTTTCGGTCGTGCGGGTGTACCCCTCGGGGGCTGGTTCGAGATCGTCCTGCCCGCAGCCGGGAAGGACAAACATCAAGAGGGCTGTCAGCCTGATAAATAAGTTTCGTCCAGTCATGGCCGTAATAGCATAGCAGGTGCCTTGCCGCCGTGAAAGCGCCGGCGCGTCTTCTTGCCGAACGCCTGGACGCCGTGGCGGTACGGCGGCCCCTTTTCGCCGCATGACGGCTGCACTGGTATCGGCGATCGCACGGTGATAATATGATCGGGCTATGAAACGCCTGCTTGCCTGCAGCCTGCTGACTCTTGCCATTGCCTGCGGAGGCGATGACGCGCCGGTCGAGAAGCGAGACGCCGTCGAGGTGCTCGAGCCTCTTGCCCCGGTCGATGCCGCGCGCGAAGCGAAGCTTTCGCTCGATGCGTATTACGACTTCGCCTACTGCGACAAACAGTATCCGCAGGTCTGTTCGGCGGCCGAGAAACAGGTTTATGTTCTTCCGCGTGAAGAAGACAGCGAGTCGCTGCGCCTGGTGTTTTCGAACAACCAGGACCCCTATTCGACCTGGGCGGTCTTCGATTACGTGACCATGTCGGTATACGGTGGTGACGTGACCGAAGTCGGGCATTTCGAGTGGCGCATCGATCCCGACCCCGAGGTGGGACGGCAAACTTCGGGCGAGCCTCTATGGGGCGTGCCCGACCTAGCCGCTGCGCCTGCATTTTGATACACTTGACCCCGTGTGCCGGCTATGACGCGACGTGCTTCCCTTATCCTGACTGTTGCCCTTCTGCTCCTGGGAGTGGGCTGCGGCGCCGAAGACGGCGTCCTTCTCAAGCCCGAGGGTACCGTTTTTCCCAAGGAAAAAGCGCTGGGCTACACCCCTGACGATACAGGGGCGCCCGGATGCGATACCTGCGGTACCGACGCCACGATTTCAGCCGGTTTCCGGGCAACCGTCGACGGCATGAATCTCGAGGTCGGCGAGCAGAACGTGGTGGCCATTTCGGCCGTCATGAGCGGCATGTCGCAGCTGACGGCCAATCTGCTGGACGGCACGGGGCGAAACCATACCTTCGTTTTCGGTTTTCGCTCAACGCCCGGGCAGTACGGCGTCGTGCTCATGCAGAACTGGCTGCCCGACCTGACGAAAGCCGGTTTACAGTACAGCCAGTCGGTTTCGGGCAGCAGCGTCTACAGCGCGACCGATGCCTCGGGTTCGCTCACCATTCTCGACATGAGCAACGGCCGGGTTTCGGGTCGCTTCGCGGGGCAGGCGGTTCTTCAGGGTGAAGAGCTGGCACTGCAGGCAGACTTCAACGTGCCCATGACCGAACAATAGTCGACACTCGTAATTTTCGGAAAGCCTTCGTCATGTTCAAAAAAATTCTGGCCGTCGACGACTCCGACATCATTCTCAACCTTCACCAGATGAGCTTTCGTCGTTTTCCCGACGTGAAGCTGGTGACGGCCAAGAACGGAGTCGAGGCTCTCAAGCGCCTCAGCGAAGAAGAGGGCATCGAGCTCATTCTGCTCGATATCAACATGCCGCTCATGGACGGCATTACCTTTCTCGACATCGTTCGTCGCGAGAAGGAAAAGTACGGCGACGTACCCGTCGTCATCATCAGCACCGAGGGTGAGGAAGCCAGTGTGATGGAAGCCCTGAAGAAGGGCGCCACCGGCTACATCAAAAAGCCCTTCCGCCAGCGCGAGCTCATCGACCTCATCGAAAAGGTCGAAGCCAAGGTCAAAACGGGCGCCTGACGACATGGCGCGCGTCGATGTTCGCGATTCGGCCGTCGTCGATCAGCCGATCGACGGGCGGCACCGGGGGCGTTTCCGCAAAGAACGGGTGGGTGTTACCGGTGCCGACGGTTGCATCGAACTCGTGCGCAAGTGCGCGGCCGACGGCGAACCGACCCGGGGTGCGGTGCTGCTCATTCACGGTTTCGGGCAGAACCGCTACAGCTGGCACCTGACCCGGCGCTCGTTCGCCAACTACCTGGCCGAGCAGGGGTTCGACGTTTTCAACCTCGAGTTGCGCGGCCATGGGCGGTCGCGGCTGGCGGGATCGCCGTATCCCG
>JAWLBW010000157.1:0-10308 GCA_041687475.1 bacterium
CTGGGACGGTTGTTCACCCGGCTCGAAAAGGAGTCTCGCGTGCTTGGATGCCACGATGAAACAGGTGTGCTTTTTGCTTCCCTTCTCGCAGTTACCCGGGATACATCGGCGCCGACGCAGCAGGTTGCCCCGCTTTGTCGTGCTAAACTGGAGCCGTGGATGTCATCTCTTTACGATTCGCGGAAATACGTTAAACGACTTACCGAGGCAGGTATGCCCGAGTCACAGGCCGATATTCTGGCGAGTGAAAATCTGTTGCTGATTGCCGAGCATCTGGCGACCAAGGACGACATCAGAAAGCTGGAATTCAAGCTTGAGTCCCTGGATGAGAGACTGAACGGTCGAATTAACAGCCTCGATGCCCGACTGAGCAGTCAAATCGACAGCCTCGACGCCCGGCTGAGCAGTCAAATCGACAGCCTCGACGCCCGGCTGAGCGGTCGAATCGACAGCCTCGACGACAGAATCAGTGGTCAGAATTCCAGCCTCGACGCCAAACTCAGCGGCCTGGACGCCAGGCTAAGCAGTCAAATCGACAGTCTTGACGCCAAGCTGAGCGGTCGCATGGACGCCCTTGAGTCGAGGATTATCGCCAAGCTGGGTGGGTTGATAGTGGCGACCGTGGCGACCGCGACTGCGATTCTCAAGTTTTTGTAGGAGCCGATTCGGAGCTGGACGAAATCCAGCTGACCAACAGCTTTTCTGCAACGTGGAGCCCGGCAGACTTGAGCAAGAGCACCTGGCCACCAAAGGCGACTTCAAGGAGTTCGAGTCTTCCCTGAACGCGAAGCTCGACACCCTGGATGCCGGACTCAGCGGCCGGATGAGTGCACTCGAATCCAAAGTGAACTCCCTCGAAACGAGCATGAAGGCGCTTGAGTCAAGAGTCATTGCCAAGCTCAGCCTTGTCATCGCTGCGATGCTGGCAGCCATGACAGCCATTCAAAAGCTGGTCTAGCAGTTTCAGCTTTGTGCATGCCCTCAGGTTGGGGCAGAGAGTTTGGGAGACTGAGATAAGATTCGGAAAAGTCACTTAGGCGTCGGGTCAAGCTCAACAATGCGTTCGGTACTCTCGCGCCGACTTAGATGCGGCTTCTACACATATTTCACTGCAAGAGCCGGCTGAAAGCCGGCGGACCAGATAACGGAATGTCCCCGTGCATCCATCGTCTGATTTCAGGCCAGATTTCACAGGTCACAGGCGTGCACCCGTGCTGCACGAAACCTCTCACCTCTCACCTCTCACCTATCACCTATCACCTATCACGCCGTCCGCCCGTCCGGCCGCCTCCCGAACCACGGCCGCGCCTGCTCCAACTGCGCCGCCAGCGCAAACAGCGTGGCTTCGTCGCCGAAGGGGGCCACGAACTGCGAGCCGATCGGTAGCCCTTCAGGCGTCCAGTGCAGGGGAACCGACATGGCCGGTTGGCCGGTCAGGTTCGCCAGCTGGGTAAACGGGGTCTTCGCAAGGCTTTGCTCGGCCATGCTGTCGATGATGCCGGTTCGCACGGCAACAGGCGCCAGCTTGAGCTGATTCACGAGCACCGTGCCGAGCTTCTGAAAGCCCCTGGGTTGCAGCTCGCCGCAGCGCACCGGTGGCTCGGCCGTCGTGGGAATGAGGTAGAGGTCGCAGGTTTCGTGGAAGGCCGCCATTCCCCTTGCGAAGTTGTTCCAGCCCCAGTGCGAGTGCACGTACACACCGGCCGGCAGGGCTTCGCCCAGACGGGCCAGCGTTTCGGTCAACGGTTCGACCTTCTTGCTGCTGCCCTTGCCGACATGATGTTCGAGCCAGCGCAGTTCGGCAGCCACCTGGCCCATGTACATCGTGAGGTAGGCGGTGGCCACGGCCTTGCCGTCGACCGGTTGCTTGACCGGTTCAACCGTATGCCCGAGTTCCTCGAGAAGCCTGGCGGTATTTTCGACGGCGCGCACGCATTCACGGTCGACCTTCGTGCCGAGGGGAGACTCGGTGTTGAAGCCAATGCGCAGTTTGCGGGGCGGCTTGTCGATTTCCTTCAGGTACGCCCGCCTGGGCCGAGCAATGTGGTAGGGAGCGCCCGATTCATGACCGGCGACCGCGTCGAGCATGGCTGCGCTGTCGCGTACCGAGCGGCAGAGAATGTGGCTCTGGCCCGCGCCGTCCCAGATTTCGCCCTCCATCGGTCCGGTGGGAACTCTTCCCCGTGTGGGCTTGAGGCCGAACAGGCCGCAGTGCGCGCCGGGAATACGAATAGAGCCGCCGCCGTCGCTGGCCGAGGCCATGGGCGCAAATCCGGCCGCCACCGCCGCTCCCGATCCGCCGCTCGAACCGCCGGGAACACGGCTGGTGTCCCAGGGATTACGGGTCGTGCCGAAAGCGTGCGGTTCGGTAATGGCGAGCAGACCGAATTCAGGCGTGTTCGTGCGCCCGAAAAATACCACCCCCGTCTTGCGGAATCGCTTGGTGAGCTCGGCGTCGTAGTCGGGCACGTAGTCGCGCATCGACGCGGAGCCGTTGGTCATGCGCACGCCCTTTTCCGCATGGTGCAGGTCTTTCAGCAGGAACGGAACGCCGGTGAAGGGGCCGTTGGGCAACTTGCCCTTCACGTATTCGCGGGCCTGGTCGTACGTCTTGGTGATGACCGCGTTCAACTTCGGGTTGCCGGCTTCTGTGCGGCTGATCGCCTCTTCGAGTAGTTCGGCGGGGGCGACTTCCTTCTTGCGAACCAATTCGGCAAGACCCAGTCCGTCGTAGCGATCGTATTCCTTGAAACCGGCCATCATGCGACTCCACTTGGAAGAGGGAAAAGGGTAGTATACCGCTCAGCCGGGTGGCATGCATGAAGAGGAGAGTCGCAGGCGGTGTCGGGGGGGTGAGCCGGAAGCCTGGCTGCTCCTATTTCTTCCATCCCGCAGTCTTGTTTTCGGCCTGGAGCAACGTCTCGGCCACAGCCTCGCCGACACGTGCCAGCGTTGCTTCGGCCTGGTCGAAATCGGGAAATTTCTCCATGCAGGCAGCGATGACGATGCTGCGGTCGCCGTCGTCGCCGGAGTCGGGCCCGGGGGTGGAACGTATGACGCCGACATTGCAGATGCGGGCCAACTGCGTGCCCGTTTTCTGGGCGAAACGAACGTCGGCGGGCAATCCGGCTTTAATGCGATGCTCACCGGTGTCCATGGCCTCCATCCACCCGAGCAGGCGCTGGGTGTTCGGGGGCGAGAGAAGCTCGCCGCCGACCAGCCGTTCGAGCAAGCGTCCGAAAGCCGTGAGCGTGCCCGAGTTCCGTTTACGTTCATAATAATTCTCGAAGGCAGCCTCGATGCTCGGCAGGCGAAGTTCCTCAGGCGGCACGTCCAGGGTCTTGCGTAACGCCTCGAGGCGGTCGGGTCCGGGCGCCGCATTCTTCAGTCGAACGAAATCCATGTTGTCGAGTCGGGTCACGCCGGTGTGCAATTCGGCGTAGGCGTCGTAGCGCACCTGCAGAATGGTGGTAAGGGTGCCGAAGCCGTTTTCGACCATTCGCGTGCGTATCTGCTTGTTGAGATCGTCTTCGCCCAGCAGGCGTATGAGCATGTCGGCCGCCGTGCTGTCGCTGTGAACCAGCATTTCCTCGAGAAGTTCGCCCACGGTAAAGGTTGCACCGGGGTCGATCCAGAGCAGACGGCCCGATCCGTCGACGTAGTCGCTTTCCTCGAGGGTGAGTTTTGTGTCGAGGCTGAGTTGCCCCTGTTCGACTCGCTGCAGCACGGCAACGGCAACGGGCACCTTGGTGGTCGAGGCAAGGTACCAGGGCCGGTCGGCTTCGTGTGCGACAACCTGCCCGTCGCTCATGCGCTTGATATACACGCCCAGGTGCCCCGGCGTAGCCTCGTCGAGGGCGGCAATCCGGTCTTCAAGTTCACCGAGCGGATCGTTCCCGGTATCGGCCGCCGCGAGGGCTGGGGCGATCGACAGAGCGAGAGCAAGAAGCGGAATGCGCAATCGATTTCGAGCCATGAACCTCTCTTCGTGTATCAGTTCGGTTCGGTGAAGACGCCCGATTCGGACACCGCTTTTCCGACGGCGCGCATGGCGGCCTCGGCGCGGGCCACCGACCTCTCGTTCCGGCTGCAGACGGCGATGAGAACCCGCCGGGGTTTGCCATCGGCAACTTCGTTCGCGTTCTCATTTCTCCACGCCATGCCGAAGTCGCACTGCCGCTTGTACTGCGTACCGGTTTTGTGGGCGAACTCGAATTCGGAACCAAGGCCTGCCCTGACCCGCAGCTTACCCGTTTCGACCCGCGTCATGACGTCGACGAGGTGGGCGGTCTGCGTGGGGGCGAGCAGGTTTCCACCCAGGGCTTTCTCGAGAAATCTGCCATAGGAGCGCAGCGGCGCCGAATTGAGTAGCCCGGCGTAGTAGGCGGCGAACGCGTCGTCGATGGTGGTCGTCGAAAAGGCGGCCGGTTTTACCTTCAACCGCTGGGCAAGTACTTCGACGCGGCGTACTTCATTGCGCTGTTTCTTGAGGGCGAAGAGGTCGGCGCTCGTCAAGCCGAAGGCGTTTTCGTGAAAGTAGCTGTAGACGTGGCGGCGCACGTCGGCCAGCGTGGTAATGGGCGCGAAGTCGGTAGCGTGGGATTGCACCAGCGCGTTGACGCGGTCGATTCCGACGAGACGAATGAGCACGTCGCTTGCCGTATTGTCGCTGTAAATCAGCATCTGTTCGAGCAGGTAGCGAATGCTTAGTCGGCTGCCCGGCGCATGCCAGTTCGTCTGTCCCGCGCCGTCGACATAATCCTGGGGCTGCAATTCGACCTTGGTTTCGAGGGTGTAACGACCATCGGCCATCTGTCGAAGAAGCTCAACGGCAACCGGTATCTTGACGCCCGACGCCAGATACCACGGCTCGTCTGCGCGAAGCGATACGTCGAGTCCGCTCGAAACATCCTTGACGTATACCCCGAGTTCGCCGGGGTACGAGGCGTCGATGGCGGCCAGTTGTCGTTGCAGCTTTTCCTGCCACGGGGCGCGGGTGGCCGCGGTGGTCGATGCCTGCGCGGTAGAGGCGAGAAAGGAAAACAAGATGACGGTTACCAATGCTGTTACGAGTTTGCCTGTACCCAACGTGTAGCCTTTATCCAGATGGCGGTTCCGATGATGGCGATTCCGGTCAGCGCGAGGGCGTAGCCGTATGAAATGCTGTGCCAGTAGTCGAGCAGATACCGGAAGACGATGAAGATGAGAAAGATGTGAAAGATGAACCCCTGCAGAGCGTTCTTGCCGATGACCGTGATCGGCGCGAGCCACACGGCCAGCTTTCTGCCGCCCAGCAGGGCCGCTGCCAGAATGAGCGAGGCGCCGCCGACGCTGAAGAGCATGAAGGGCGCTTCGGGTGGGTGTTTGCCTTCGTTCATGGCAATGGACCACAGGCGTTCGCCGATCTCCGACCACGAAACGGCTGTGAATACGCCCAGCAGAAGGACGCCGATGCCCCCGAACAGCAGGGTTACCCGCATTCTGCCGCCCGGCCGGCGGTAGTTTCGGGCGATGAAGTCGCCGGCGACCAGGCCCAGCAGTACCAGGGGCAGACGCGACAACTGCCCCCAGGTGTAATGGTCTTCGTGTTCGACCACCAGCGCCTGCAGCACGTCGGAGCCGAAGAAGTCGAAGTTCCGGTACAGCCACGCATAGGCGATGACAGCCAGCAGCGGACTGGCAAATTGCAAAACGGTAGGCGTCTTGCGCCAGAGGGGAAGTGCGAAGGGAATCCACATCAGGGCGATGGCGTAGAAGCCCAGAATTTCGACGTAAACGGGAAAGCCCCGGTACAGCAGTGCGTTCAGAATGGCGTCGGGTTCGTACAGGTGCACCATTTCGACAATGGTCAGCACCTTGTACCAGAAGAAGACCACGAGCGCGCGAATCAACAGCTTGCGTCGCCGCAACGGCCAGTCGGAGCCCGTCGTATGGGGAACGAAGGCAACGGCGAGCGCCACGCCGAAGACGAGAATGAAAAGCGACGACGAGAACTTGGTCACCAGGTGAATGGGCACCATGCCCCACACCGGTATCTGGTCGAAGTCGAGCAGACCCTTGACCCCGTGACTGAGTATCATCAGGGTCACGGCCACGCCCCGCGCCAGGTCGATGGCGTCGATGCGCCCGACGGCGGGGCCCGCGGTGGCTATGCTGGTTTTGACCGGACGGCGATTTTCCGACCCGGACGTGAGCGCGCGGCTCGTCACCTCACCTCCCCGAAACGGCGCCGGGGGCGTCGTTTCTCACTTTCGTCGACTGCGTACCTGCGTGTCTGCCGGCGGGCGATGACGGTAAACCGCCGCAGGGCACGCGGGTGGGCGTACTGCATGCACACCCCAAGTATAGGAGCAGTCAAACTACCATGCATAGAGCCTGCCGGAAAGCCGTGGGCGCTTGCCGGGCGGGCCGTTGCCCGAGTACCGCGAACAAGGTGACGCCGACAGAATACACATCGGGTGCGCAGAGGGCGGTGCCGATGTTTCTCGCGTCAGGCAAGCCCTGGTTGCCACGAATATCCGATTTGTCGTGCAGCCCGGCGCTGACGTCTTGCGTGCCTGCAGGTCCGCACGTCTGCAGGTCTGTAGGTCTGAAAGTCTGAGGGTAAAACAGCCCCCGTGCCTCCCGAAACCGGCCACAGGCCACTGTCCTGCAGCCGTGCAGCACGTGACCACTCACCTCCTGCTGCCCACCTCGGCACGACCGGTCTACACTTCAGTCTGTAAGCCCCTCCTTAACACATTGCATTCCGTGATGCGATGATTTGTGTCACGGTGAGCAGAGCGGTAAACTGTGTAGTCGCTGTAAAGAGAAAAGGGTATGTGGGAGAGTATTTTCGCGCACGAATGGCCGTGGTGGGTCGGTGGGCCGGCCCTCGGGCTCTTTATCGTTTTGTACACGTGGGTCTATAACCGGCTTGTCGGCATGTCGTCGACGATGGAGAATGCCCTTGCCGAGTGGAAGGCGCCCCTCTTGCCGAAGGCCGAACCGGCCGTGAGCATGGACGAGGCCGTGCTTGCCTTCGCCCGTGAGCAGGGCATCGATCCTGCGTCGCTGGGTATAGACGTGGCTACGCTTACCGCTCCGTCGGCTACGGTCAAACAGCCCCTGGAGTTCAACCCCCGGCTTGTGTTGGCCGGCGTATTCCTTGGCGCCGTCGTTGCCGCGCTGCTGCAAGGCAAGGCGCTCTCGTTCGGGTTGGGGCCCGCCTTCGACGGCCTCTTTCCCCTGGGAACGGCAGGGCAGGCCGGCGTGCTTCTCGGGGGCGGCTTTCTGATCGGCTTCGGCGCGCGCATGGCGGGCGGTTGTCCGAGCGGGCATGCGCTGGGCGGCCTGTCGGTGCTTTCGCCCGCGAGCCTGGTCGCCATTCTCGGCTACTTCGCGTCGGGCATTTCGCTTACCCTTCTGCTTCGTTGGGTGGTCGCATGAAGAACGTTCTCATCAATATCGGCATGGGCATGCTCTTCGGGTTCATCGTGGCCAAGGCGGGGGTGGCCGATTTCGGCCATGTTTCGGGCATGTTTGCGCTGACCGATTTTCACATGTACGGCGTCATAGGTACGGCCGTGCCCATCGGCGCACTGGGGCTTATTCTGCTGCGCGGCAAGCGCGGGCTGAACGGCCGCACGCTGCCGCCGCCGAAAAAGGCCTCGCATCCCGGAAACTTTCCGGGCGGGCTGCTGTTCGGTATCGGCTGGGCGCTGACGGGGGCCTGCCCGGGTACTTCCATCGTGCAGCTGGGTAGCGGATACTGGGGGGCGGCCATTACCATCGTCGGCGCCGGGCTGGGCATTCTTGCCTACCGCCGCGTGCACAAGAAATATTTTTCGTGGCAACTCGATTCCTGTGGGTAACGCATGAGCGAATGTTCACCGACGGCCGGCGCACCGGCCGATGTCTGTTCTCATCTGAAAACCTGTCCGATGTTCGCGGCTTTCGAGACCGAGGCGACCGGCAAGATTTTCCGCTCCTACTTCTGCGAGGGAAAGTTCGCCGACTGCGCGCGGTACCAGAAGAGCGAACGGGGCGAAAGCGTCTCTGACCTGCTGCTGCCCAACGGCGCCATGATGAAGGCGCCTTGAGTCATCGGTCGCTGTCTGTGCTTTTCGGGGGGAAGAAACCATGCCTGCCTTGTTGAAGCCGGGTGTCCGGTTGATGAACCGGATGACCTATCCGAAAAAATTCCTGCTCTTCGGCGCGCTGTTTGCCGGAAGTGCCCTGTCCAACGCCGTCATTCTCTCGTCGGCCGCGGGCAATCGGGTTGCCCTTGCGACCGTGGTGCAGGTCGGCTTCGTGGCGGTCACCGCCTATCTGGGGGCGGCGTTTTACGCAGCGATCATGAACACCATTCGGCACCTCGACGCTGCCGCCAAGCGCATTGCCCGGGGTAACGAAGAACCCGTGACCATCGACAGCGACGATGAGCTCGGTCAGGTGGCGCAGTCGCTGAACAAGGTGGCCGTGGCCCTGTTGAGCGCCAGTGCCCACCGTGAAGCGGTGGTCGACGGCGCCGCCGACGGCATTGTGACCACCGACGAACAGGGCGGTATCGAAACCTTCAATCCCGCGGCCGAACGAATTTTCGGGGTACCCTCGGCGCTCGTCATCGGGCATCCGCTCGAGCGGCTGGTGCCCAGCCTGAACGTGCAGGCCATGGCCGACATGGTTCGCGAAAGCGACAACAGCGAAAAGGGCCTGCGCTTCGAAAAGTCGGGCCTTCGCATGGACGGCATCGAAGTGCCCATTGAAGTTGCGGTAACCGAGGCGCGAACCGGCGACCGCTGGCGCTTCATCGCCATCATCAACGACATTACCGAGCGCAAGCGGGTCGCAGAAGAGCTGGCCACCGCTCGTGATCGCGCCCTCGAAGCAAGTCGGTCGAAGAGCACGTTCCTGGCGAACATGAGCCACGAGTTGCGCACCCCGCTTAACGCCATCATCGGCTACAGCGAAATGTTGCTCGAAGAGGCCGAAGACCTGGGGCAGGACGAGTTCGGGCCCGACCTGCAGAAGATTCGCTCGGCCGGCAAGCACCTGCTCGCACTCATCAACGACATTCTCGATCTGTCGAAAATCGAAGCCGGCAAGATGCAACTCTATATCGAAGATTTCGAGATTGCGGCCACCGTGTCCGATGTCGGCGCCACGGTATCACCCCTCGTGCAGCAGAAGGGCAATACCCTGAATCTTGAGGTGGAAGCCGATATCGGCGTCATGAAAGCCGACCTGACCAAGGTACGCCAGGCGCTCTTTAACCTTCTGAGCAATGCCAGCAAATTCACGGAGAACGGAGAGATCAGGCTGAAGGTGGCCTCGCGCCTGCACGGCGAGCGTCGCTTCATCGAATTCGCCGTTTCCGACACCGGTATCGGCATGACGCCCGAGCAGATGGATCGACTGTTCGAGTCGTTCAGCCAGGCCGATGCCTCGACGACCCGCAAGTTCGGCGGCACCGGTCTTGGACTGGCCATTACCAAGAAATTCTGCGAGATGATGGGCGGCGACGTTAGTGTCTCCAGCGAAATGGGCAAGGGCTCGACGTTCACCATACTTCTGCCCGCCGAAGTAGTCGAGGAAAAGAAAGCCTCGCCCGCTCCTTCGGCCTCGCCTGCGAGCCAGGTTGCATCGGAGCCGACGGGGGCCGAGAATGCGCCGCTCATCCTGGTCATCGACGACGATGTGACCGTTCACGAGATCATGACCCGCTTTCTCACCAAAGAGGGATTTCGGGTGCAGACCGCGGCGGGCGGCGACGAAGGTATCGAGCTTGCACGCAGGCTCAAGCCGGCCGCCATTACGCTCGACGTCATGATGCCCGGCAAAGACGGGTGGACGGTTCTTTCCCAGCTCAAGGCCGACGCCGACACGGCCGACATACCCGTGGTCGTGCTCAGCATGGTCGACGACAAGGGCCTGGGCTTTTCATTGGGCGCATCGGAATATCTGACCAAGCCCATCGAGCGTTCGCGTCTGTTGACCTTGCTCAAGAAGCACGGGTGCGCCACGCCCCCCTGCACCGTGCTGGTGGTCGAAGACGACGCCCCCACCCGCACGCTGCTCGTGAAAATGTTGAGCAAGGAAGGCTGGGAGGTGCTCGAGGCGGCCAACGGACGTGAAGGGCTGCAACGCCTTGACGAAAAGCGGCCGAATCTGATTCTGCTCGACCTCATGATGCCCGAGATGGACGGTTTTCAATTCATTGAAGCCTATCGTGAGAACGAAGCCTGGCGCGGCGTACCCATCGTCGTCGTGACCGCAAAGGATGTAACGCAGGAAGAGCGCGACTGGATGAACGGTTCGGTGCAGCGC
>JAWLBW010000158.1:0-10276 GCA_041687475.1 bacterium
GGCCAGTTTCTCCTTGTACCGGGCCGAGCGCATGGCGGTACCCAACACCTCGCCGACGTCACCCAGCAACGCAACCACACGCCGATCGGGCCTGGCGAGAAAACCGAATTCAATGACGCCCTGCACCTCGTCTTCGGCCGTAAGCGGGGCGACGACAAGGTGCCCCGGCAGCACCGCCCCCAATGCCGAGGAAACCTCCAGATAGCCCTTGGGCAGGTGCGTCACGCGACGAAGTTTCTGCTCGACGGCCACCTGGCCCACCAGCGACTCGCCGGGGCCGAAACTCTCGGGCGCGGCCTCGGTTCCCCCCGGATAGGCATAGCCGGCCGTACGGTAAACCCGCCCGTCTTCAGCAGCGACGTACAACAGCCCGACGTCGGCCCCCAGGTACGAGGCCAGATACGACATGGCGTTGCTGCCGAAGTCCTGCACCGACAGCTCGCCCCGAACGCGGGCCGAAAGCTCGGTAATCCCCGAACGTACCCAGTCTCGCTCGGCAAGCTCGTTACGGGTGCGAACGATGAGAAAAACGAGAAGCGCCACGCACCACATGGTGAAAATGGCGTACCCGCGGTTGACCGCGGCAATGAAGAGGTCGGCGCCTTCGGGGTGGGGCGACGTTTCGAAACCGATAAACGCCAGAATGGTGGCGAACCCGGCAATACCCAGGGGAGTTCTGGCCGAGGTAGAGAGAACGGCCAGGGCAACCGGCAGAAAATAGAAAATGAAATCGGCATACCCCAACGGGGTCATCGAATCGATGCCGAAGATGAACAGCACCCCACCTGTCAGAACAGGTAGAAGCCAATTACGTTCTGCTTGCTTCTCCATGCGAACCTTTCCAAACCGACAAGATATGACATTCTACACGGAAAGGCACGGTGCGGAAAGAAGGGAAGGCGTATTTCTCGGTCAAGCGCCGCCTACCAGGCGCTTCGTCGGCCCGGCAACGCTACACGCCTCCCAGAAGGTAAGCCCTGCTCGAAGCGTAGAAACTACGGGAAAAAACTCGAGAGACAGAGGCTGCCGATGAATAGAGGGGGTAGATAAATCGGTCGGCGCCGTGCTCGACACGGCGTCGACCGGAAAGAAGCCAGTGTCCCGCTTGGTTAATTCGCATATATTCGGACACCGATGCATACGAACTAACCGCACGGGCCACCCGTCAACTCGAGGGACGTTCCTTGAGCGACTTCTGAATCTGCTCGGCCATGACATAGTGCTTCGACAGGAAAGGCACCGTTTCGGCTGCATACTGGCGCAGGCCGATATGGCTGCCTTCCTGCACCTGCTTGTTGTACGACTCAAGGTCGCGTTTGTGGTCCTTGAGAGCCATTTCGGCGAACTTGCGGTCGAACTCCTGCCCACTCATATCCTGCAGCTTCCGATAGTCTTCCATGGCTTTATCGCCGGGCTTCGTCGGCACCTCGACGCCGGCCGTCTGTGCAAGCTGCTCGAGCTGCTGCTGAGCCTGTTGGTGGTCCTGTTCCAGGGCCTGGCCGAGCTGCTTCACCATCTGATTCTGCGATTTCTCGCTCGCCAGTTTTCCCAGCTGAATTTCGGCGTGATTACCCTCGGCGGCCTCTTCGATGAATTTACGATCGGCGCGTGACAGCTCCTGTTGCGTCTGAGCGCCCATCTGCCAGCTCTGCTGCGACTGCGTCTGTCCGGCAGGTACCGCAGCCTCCTGCGTCGGTTCGGTCTGTGCGGCGTCGCTCTCTTCAGCCGGAATCGCGGTTTCCTGTGCCGGTTCGGGCTGCGCGGCGTCGCTCTCTTCGGCCGGAAGCACGGCCTCCTGCTGCTCGGGCTGCGCCGCTTCACTCTCTTCGGCTGGAATCGCGGCGTCTTCCGACTGTTCGCCGGGAATGGCGGTTTCCTGCGGCTGCTCGGCCTGCGTGGCGTCGGTCTGCCCCTGCGCAAGGGCCGCCGGCGCGCCTCCCGCGACCAACGCGGCCGCCAGAGCGAACATGGGTGCATGCATTCGTATCATGGAAAACCTCTTCTGATTCAATGTTTCGGGAAAAACTTCCACTCATGACGGTGGCCCAATCGGCTCAAGAAGTTGAGCGCATGGGCTCGCAGAATGGGGGTTCACAGACGCCACGGCCGAAGCCGCCCCCGCTGCCTGGGCGCACGTACCCGATTCCCGCACGCCTTCCCCTCCGCAGGCTCAGTAAGATCTGTGCGGAAATGCGTCCGTCAGAAATTCACCCTGAATCGACGCACGCCTCAGGGCGGATGTTCACGGGGGTCGGAGTAGTCGGAACGGCGCGCGGGCGATTCGTCGCGCATGGGCGCCGAGGGGCGCGAGGGGTCGGGTTGCGTGAGAATGGTCAGATTCGCCTGTTCCTCGCCCGGCGGCGTTACCCCCCGGCCGGCTCCGCGACGGGGCATGCCTGCGGGAACATCGCGTGACGGCAGCCCCAGCCACAAGAGCAACACGGCAGCCACTCCAAGCCAGAACGCCGCCGCCGTCGACCCGAGCAGAAGCGCCACGACGCCGCCGACCGCCGCCAGGCCCCCTGCGACCAGGGTTATCATCCGTCGCTTTTTTCCCTTCTCGGTCATCTCCCGTATCTCTACGTCACTATGGATCGGAAGCGTCCCGGAAATCACCCACGGCCGGCAAGGGAAACGGGCCCTTCACCCCGGTGCGCGCAAACGGCGAAAAAGTTTACTCGGCCAACGAATCGGGCGCCGACGCCGAACGCCTCTCACGCACGGCATACCCATACTTCATGGCGCAGAGAACGGCCACATTGCTGAACGTAAACGCGTTGGCGCCGATGAGAATGGGGTCGCGGCGAAACAGGCCGTACAACAGCCAGCAGAAGACACCGATGCCGAAGGTGCCCAGCATGCCCCAACTCAGATCGTGCAGCGACTTGATACGATAGCCCCGCCAGATCTGCGGCAGAAAACTGGTCGATGTCAGCACGGCGGCCACGGCCCCGATACCCTGCCAGAACACATCACTCATCTGCACACCACCGGCATCTACGCACCACCGAGTCGAAACCACCAGCGTACCAGAGCCATTCGGGTGGAAACAACGCCGCCGCCCGCAGCCTCGACGCTACCCCTGCATCCGGCGCCAGCCCGAAGACGAAGTCCGGCCGGGAGAGTACGGGTAATGTCGGAGGTGGCTTAAGTGGATCTACAAGAAGGGGGCGCTCATGCATCGGCCCCCTACCGTGCCGGCCCGGCCCGGCCCTCGCCCGTCATGCGCACTCTTGCGCAAGTTCGGCACGTCTGATACGCTTACTTTTTTGCTTCGATTTGCCGAAGTAGCTCAGCTGGTAGAGCAGCTGATTCGTAATCAGCAGGTCACCGGTTCAAATCCGGTCTTCGGCTCCAGTTAAATCAGGCACTTACGAACTTTCGTAGGTGCCTTTTTTGTTTTCCGGCTGTGTGAGTTGATGCCTACGTGCATACGCGGGAAAACTCACCCTATGATTGGCCGCTTTGCCGAAACCGACGAGGCAGGAGACGCTCAGGCTCCAGCCCAGAGCATCGCGACCGGATACCGCTCGAAGATGCGATCGGCTGTAATCAGTACCATGCCATCGTGCACTGCCTGCGCTACCAGGAGGCGATCAAAAGGGTCACGGTGGTGCGGCGCGAGTTCGGCAACCGCCAGCGTGTGTTCGATGGTAATGGGCAATGTCTTGGCGAGCAACAAGGCCACTCGCGAGGGAACATAGCGTTGAGGCGGGTAAGGCAGGGTCAACTTTCCCAACTGCCACTTGATGGCGATTTCCCAGGCGCTGGCCGGAGACAGATACAGAGTGGTGTCGCTGTCGGTCAGGGCCTCGATGGCTTCGGGAGAAAGCCGCTCTGGAGTTTCGAAGAACCACAGGAAGACCTGGGTGTCGAGCAGGTAGCTCATTCTTCAAAGTCTCTGAGAATGTCGTCAGGCAAAGGAGCGTCAAAGTCGTCGGCAATCATAACCTTGCCCCTGTCCATGCCCATGGCTTGTAACCTGGCATTGCCCTTTTCAAGCGCAGTGACTCTTGCAACCGGCTTGCCCGCACGCGCGATAATAACATCGTCGCCCCCCTCTACTTCGTCGAGAAGCTTGGAGAGATGCGTTTTCGCAAAATGGATGTTTACCTGTTTGGCCATATACACTATATTAGCTAAGCCAATCAAGCTAAGTCAACAATCTTGCCGAGTCTCCCGGTTCGCAATCGGAAACTTCGGCAAGAAATCGTCGGGCCCGTCAGGAGAACTCTTTCCGCAAGGCGTCGAGCTGGGCGCTTCGCTCGGCGGGCAACGCCCCGTCGAGCACCTGATTGCGCAGCCAGGACAGCCGGCGCCCCATTTCCGGACCCTGCGGTACGCCCATGGCCTGCAGGTCGGCGCCCGAAACCGCGGGTCTGACGTCGCGCCAATGGCTGAGGAAGGAAGACACGATGTCGCGCCGCTCGGGGTAACGTATGGCCCAGAGCAGCAGCGCGGCGTCGTCGGCACGTTCGAGGGTGCTCATGGCGGCGCTGGGGCGTTCATGCCAGGCATTGCCGGCGTGCTCGCTCTGCTCGCAGGCCCGCTCGAGGTCGAAGGCCTTCTGCCGTAGCGCTTCCCACAGAATGCGTTCCGAGTCGGGCAATTTCATGGCCTGCATTGCCTTGGTGCTGCGGTCGTATCGCAGCCCGAGAACAAGCGAACCGAGCAGCAGGGTCTCTTCGTATTCGACCTCGGGCCCGAATTGAAGCCGGTACCAGGCCGTCCACTCGAGCGCGCGTTTGACGATGAGCTCGAGTTCGGGGTCGAAGCCGAATTCGGCCACCGATTGCAGCACGCCCGCCTTGTCGAAGGCGTGAAAGACGGCAATCGGGTCGCGCTCGCGAAACGGAAGAAAGAATTCGCGCCGCAGCCTGGTTCCCTCGCTCTCGCTGAACAGCCGCAGATCGACGGCCCTTTTGAGCAGGCGTTCGGTCTGGTCTTCGAGCGTAAAGGAGAAACGCACCGCCAGTCGAATGCCTCGAAGGGCACGGGTCGGGTCATCGACAAAGCTCAGCGAGTGAAGCACGCGCACCCGGCCGTGTTTGAGGTCTTCGAGCCCGCGATAACGGTCGATGAGGTCGCCGAATTCATCGGGCATAAGCGAAACGGCCATGGCGTTCATGGTAAAGTCGCGGCGGTAAAGATCCTGCTCGAGACTGCCGGGCAGCACTTCGGGCAGGGCGCCGGGGCGGGCGTAGGTTTCGCGGCGAGCCCGTGCCAGATCGAACGCCAGACCGTCGGCAAAGGTCACGTGCGCCGTGTGAAACCGGCCGTACCGCTTGACCGTCGCGCCCTGCTCACGCACCCGTTCGAGAAACGGCTCGGGGTCGCCTTCGACCACCAGATCCCAGTCGACCGGGCGGCGCCGCAGAATGAGGTCGCGTACGCTGCCGCCGACCAGAAAGACCTTCACGCCGGTAGCCGAGGCCATTTGGCCGAAGCTTCGCAGGTGGGCCTCGGCGGCCGCACCGAGCTGGCCGCGAATTTCGCCGGCCAGGTTGCGGGTCGACTCGGCGCCGATGGCCGGCGTGTCGTGGCGCGGCACGGTCTGCTCGTACACCGCGCGCAGAATGTCGCGGCGGGTTACGACGCCCAGGGGCTTGCCGTATTCCTCGACCAGAAAGAAGCGCTCGCCCGTGCGGTACAGCAAGGCGCGAAGCTCGGTCAGCGGCGTTTCGGGGCGAATGGCCTCAAGCGTGTGCCTGATGTACGGCTGCACTTTCTCGCCGGCCATGCCGTGGCTTACGGCCGCGGTTACGGCGGCGGCCTCGAGCGAGCCGACCGCCTTTTCGCCTTCCCAGGCCACCAGTGAGCCGATGCGGTGCCCGGCAAGAATGGCGTGCGCCCGCCCCAGGGTTTCGTCGGCGTCGACCCCCAGAATAGGCGTGCTCATGAGGTCGCGCGCCCGCACCGTATGCACGCCGGCTTCGGCCAGCACGCGCCCCAACGTCGCTTCGGCTTCGACCAGCGACTGGTTGCGAAGCACCGCCGAAGCCGCCGCCGGGTGGCCGCCGCCGCCCAGCTTTTCGGCCACCGCAGCCACATCGACGCCCGGCGTGAACGAACGTGCGATGAAGAATACCTTCTGGGGAATGGCCACCAGCACGAAGGCTGCGTCGACTCCGTCGTCGCCGAGGCGGTTGGCCAGCATGGCGATGTCGGGCACGAAGGAAGGCAGGGTAACCCGGGCGACTACGGCACGCAGATTCTGCCAGTCGACCGTGCGGCGCGTTGCCATGAGCTCTTCGAGCACTTCGGTCTGCCGTGCGTTCCATACGCGTTCGAGCAGGTCGGCGGCCTCTTCGGGTCGTGCGCCCCACAGCACGAGCTGCCGGGCCGCGGCAAAATCGCGCTCCGAGGTCGAGCGAAAGGACAGCTGGCCGGTGTCTTCGTATATGCCTGCCAGCAGCAGCGTGGCGTCGCGCGCCTCGGGCGCCACGCCGGCCTCGGCAAGCTCTTCGGTCACGATGGTGCAGGCCGAACCTACCGGCGCCCAGTGAAAGACGACCCGCGGGTCGCGCGCCAACGCCTCATTGCGCGGATGGTGGTCGTACACGTGAATGGAAACCCGGTCACCCAGCTGCTGCGTCCACTTTCCCGCGCGGTTCAGGTCCTGGGTGTCGGTAATGACGACCTGCGGCCACTCGGCGGGCACGACGTCGTCGGCCGATACAATGGGCATACCCGGTGGAAACAGATTCAAGGCCTTCGTCACGACCTCTTCCACGTTGCGCCCCAGCGCAAGCGTGGCGTCGGGATACAGGTAGCGAAGCCCGACAAGCGACGCGTAACCGTCGAGGTCGGTGCCGTTGTGGGTCGCAAAAAGCGTGTTGGATGCTGGCTGGGTCACGGTAGTGTTCGAATGCGAAGGAAGCTCGGTGGCGTCGGCGGCCCCGTTTCCACCATTGTGACATGTGCAGAAGGAAACGGACGACGAGTGCAGCCGGAAAGCCGTGGGGTAGCCTTTTTTTCTAACGCGGGTCGACCTTGACCACCAGGAGGAAAACGTCACAGCCGAAAATGCGAAAGCCCGGCAGGGCCGGGCTTCCACAAGGCGGAAGGCGAGTGTCGCGTTTTTACTTCTTGCGCGAAAGCTCGAGGTTTTTGATGGCCCGCAGTGTCTGCAGGCGGTAAGGGCGCCGATCGAGCGACTGCGGAATCAACCCCATGTCGGCCACAATCTGCACATCGACGGGCGACAGTCCCAGGCTTCCGCCGCCGTACTGGCAGGCGCTGGTGATTTCGCTGTCGTCGACCTCGACCGGATCGTAAAGCGGCGCTTTACGCGGATTCTTTTCGCGAATGCGCTTGACGTCGAGCACGTCGACGAAGTTGTTGGCGTTGGCATCGCGCTTGGTCAGCGGTTCGAGTCCCCACTTCCACTGCGTGAAAGCCAGAACCGAGGTATGCTCGTACTGCGTATGGCTGACCTCGTTCTTGACCCAGGGGCCGGCAACCAGCCCCGGCACGCGAAAGCCCAACCCCTGGAACGCTTCATCTTCCGAGTCGTCTTCGACCGCGGGGGGCGGAACGTGATCGTAAAAGCCACCGCATTCGTCATACGAGTAGAAGATGATGGAGCGCTCCCACTGCGGGCTCTGGGCCAGCGAGTGATAGACCGTCGACATGAACTGCTGCCCGAGGCCCACGTGGTGGGGTGGATGGTCGTCGTTCAGGGCATAGCCGGGGTCGACGAAGCAGTAGTTCGGAAGGCGGCCGTGCTCGGCGTCGTCGTGAAAGGCGTGAATGGGTGCAATGTGGTCGCCGTACTTCTCCATGAACGCATTCGAAAGAATGAGAAACGGCAGATCGGTGTAGTAATACTTGAACGTCAGGCCCTTTTCGGCCAGCCGGTCGTAAATCATATCGAAGTTGAACGCACCCGCCTTGTCGAGCGGGTTGCCGCGCTCGCCCATGGACTGGGCGCCGTGCGCATACCATCGATTCGGCCAGGTAGGGCCGCGAAAGGACGAAAACCAGCGATCGCACAGCACGAAATCGTCGGCCAGATTGTAGATGAAGGGCAGCTGCTTACGGTTGTGATAATCCATGACCGTGTTCGGAAGAACTGCCTCGCCGCCATGGCCCGACTCCATATGCGCCTTTACGAAACCGGCATTGGTGCCGTCGGCGAACTGGGTCACGCCCGCTCCGTAGCCGTGCGGGGGGTCTTCGACGCACATGCGGGCAGCCAGTTTCGGGAAAACCTTCGTGCCGTGTTCGTCTTCGTTGTAAAGCTCGGAGGTCAGGCCGTCGACGTCGGTACGGCCTTCTTCGAGGCCGAGCGCGCCGAAGTAATGATCGAAGGATCGGTTCTCCATCATCACGAACACGACGGTGTCGATGGGAACTTCTTCGGGCCGGAGGGGACTCTTCAGGTCGACCGGTTCCGGTTCGTCGGCGCCGCAGGCCTGCAGCAGCGGAGGCATCGCAGCGGCCCCGGCGGCAACCGCCATGCCCTTCAGCGTGTCGCGGCGCGATACACCCTTCTTTCGATCTTCACTCATAGCAATTCTCCATACACGCGAGTCTGCGCCCGCATACCTTTTGAGAGACGGGCAGAAGCGGCCATAAGCTTACCATGTAACACGCCCGGTCTCCCAGCCCTTCGATCAGGCGGCATGCAACGCAGGGTACCAAAGGGCGGTGACCGCTTTGTGTCAGCGTCTGGCGCGGGGGTGCGCGGTATCGTAAATGCCGCGCAAGCGCTCGCGGGTAACGTGGGTGTAAATCTGGGTGGTGGTCAGATCGACATGCCCGAGCATGAGCTGCACGCTGCGCAGGTCGGCCCCGTGAGCCAGCAGGTGGGTCGCAAACGAGTGCCTGAGCGTGTGGGGAGAAAAGCTTGCCCTGATGCCGGTCTTCAACGCATAACCACGCAACAGCTTCCAGAAGCCCTGTCTGGTCATGGCCCCCCCGGTTCTCTGCGTCACGAAGACAAAGGGACTTGAACCATGCTCGGCCAGCAGAAGGGGACGCGAAGAAGCCAGATATTCTCGCAACGCGATATTGGCTTGCGTACCCAGCGGCACGGGACGCTCCTTCGAGCGCTTACCCATGACGATGAGATAGCCCTCGTCAAGACGCAGGTTGGTCATTTCAAGGTGAACCAGCTCGCTTACCCGCAGACCGGTGGCGTACAGCACCTGCAGCATCGCGTAGTCACGCATGCCCAGCGGGCTAGCCGTTTCGGGCGCCGACAGCAGGGTTTCGACGTCGTCTTCGGACAAGGCCTTGGGAAGCCCGCGCGGCAGCTTCGGTGCGTCGATAAGGTCGAGCGGATTTTCGGTGATCCACTTCTCACGCAGGCGAAAGCGGTAAAAGCCCCGCAGCGCCGAAAGCAGCCGGGCTCGTGACCGCGCCGTCAGGCCTGCCTCGTCGGCCGCGTCGAATACGGCGCGCAGTTCGGCCAGATTCGGTTCGCTTTCCGTCTGCAGATGCCGCAGGAAAAAACCGAGGTCGCGTGCATAGGCCTCGAGCGTGTGGGCGCTGAGCCCCCGCTCGGCACGTAAATGGTCCAGGTAGATGTCGACCTGTTCGGCGAGTTGCATATTCACACACCGGTGAGTCAACAGCGTACCATACCGTCTTTCAGCCTTGTGGAAGGCGAGCATTCCCTGCCCAATGCGTGCCTGCCCTTCACGGATTCGCTTGCCTTACGGCGGATCTCGAACAAAAAAAAGCACCCTCCTTCCTGCCTGGAAAGAGGGCGCTCGTTCTATCGGGATTCTGGCGTTAAAGGTCTTTCAACCTTCTCTCATTCGCAGAAAATGGCATCATTGAACCGGCCGCCCTCGATACCGAGCTCCACTTCGCGCCTGGGTTCGGGCGCTCCCTCGGCCAGGCGGGGGTATGCGTGCACGTAAGACACTTCGGTATCGGTCGCCTCGTCATAGCGGGTCTGAAGCACCAGCACCTCGTTGTTCACCGCGTCGAACAGCAGCTTGCCCGTGGTGGCGGGGTTGAAGTCTACGGTACGTACACCCGGCGCAAAGGCCGGCGCCTTCTCTTCCCCTTCCCCGCCGCCGCTGTCGGAGACGATAGGCTGCCCTCGGTTGAAGGAACGCAGTGGCGTCGCGCTCGTCAAGGCAGCCGGCAAGACAGACACGGTAATATTCGAGCCGTAATAGACTTCGCCCCGCGCCGGATCGATCGCAAACGAAGGAGACAGGTTGTCTGGCATGGTAAGGCTTCGCTTTTCGGTCAGGGTCAACGGGTCAAGCACCACCAGGCGATTTCGCTCAAGCAGCCACAGTTCGTCGGCAACCGG
>JAWLBW010000159.1:0-10128 GCA_041687475.1 bacterium
TGTTCCTCTCGGCGGTATCGGCCGACGCACAGATTGTCCTTGAAGACCCCGACCGGCCCTGCTGCAGCTTTTCCGACCGCGTGGTCTGGTCGGGCAACAACCCTCGTATGACACTGGAACGGCTTGCCGCATACGCAGCGCCGATACTCTGGTTTTCGCCCGACGAGCAGCTTCTCAGCGCCGAAGCGGGCATCACCATTCCCACGGCCTTTCCCTTCGAGGCGAGCGCATCCGTACCCGTCGTCTACTACCGGATCCGTGAAATCGTGGGAAGCGGCGGCGACAGGTATTACTTTCCGGCCACCGACTCACGGGCCAACGCCATGGTGCGCCTCGATGAAATCAGCGGTATTTCGATCGATTACTTCTTCTATTACCCGACCGAGAGCGGACTCGGCGCTCACCGGCACGACGTCGAGTCGGCCCAGATGCAGATGGCCGTCTTCCAACAGCCGAATTGCGACCGCTGCCGCTACGGCCTGGCCGTCAACCGGGTCGTGGGCCTGGCACATGGACTCGACTGGTACGCCAACACGCACGAATCTACGCCCTATACTCGCTTTCCTTTCACCATTCTCGTTGAAGAAGGCAAACACGCCAGCGCCACCGATGCGAACGGCGACGGCTACTACACCCCCGGCTACGATGTGAACGTGCGCGTCAACGACGCCTGGGGGGTACGAGACGTGCTCAGCGGCAGCGCGCTGATTACCAGCGCCTATCAGGCATGGTTCTCGAAAGTACGCCGGCCCGAACACCGCATCTTCCCCCCACTTCCTGAAGACAGCCCGGTACGCGACCGGTGGTTGAAATATCGCGAAGAATCGCCCGACTCGCCCGTTTACGAGCTGCGCCCCTATCCCACCCTGGCCGAGGCCCGTGCCGGCAAAGACCCGTCCATCATGCGCTTTGTAGATAAGGGATATGATAAATGGCCGGTACTGTCGACGGAAAGCGGCCTGAAAGCAATCGAACAGTGGCTCGAAGGCGAAGACTTCACCGACAGCATTTCCATCAACGCCCGCTACGACGGCGATTTCGGATTGACGGTCGCGTTACCGCTGCTGGTGGTGAAGAGCGTGAACGAGCCCATTTCGGGCGGGTGGCTCGTGCACCGGCTTTTTTTCAAGGATGAAGACCTGCGCGACTTCGGGTGGGGCATACTCTATACCCCCTCGGCCTCGCGCTGGTTCGACACCTACTTCGTTGCCGGCCTCGAGGTCGATCGGGAGCCGCAGCCAGTCGGCGTTTCGCTCGAGTCGTCGACGTACTTTCAAACCGAAGCAGGCGTCAAATTCCGGTTCAACATCGATGCCTTGCCCCTGGGTCTACTCAAGAAGCTGACCGACTTCTGGGGCATTCGCATCGGTATGTCATATCGCGGTTTCAACGATGTCAGCCGTATCGGATACGTAATCGAAATCGGCGCCGGTGCATTCTGAATTGGCGCACGGCGCCGATTGCGCGTTGCTTCAACCACGTCGAGTCTGAAGAAGCCCGTCAGATTGGCGGTTCGCGCGTTCTCGTTCGTTTACGGTCTTGCGAACGGTTTCAACTTCCGTTCGTGCGAATCTTCCCTCCCTGCTCACCTAACATCCTGAAATAATTGCCCTTCCTTTCTGGCCCGGATGTTGGAACAGCTCGGGCAACGAAGCCTCACCCTGCGACTTCAGTGGATGGAGAGAATCATGCAGAAAGCGAAGCGTCTCACCCCCCTGGTGCTCGCGGACATTCTGGCCGCTTGCGGTGCCCCGGCTGACGAATCCGAAATCGGCACGAACGTTCCAGGAAACAAGACTCCGACGCCTTTTTCGCTCGACGAAGTACCCGAAACCTGGGCCATCGAGGTCGACGAAGACGAAGCCGTTGACCTGCCGTTGACCTGCCGTTGACCGATACCTTCGGCGACACAGCGGGGTCGCTCAGTTTCGCGGTCCAGGGCAAGCCGGCCCACGGAAAGCTCGAAGTAGACGCCGCCTCAGTCATCTTCGCGCCCGACCTCAATTGGTTCGGCGAAGACCGGGCCGAGCTCACGGTGTCGACAGGCGAAGCAAGCAAGACTGTTGCCGTCTCGATTCACGTGGCCCCGGTAAACGACCGCCCCCGTGTGACGGTCGCCCCCCTGGCCGTTACCGAAGATACCGAGGCATTCGGACGGCTTACCGGTACGACGTCGAAGGCGACGGGAGGAATCTTCGTCGACGCCGTAAACGACAACGACGCCAACAACGGCGAGTATTGGGCGCCGGTCAGGTCGACGTCTATCCCTGGCTGTGGAACGGCACCGACAAGGATGATATCGAAAGACCTGTCGGCGCAGGCCGCGACATCGGCGCATTCGAAGTCGAGTAATCGTCTACGCTAACATGGGCCGGGCGACTGAAAGGTCGTCCGGCTTTTTCCGGCGAAAAGTTCCGGCTTGTTGACTCCTTCGTTTCCTCGCTCGGCTGCATCAACGAATGGCCGGCATCTCGTCGAGTCGACTGCCTGCTTCCCGAGGCTATTCGCCCTCGTACGCCCGCCGCAGTTCGTGAATATCGAGCTTCTTCATCTGCAGCATGGCTTTCATCGCCCGTTGCGACTTCTCGGAGGTGGCGTCGTTGACCAAGTCGTCTACCCCCTTGGGAATGACCTGCCATGAGAGGCCGAACCTGTCCTTCAGCCAGCCGCATTGTTGCGCCTTCGGGTCGCCGCCGGCCGTGAGCTTCTCCCAGTAGCTGTCGACCTCTTCCTGCGTGTCGCAGATGATCTGAAAGGAAACCGCTTCGCTGAACTTGAAGTGGGGACCACCATTGAGCGCGGTGAAGGGTACGCCGTTCAGCTCGAATTCGACCGTCATCACGGCCCCCTCGGGCTTGCCGTGTATCTCGTGCCCCTCCTTTCCGTAGCGGGCTATCTTCCCCATCTTCGAGTCGGGAAAAATCGACGTGTAGAAACGGGCAGCTTCTTCGGCCTCGGTATCGAACCAGAGGCAGGGCACGAAAGCAGGCGAGGTCACGGGCATGGGTACGTCTCCTTCCACATTCTGTCCCCTGGGGGCTGCCCTATCTTATCGCATTTTCGAGACAAGGTAAGGAGGAACCTCAGGTGGAAACAGGCCCTGCTAATCGCCGGTGGGTGCCGCTTCCGGGCTTTCAATTTTTGTTATCATGCAGGCAGCAGGTGATAACTGATGATACGCACGCGAATATCCCCGGATGAAGAGCTCTACGAGCGAGCGCGCAAACAGGCGCAAAAACTCGGAATCTCTCTCGCAGAACTGGTACGGCGAGGTCTTGAGCAGGTCGTCGCTGAAAAAGACGCCGACAAGCCGTGGATGCATTTCGCCGGCTCTCTCAATGGCAACCCGGAAGACAGTGTGACCGTCGACGCCGTGGTATACGACCGCTGAACTGACGCATCGAGTCTATACTTCCTCGAAAAGCTGGAAATCGGCACGGTATGGTCAACCGACCATCACCTCGGTTTTACCGGCGCACGCATTCTGCCCCGCACCTGAAATATGAATGAAAAAAGGGCCCCTTGCGGGGCCCTTCGTGTGTGTATCTTGTGACCTATGTCGAACGGCTTACTCTTCCGTACCGGTCGAGTGGGCACGCACTTCGGCGAGCGCATCGGGTACTTCGAGCAGCGGCATGGGCTCGACCACACCCGCCTCTTCGGTCAGGTGAATCTTGATGCGGTTGTACCGCCCCATGCCCGTGCCGGCCGGAATCGGGCGACCCATGATGACGTTCTCCTTGAGACCCGCCAGCTTGTCGACCTTGCCCGCAATGGCCGCTTCCGTAAGAACCTTGGTGGTTTCCTGGAAGCTGGCGGCCGAGATGAACGACTCGGTCGAAAGGCTGGCCTTCGTGATGCCGAGAAGCAGCGGCTCGCCGATGGCCGGGGTACCGCCCTGCGCCATGACGCGAATGTTCTCGTCGTCGAACATCCAGCGCTCGACCTGCTCGCCCGAAAGGAACTTCGTGTCGCCCACTTCCTTGACGCGAATGCGGCGAAGCATCTGGCGAACGATGGTCTCGATGTGCTTGTCGTTGATCTTCACGCCCTGCAGCCGGTAGACTTCCTGAATTTCGTCGACGAGGAAGCGCGCGAGCGCCTTGTCGCCGAGAACCTGCAGAATGTCGTGCGGATTCGGGCTGCCGTCCATGAGGGGTTCGCCGGCGCGTACGCGATCGCCGTCGTGCACGCTGATGTGCTTGCCCTTCGGAATGAGGTACTGCCGGGCCTCTTCTTCGGCCAGCCGTCCGTCGATTTCCGGAATGACGAGCACCTTGCGCTTGCCCTTCGTGTCCTTGTCGAAGCGAACCACGCCGTCGACCTCGGAAATGATGGCGAATTCCTTGGGCTTGCGGCCTTCAAAGAGTTCGGCCACACGCGGCAGACCGCCGGTGATGTCCTTGGTCTTCATGGTTTCGCGCGGGATCTTGGCGATCACGTCGCCGGCCTGCACTTCGTCGCCGTCGTTGACGGCGATGTTCGAGCCCACCGGCACGTGGTACCGGGCCACCGTCTTGCCTTCGGCGCTCTTGACCGAAACACGCGGACGGAGGTTGGCCGACTTGCTCTCGATTACGACCTTACGCGACAGACCGGTGGCTTCGTCGATCTGTTCTTCGACGGTGACATTTTCCTGAATGTCGCCGAACTTGATCGTACCCGACTGCTCGGTAAGAATCGGGCTCGTGAACGGGTCCCACTCGGCAATGCGCTCGCCGCGTTCGACCTTCTCGCCTTCCTTGACCAGCAGCTTCGCGCCGTAGACAAGGCGGTGACGCTCGCGCTCATGGCCGTCTTCGTCGACGATGGTGACTTCGCCGTTACGGTTCATGACCACCAGGCGACCGTCGCGACCGGTAACCGTGCTCGCGTCCTTCAGACGAACGACACCGCTGTGCACGGTTTCGAGGTGGCTTTGCTCGACACGGGCCGAAGCCGTACCACCGATGTGGAAGGTACGCATCGTCAGCTGGGTGCCGGGTTCGCCGATGGACTGGGCCGCGATGATGCCGACGGCCTCGCCCAGGTTTACCCTGTCGCCGCGGGCCAGGTCACGACCGTAGCACTCGCGGCAGATGCCGCTTCGGCTGCGGCAGGTGAGCACCGAGCGAATGAGTACCCGCTCGACGCCCGACTGCTCGATCTTCTCGACCAGCTCTTCGTCGATCTGCTGGTTGGCTTCGACGATGACCTCGCCGCTGTACGGGTCGAGCACGTCGACGAGGGCCACACGACCGAGAATACGGTCGCCCAGCGTCTCGATGATTTCGCCGCCTTCGACCAGGGCCGTGGCTTCGAGACCGTCGATGGTGCCGCAATCCCACTCGGTAATGATGGCATCCTGCGCCACGTCGACGAGACGGCGGGTCATGTAACCCGAGTTGGCCGTCTTGAGCGCCGTGTCGGCAAGACCCTTACGGGCGCCGTGCGTCGAGATGAAGTACTGCAGCACGGTGAGACCTTCGCGGAAGTTCGCCGTAATCGGGGTCTCGATGATTTCGCCCGAGGGCTTGGCCATGAGACCGCGCATACCGGCGAGCTGACGCATCTGCTGCTGGCTACCACGAGCGCCCGAGTCGACCATGATGTAGATCGGGTTCAGGCTGGGCACGCGCTTGGTTTCGCCGTTCGGTCCGGTCACGTCGTCGACCGAGAGGTGCTTGATCATCTCTTCGGCAATCTGGTCGGTCGACTTCGCCCAGACGTCGATGACCTTGTTGTAGCGTTCGCCGTCGGTAATGAGACCTTCGCGGTACTGTTCGGCAACCGACTTGATCTCTTCCATCGAGGCGTCGACGATCTCCTGCTTGCCGGTCGGAATTTCCATGTCGTTGATGCCGATGGAAATACCCGCGCGGGTCGAGAAGGCGTAACCGGTGCTGCGCAGCGCGTCGGCCAGAAGAACCGTGGCCTTCGTGCCGGCAACGCGGTAACACTCGTCAATGAGGTTGCCGATGGACTTCTTGTTCAGGATCTTATTCACGGCCGAGAACTCCATCTCGGCGGGAATGATCTCGGCCAGAAGCACACGACCGACCGTGGTGGCCACGAGTTCGCCGTTGTGGCGAACCTTGATGGCCGCCTGCAGGTGCGCCTCGCCGGCGTCATAAGCCTGACGCACTTCTTCGAAGCTCGCGTACACGCCCTGCTGGCCGATGACCTCGCCCTTCTCGTTCTTGATCTCGCGGTACTCGCCGGCCACGAACGGACGCTCGCGACTCATGAAGTACAGGCCGAGAACGATGTCCTGCGACGGCACGATGATGGGCTTGCCGTTGGCGGGGCTCAGAATGTTGTTGGTCGACATCATGAGCACGCGCGTTTCGATCTGCGCTTCAAGCGAGAGCGGAACGTGCACCGCCATCTGGTCGCCGTCGAAGTCGGCGTTGAACGCCGTACACACGAGCGGGTGCAGCTGAATGGCCTTGCCCTCGATAAGCACCGGCTCGAAGGCCTGAATGCCCAGACGGTGCAGCGTGGGGGCGCGGTTCAGCATGACCGGATGCTCGCGAATGACTTCGTCGAGCACGTCCCAGACCTCGGGGCTTTCCTTTTCGACCATCTTCTTGGCGCTCTTGATGGTCGTGACATAACCATGCTCAAGCAGCTTGTTGTAGATGAACGGCTTGAAAAGCTCGATGGCCATGGCCTTCGGCAGGCCGCACTGGTGCAGCTTGAGCTCGGGACCGACCACGATGACCGAACGGCCCGAGTAGTCGACGCGCTTACCCAGAAGATTCTGGCGGAAGCGGCCCTGCTTACCCTTGAGCATGTCGCTCAGCGACTTCAGCGGACGGTTGTTCGGGCCCGTAATGGCGCGACCGCGACGGCCGTTGTCGAACAACGCGTCGACCGCTTCCTGCAGCATGCGCTTCTCGTTGCGCACGATGATGTCGGGCGCGTTGAGTTCGAGCAGCTTCTTGAGGCGGTTGTTGCGGTTGATGACGCGGCGGTACAGATCGTTCAGGTCGCTGGTGGCGAAACGGCCGCCGTCGAGCGGAACGAGCGGACGCAGGTCGGGCGGAATGACCGGAACCACGGTCAGAATCATCCACTCGGGCTTGTTGCCGCTGTCGCGGAAGGCTTCGACCACGCGCAGGCGCTTGGCCAGCTTCTTGCGCTTGGCATCGCTGGTGGCCTCGGCCATTTCCTTGCGCAGCTCGGCACCCAGCACGTCGAGGTCGAGGCTGGTAAGCAGCGAACGAATGGCTTCGGCGCCCATGGCGGCTTCGAACGCACCGTGGCCGTACTGTTCGTAGTACTGGTAGTACTGTTCCTCGGTCAGGCGCTCGCCCTTCTTGAGGGGCGTGTCCTTGCCGTCGATGACGATGTATTCCTCAAAGTACAGAATCTTTTCGATCTGCTTGAGGGTCAGGTCGACCAGGGCGCCGATGCGGCTGGGCAGGCTCTTGAGGAACCAGATGTGCGCCACCGGCGTGGCCAGTTCGATGTGCCCCATGCGCTCGCGGCGCACGTTCGAGCGAATGACTTCGACACCGCACTTTTCGCAGACGATGCCACGGTGCTTCATGCGCTTGTACTTGCCGCAGTTGCACTCGTAGTCCTTCACGGGACCGAAGATCTTCGCGCAGAACAGACCGTCGCGCTCGGGCTTGAACGTACGGTAGTTAATGGTTTCGGGCTTTTTGACTTCGCCGTAACTCCAGCTCTTTACCGTTTCCGGGCTGGCCAGCGAGATCCGCATGGCGTTGAAGCTCTGCGGATTCTTCGGCTTTTCAATCAGGTCGTGGATATTCAAGGTTGTTCTCCCTTAAATTCGTAACTCGCGAGATAGCCTGTTCCTGGGGTCTCCCGCTTGGGGAAACCCCGGCGAACGCCCCTCATTCGGCAGCCTCGGCTTCGGTTTCCGTGCCTTCGTCTTCGTCGTCTTCCAGCATCTCGACATTAAGGGCGAGACCCTGGAGTTCCTTGACGAGCACGTTGAAGCTTTCGGGCAGACCGGGTTCGAGCGCGAAGTTGCCCTTCACGATGCTTTCGTACATGCGCGTGCGGCCGCCCACGTCGTCGGACTTGACGGTGAGCATTTCCTGCAGGGCGTAGGCCGCCCCGTAGGCTTCGAGCGCCCACACTTCCATTTCACCCAGGCGCTGTCCGCCGAACTGCGCCTTGCCGCCGAGCGGCTGCTGGGTAACGAGGCTGTAGGGCCCGATGCTGCGGGCATGGATCTTGTCGTCGACCAGGTGGTGAAGCTTCATCACGTAGAGAATGCCCACCGTGACCTTCTGGTGGAAGGACTCACCTGTGCGACCATCGTAAAGGGTCATCTGGCCCGAAGTCGGCGCATCGGCCATTTCGAGCGTCTTCTTGATTTCCGTTTCCGGAGCGCCGTCGAAAACGGGGCTCGCGATGTGTACGCCGCGGCGCAGGCGGTGAGCCAGCTCCATGACCTGTTCGTCCGTGGCTTCGTCAATGAGCGTGTCGGTACGAAGCGAAGAGTAAATCTTCTTCAGCTCATCGCGGAACTTCTTGGCCGGGTTCTGCTTGTCGAGCATGTCCTGAATCTTGACGCCGAGGCCGCGGGCGGCGAGTCCGAGATGGGTCTCGAGAATCTGTCCCACGTTCATACGGCTGGGCACGCCGAGCGGATTGAGCACCACGTCGACCGGGGTGCCGTCTTCCATGTACGGCATGTCTTCTTCAGGCAGAATGCGCGAAAGCACACCCTTGTTGCCGTGGCGGCCGGCCATCTTGTCGCCGACGCTGAGCTTGCGCTTGATGGCGACGTAGACCTTGACGAGCTTGATGACGCCCGGCGGCAGTTCGTCGCCCTTCTTCAGCTTGTCGACCTTCTCGGCGAACAGCTGTTCGACCATGTCGGTCTGCCGTTCGGCGTGACGGATGAGGGCCTGCAGGCGGCTCTCGGTGTCCTTGTCTTCCAGCGACAGCTTGAGCAGCTGGTCCTTGGTCAGCGCCTCGGCCGTGGCCTGGTCGATCTTGTCGCCCTTCTTGACGATCTTCTTCGCACCTTCGGCCAGCGGATAATCGGCGACCTTGCCGACGATGATGTTGCGGCAGCGACCCAGGGTTTCCTGCCAGATGACGCGGTTTTCGTCATCCTTGTCCTTGCGCAGCTTGTCGACTTCGGCCTGCTCGATATCCATCGCGCGTTCGTCCTTGTCGACACCCTTGCGGCTGAAGACGCGGGCGCCGATGATGGTACCGACCACGCCCGGAGGCACGCGCAACGAAGTGTCCTTGACCTCGCCGGCCTTCGAGCCGAAGATGGCGCGAAGCAGCTTCTCTTCGGGCGAAAGCTGGGTTTCGCCCTTCGGGGTAATCTTGCCGACGAGAATGTCGCTCGGCTTGACTTCGGCCCCGAGGCGAATGATGCCGCTGTCGTCGAGGTTCTTGAGGGCTTCTTCGCCCACGTTCGGAATATCGCGCGTGATTTCTTCGCGGCCCAGCTTCGTATCGCGGGCGACACACTCGAATTCCTCGATGTGAATCGAGGTGTAGGTGTCGTCCTTGACCAGACGCTCGGAAACGAGAATCGAGTCTTCGAAGTTGTAGCCGCCCCAGGGCATGAACGCGACCAGCACGTTCTTACCGAGCGCCAGCTCGCCCATCTCGGTTGCATGACCGTCGGCCAGAATGTCGCCCGCCTTGATGATGTCGCCGCGCTTGACGAGCGGCTTCTGGTTCAGACAGGTGTTCTGGTTCGAACGCATGAACTTGATGAGGTTGTAGATATCGACACCGGGTTCGTCGGCGCGCGTCTCTTCGTCGTTGACCTTGATGACGACGCGGGTGGCGTCGACGGCGTCGACGATACCGCCGCGCTTGGCTGCGATGGCCGCACCCGAGTCGCGGGCCACGATGCGCTCCATGCCCGTGCCGACGAACGGCGCCTGCGTACGAAGCAGGGGCACCGCCTGGCGCTGCATGTTCGAACCCATGAGCGCGCGGTTGGCGTCGTCGTTTTCGAGGAAGGGAATGAGCGAAGCCGCCACCGACACGAGCTGGTTCGGGCTCACGTCCATGAGGTTGACTTCTTCACGCGGAACCATGAGGAAGTCGCCGTTCAGGCGGGCCGAGACGAGCTCGTTCTGGAAGGTGCTGTCGTCGGTCAGGGGCGCGTTTGCCTGCGCAATGACCTTGTTCTCT
>JAWLBW010000160.1:0-10095 GCA_041687475.1 bacterium
CTCGCCCCGTCCGACGAAGACAAGCCCCGACTCAAGTCCATCATCGACGAACTGGTTCACGCCGGCGACGTCGTCGCCCTTCGCGGCGAGCGCTATGGCATTCCCCAGAAGATGAACCTGCTCACCGGTGTGTTGCAGGCCCACCCCAACGGCTACGCCTTTCTGATTCCCGACAAACCCGGCGAGCGCGCCGCCGATGTATTCATCGGCCGCAATGATACCGGCGACGCCATGCACGGCGACAAGGTCATCGTGCGTCTCGAGCGTTCGGGTCGTATCGGGCGGCCTGAAGGACGCGTCATTCGCGTGCTCGAACGCCGCGTCAAACGCATCGTCGGCGAATATCAGCAGGGTAAGGGCTTCGGTTACGTGGTGCCCGAAGAGGGGCGCCATCTTCACCATCTCTACATTCCGCGCGGCAGCGACAAGAAGGCCCTCGCCGGGCAGCTGGTGGTGGCCGACATCACCAAGTATCCCGAGGGCAATCGCGACCCCGAAGGCGCCGTCGTGCGCGTGCTCGGAAGCCGCAGCGATCCCGATGTCGAACGGCAGGTCATCATTGAGCGCTACGGATTGTCGAATCGCTTTCCGACGAGTGTGCTGACCGAGGCCAAGCAGGTTCTGAAGAAACCCTCGGTTGCCGAACTGGGCCTGCGCGTCGACCTGCGCGCCCTCAAGACCTTTACCATCGACGGCGAAAACGCCCGCGACTTCGACGACGCGGTAGCGGTACACCGCTTTCCCGATGGTCGCTTCAAGCTGTGGGTGAGCATTGCCGACGTCGCCCACTACGTGCGCGATGGCGGGGCGCTCGATAAGGAAGCGCGCAAGCGGGCGACCAGTGTCTATTTTCCCGACATGGTCATTCCCATGTTGCCCGAAGAGCTCTCGAACGACATTTGCTCGCTCGTTCCCCATCAGGAACGCTTGACGATGACGGCAGAGATGGAGTTCGACAGCGAAGGCAAGATGCTTTCGAGCTCCTTCTACGACAGCGTCATCGTAAGCAAGGAGCGCCTGACCTACGAGCAGGTTACCGCCATGCTGGTCGAGCGCGACGAAGACCTGCTGGCGCGCTACCGCTATCTCGAAGAAGATCTGCAAACCCTCGAAGAGCTGGCTTTCAAACTCAAATCGCGGCGCGACGAGCGCGGTTCGCTCGATTTCGACCTGCCGCGTCCCGACATCCTTCTCGACATGGAAGGAAACATCGAGGCCATTATCCGGTCCGAGCGCAACATCGCCCACCGCATTATCGAAGAGTGCATGCTGGTGGCCAACGAGGCGGTGGCGTCCTTCCTCATTGAAGAGGGAGCTCCTGCGCTCTTCCGCTGCCACGACGAGCCCGAAGCCGCCAAGCTCGAAGATACGCGCTACTTCCTGCACAACCTGAACCTCCGGCTCGACCAGAAGGTTACGCCGAAGGCCATTCAGCGCCTTCTGCGCCAGGTACAGGGACGCCCGCTGGCCAAACTGGTGAACGAGGTCGTGCTGCGTACCATGAAGCACGCCTACTACACGCCGAAGAACGTGGGGCACTTCGGGTTGGCGGCTGAAAAGTATCTGCACTTTACCAGCCCGATTCGCCGTTACCCCGATCTCATCGTGCACCGCATTCTCAAGGCGGTGCTCGAGCGTGGCGGCTTGAGCGAACGTCAGCGAACCGAGCTGCGTAACGAACTCACCGACATTGCCGAATCGTCGTCGGAGCGTGAAAAGAACGCCGAACGTGCCGAGCGTGAAGTGCTTGCCCTGAAGAAGGTGCAGTTCATGGAGCGCTATGTGGGCGAGGAGTTCGAAGGCTATGTCTCGGGCGTGACCTCGTTCGGCTTCTTCGTCGAGCTCAAGGATATGTTCGTCGACGGTCTGGTGCACATCTCGAGCCTGGGCGACGATTACTACGAATACCGCGAACGCGACCACGAGCTGCTCGGGCAGCACACGGCACGAAAGTTCCGCCTGGCCGACCAGGTTCGGGTACGGGTGGCTCGGGTCGATCTGGACAAACGCCATATTGACTTCGTGCTCGTGGGCGAGGCCCAGCGCGAAGAGCCGGAAGCCGTCGAACAGGCTCCTGCGCGGCGAGGGCGTCCGCTGCCGAAGGTGGCCTACGGCGCCGTGCACCCCGAAAACGGTACCGGACGGGGTCGCATGCGCCGCCAGCAGCAGAGCCAGCAGCCCTCGAACCGAATGCCGGCGCGTACCCCGCGCCCCGAAGAATCCGACGAAGACGATCGCCGTCGCGGCCGTGGACGTAACCGGCGCGAGCGCACCGTGCAGGCGGCCGAGCAGCCGTTGCCCCCTTCGCTGGTGCAGCCGTCGGAGAACATTGATCTCAAGGGGCCGCCGCCCCTGAATGAAGACAGCCCGACCGTGCCCCCGCCCTTTGTCGTCGAGGCCGAGAGCATCGACCACGCCGCCTCGGACGGTGAGGGCGAAGGCCGTCGCCGTCGCCGCCGTCGTGGCGGTCGCGGGCGCCGTCGTCGCGGTGCCGGCGAGCAGGGCGATGTCCTGGAGACGACGGAGTCGGCCGCGGAAGGCGGGGAAGGCGCCGAAGCCGGAGACGAATCTACCGAGGCTGCCGAAGCGCCCGCTCGAGCACCCCGGCAGCGAGGCGAACGACGCCGTGCCGCCCCCACCGCTACCGCCGAGGCAGCCGAGGCGCAGCCCGCCGAGGCCGGCAAGGCCGAGGGCGAACCCGCCACCGAAGGCGAAGGTGGAGAAGAACATCACGAGGGCGAACTTGCCTTCGTAGCCAAGCGCCGTCGTCGCCGTCGTGGTGGCCGTGGGCGTCGTGGCCGCGGTAACGGTGAGGGTGAAGGCGGCGAGGGCGAAGAGCAGGCTGCCGAAAACGAAGCGGCCCCCGCCCGGGAAACCTCCGGGAAGCCTCCGGCGGTGTCGACGTCCGAGGCCGCGCAGCCGCAAGAGAAGAAGCCGCAAGAGAAGAAGCCAGAAGCGAAGAAGGCTGAAGCAAAGCAGCCTGAAGCCAAACCCGCCGAAACGAAGACGGCCGAGCCTGCCGAGGCTTCCGAGGCGGTAGCGAGGGAAGCTGCGGGTGAACCCCGTGAGAAGCGGCCGCGATCGGGCGGCGCGGGCCGTCGCCAGGGGGCGCGTCGTGCGCCTGCCAAGGGTACTGCTGTCGCCGAGGCAACGGAAGCACCCGAAGCCAAGGCGCCTCCGGCCGCTCCCGAGAACGAAGCCCCCGAAGCATCGGCCGGAACAACGACCGCCGGCGAGGGTGCCGGAGACCAGGAGGCGGGCGAGGGCGCGCCTCGTGCGCGTCGCCGGCCCCGTGGTCGGGGGGTACGTACCCGGCGTACGCCGAAGGAAAACGGGGCTGCGGGCGAAGGCGCGGCGCAGGGTGAATCGGGCCCAACCGAGAAGCCCACGCGGCCCGCACCGGCGCCCGAAACCGGAACTTCGACGACGGGCGGCGAAGACTGAGCGTTTGCCAAGGCTTACCTCGTGTGATAGGCTGAGCCCCGACGTTTTACCCTGTAGTTACCCTGGTGCAGGCCTAGCCTGGCGCCGGCTGCAACGTGAGCGGACCGACATCCATGAGCAACGACAAGAAGAAGCAGGACGACCTTTTCGACGCCGAACTCTTTGACGAACCCGCCGACGACAGCGTCATGGAAGTCGAAGAGTTTGAAGACGCCACCGAATCGGCCATCGAAGTCGGCGACGACGAGATCATGGAGGCTTCGGCAGCCGATCTGCCCGTTGACGACGATCCGTTTGCCGAATTCGCTCCGCCCCCGGCGGCCCCCGCCGAGACTTTCGAGGCGGCTGAACCCGCTGCCTTCGACGAGGCTTTCGAGCCGACCGACGAGTCGGGGTACGAAGAGGCCGTAGCTCCTCCGGCGTCGACGGCGGCCTTGTTCGACGAAGTCGAGGCAGCCGAGCCCGACGAGCCGTCGGCCTTTGAAGCCGTCGAGATGGACGCCCCCATGCCCGAGGGCGTGCGCGAAATCTCGTCGAGCGACGATGGCGGCCGCAAGCGCAAGATTCAACTCGGCGTGCTCGTGGGGCTTCTGGTCGTCGCCGCCGGTGGCGGCGGTTACTACTTCTTCCTCGGCGGAGCTTCGAAGCCGGTGGTGCCGGCTGCCCGGCAGCTGCCCGCACCGAGCCGTATCGCCGAATCGGCGCCGGCGCCCGCCGAGCCCGTTGCCGCAGACGTGGCCGATGTGGCCGGAAGCGGCGAGTCGGCGATAGCCGATACGGCCGAGCCGCAAAGCCCCGAACCCGCGCCCGTTGCCGCGACGCCCGAACCGGCCGCGACGCCCGAACCCGCGCCCGCCGTGGCGCAGCAGGCTGCTCCGGCCCCGGCCCCCGAACCCGAGCCCGTGGCGGCTCCGGTGGCCCTCGGGCCGGCCGGAAAGATTGTCGACGTCGAAGCCCGGCGCGACGGTACGGTCGTCATCATCGGCGACGGCGAGTTTGAAACGGTCAAGTACTTCGGCATGAGCAAGCCGAACCGCATCGTCGTCGACGTTTACGGGGTCAAGAAGGCCTACTCCGGTTACAATCGTTCCGGCAGTGGCGCCGTGGCCAAGGTACGCAGCGGCGTGCACCCCGACAAGGTTCGCTTCGTGGTCGACCTGTCGAAGCAGAGCGGTCCGCTTCCCCGGTATTCGGTCGACCGTACGGGTGACCGTATCGTCGTTCGTCCGTAAGGCCGGCAGAGGCGAGGGCACGGCGCTTGGGAAATCTGCCGGCAGTGGCAATTTCACCCTTGACGAACCCGCCGATTTTCTGATACATTAATTCTTTTCACGTCAGGTTTCAGTAGGCGCGTAGCTCAGTGGGAGAGCACCACCTTGACACGGTGGGGGTCGTTGGTTCAATCCCAATCGCGCCTACCATTTTCACGCAGGCATCCCACTTGGATGCCTGTTTTTCATTTGTCTACCGAGCGACCAGATAGTGTACGAGACGCCTGCCATGGGTAATGCGTTGGTGAATATTACGCTCCCCGACGGTTCGGTTCGCCAGATCGAGCGCGGAAAGACCATCGCCGAGTTGGCGGCTTCCATCGGTCCCCGCCTCGCGCGTGAGGCCGTGGCCGGCAAAATCGGCGACCGTGTGGTCGATCTGAACACGCCGCTCGAAGACGACGCGCACGTCGCCATCATTCTGCCCTCGACCGAAGAGGGCGTCGACGTCATTCGACACTCGACCGCCCACCTCATGGCCATGGCCGTGCAGGAACTCTTTCCGGGCACCAAAGTCACCATCGGCCCGGTCATCGAGAACGGTTTCTATTACGACTTCGACCGCAGCGAACCGTTTTCGGAAGAAGACCTGGCCCGCATCGAAGACAAGATGCGTGAAATCGCCAAGCGCGATTTGCCGGTATACCGCGAGGTCGTCGAGCGCGCCGCCGCCATCGAACGCTTCGAAAAGCTGGGCGAAAACTACAAGGTCGAAATCATTCGCGAGCTGCCGGGCAACGAAGCCATTACGGTGTACGGCCAGGGCGAGTGGTACGATCTGTGCCGCGGCCCCCACGTGCCGAGCACGGGCAAGCTGGGCGCCTTCAAGCTGCTGAATGTCGCGGGCGCCTACTGGCGCGGCGACGAGCGCAACCCGCAGCTGCAGCGCATCTACGGCACTGCCTGGGGCAACAAGAAGGAACTCGAAGCCTACCTGCACCAGCTTGAAGAAGCCCGCAAGCGCGACCACCGCAAGCTGGGCAAGGAGCTCGACCTGTTCTCCTTCTTCCCCATTGCGCCGGCTTCGCCCTTTTTCCACCCGAAGGGCGCTTCGGTTTACAACCTGCTGGTCGACTACATGCGCGAGCTGTACTTCCGGTACGGCTACGAAGAAGTGATTACCCCGCAGATTGCCGACGTCGAACTCTGGCGCAAATCGGGGCACTACGACAATTTCGGCGACTCGATGTACTTCACCAAGGTCGAAGAGCGCGAGTTCGCGGTCAAACCCATGAACTGCCCCGGCCACTGCGTGTATTTCGGCAGCCAGGCCCACTCGTACCGCGAGCTTCCGCTGCGCATCGCCGACTTCGGTCGCCTGCACCGCTACGAGCGTTCGGGCGTTACCGCTGGGCTGACCCGGGTTCGCACCTTCTCGCAGGACGATGCGCACATTTTCTGCGCGCCCGAGCAGATGGAAAGCGAGATTCAGGGCTTTCTCGATCTCATTTACGAAGTTTACCGGGTCTTCGGATTCGAAGAAATCAGAGTGGCCGTGGCCACCCGCCCCGAAAAGTCCATCGGCACCGACGAACAGTGGGAACTTGCCGAGAGCGCACTCAAGACGGCGCTGGTCAGCCGGGGCATCGACTTTCACCTGAATGAGGGCGAAGGCGCCTTTTACGGACCGAAAATCGAGTTTCAGGTGCTTGATGCCTTGAAACGTCCGTGGCAACTTGGCACAATTCAGGTAGACTATTCTATGCCGACGCGGTTCGGGCTTACTTACCGTACCGCCGAAGGCGGCGAAGCCACGCCGGTCATGCTGCACCGCGCGATGTTGGGGTCCATTGAACGATTCATGGGCATCTACATCGAACACTGCGCGGGCGCGTTTCCAGTGTGGCTTGCTCCCGTGCAGGCAGCTGTGCTGACCGTGAGCGAGAAAAGTCTCGCCTACGGCGCCCGCGTGACCGAAGAACTTCGGAAAGCAGGCGTGCGGGTCGAATTCGACGATGCCGATGACAAGATCGGCGCCAAGATTCGGCGCGCCCAGCTCATGAAGGTTCCCTACATGTTGGTTCTGGGGGAACGCGAAGGGCATGATCAGACGGTGGCCGTACGCACACGCACCGGCGAGCAGTGGCCGCCGATGCCGGTAAACGAATTTGTCGAGCGGGTACAGGAATTGGTACGTACCCGAAGCTCGAGCATTTAACCTGACTTAAGAGGATCAATGGCCCTTCCACCGAGAGGACGAGGACGGTTTCGCGAACGCGAGCAGGACCGTACGCCCATCAATGAACGCATCCGTTCGCGAGAGCTGCGGGTAATTGACGACGCCGGCGAACAGTTGGGCATCATGGCCACTTCGCAGGCTCTCGACCTGGCCATCGAGCGCGGCCTCGACCTCGTAGAAGTGTCACCGAACGCGAACCCGCCGGTAGCCCGTATCATGGACTACGGCAAGTTCAAGTACGAGCAGAAGAAAAAGCAGCAGGAAGCCAAGAAGAAGCAGTCGACCATCGTGGTCAAGGAAGTCAAGCTTCGCCCGGCGACCGATGCGCACGATTTCGACTTCAAGGTCAGAAATGCGCAGCGCTTTCTCGAAGAGGGCGACAAGGTCAAGGTACTCGTCACCTTCCGCGGTCGTGAAATCATGCACCAGCATGTCGGTCGCGACCAGATGGAAAGGGTGGTGAAAGCCCTCGATGAATACGGAAACATCGAAAGTCCCCCGAAGATGGAAGGCCGCAACCTGGTTGCCGTTTTCGCTTCGAAGGGCGCCAAGAAATAATCGGGTCGTCGCCGAACGACCTTTGTGGAGAATCTGCAATGCCCAAGATGAAGACCAACCGAGGTGCGGCCAAGCGCTTTTCGTTGACCGGCACGGGTCGCGTCAAGCATAAGAAGATGAACCGCCGCCACATTCTCACGAAGAAGGCCGCGAAGCGGAAGCGTCACCTGCGCAGCGACGGCATTCTCGCCAAGGGCGATGCCGCCAACGTCAAGCGCCTCATTCCGTTCCTGTAAGCCGGGCGGTTGGGTTTAAGGGACTAACGAGGGGCCGCGCCCCGGGAATTTCAGGAGAGTTCAATGCGCGTCAAACGCAGTGTGCCGAGCCGCGCTCGGCGAAAGAAGTGGCTGTCGCTCGCGAAAGGTTATCGCGGGCCGCGCCGTAAGCTGATCAAGAATGTGAAGGAAACCGTCGAGCGCGCGCTCGTGTTCGCCTATGCGGGCCGTAAGCAGCGCAAGCGCGACTTCCGTTCGCTGTGGATCATTCGCATCAATGCCGCCGCCCGCGCTGCAGGCGTGCCCTACGGTAAGCTCATGCACGGCCTGAAAGAGGCCAACATCGAGCTCGACCGCAAGGCGCTTGCCTACATCGCCCTGACCGACGGCGACGCTTTTGCCAAGATCGTCGAAGCGTCGGGCGTACGGTCCTGAGGTGGCTCCGGCGGCGCGGTTTTCAAGCCGCGCCCCGAGCAGCTCTTTTCGTTCTTGAAACCTTGAGCCCCGAGGCCGTCTACGGTTGCCCGGGGCTCTTTTTCTTTTTGCGACATGGCAGATTTAGCGCAGCGAATCGACGCTCTGCGGGCCCGGGCCGAAGAAGACCTGGCGGCGGTGCAGAGCCTGGAGCAGGCCCGCGAACTTCGTGTTCGTTACCTCGGTAAGTCGGGACCGATAGCCGAGTTCATGCGCGGCCTGCGCGACATGACGGCCGAAGAGCGTCCGCGGGCGGGGCAGATGGCCAACTCGGTCAAGCAGATGATTGCCGAGCGGCTCGACGAGCTCGAGGCCCACCTGCAGGGCGAAGAAGAGGCCCGCCGGCTGGCCGATGAGCGAATCGACGTGACGCTGCCGGGGCGTCCGCAGCCGGCCGGAAGCCTGCATCCGATTCCCCAGACCATCGCCCGCATTGTCGAAATCTTTCACGGGCTCGGTTTCGAGGTCGCTGAAGGGCCGGAAATCGAAGACGACTTCCACAACTTCGGCGCGCTCAACTTTGCGCCCGAGCACCCGGCCCGCGACATGCAGGACACGTTTTACGTGACCGGCGAAACGTTGTTGCGCACGCACACCAGCTCGGTGCAGATTCGCACCATGCAGAACAGCAAGCCGCCGCTGCGTATCGTGGCGCCGGGCCGTGTGTACCGCCGCGACTCCGACATGACGCACTCGCCCATGTTTCACCAGGTCGAAGGCTTCGTGGTCGACGATCGCAGCACCTTCGCCGATCTGCGCGGCGTGCTCACGTCGTTTCTGCGGGCGCTGTTCGGACGGGAGCTGTCGGTGCGCTTCCGCCCCAGCTTTTTTCCCTTCGTCGAACCGGGCGCCGAAGTCGACGTGCAGTGCGTGATCTGCGCGGGCAGCGGTTGCCGCACATGCAAGGGTACCGGCTGGCTCGAGATTCTCGGGGCCGGCATGATTCACCCCAACGTGTTGCGCGCCGTGGGCTACGACCCCGAAGAACTGCAGGGCTTCGCCTTTGGGATGGGGGTCGAACGTATCGCCATGCTGCGGTACGGCATCAGCGACCTGCGTCTCTTCTTCGACAACGATATCCGTTTTCTCCGTCAGTTCGCCTGAGGGCCGACAGGACACAGACACCATGCTTGCAAGTCTTCATTGGATTCAGGATTTCATCAAGCTCGCCGAAGCGCCCGCCGATGTCGCTCACCGACTGACGATGGCGGGCATCGAGGTCGAGGGCGTCGAGCGCCCCGGCGCGGGTAACGCCGGTGTCATCGTGGGGCAGGTGCGCGCGGCCGAACAGATTCCGGGCAAGAGCCTGCTTGCCTGTCGCGTCTTCGACGGCAACAGCGAGCGCAGCGTCGTTTGCGGCGACACCACCATTCGTAAGGGCGAAAGTGTTGCCTATGCGCCGCCGGGCAGCTCGGTGAACGGCCGCGAAATGGGCGCCAGGAATTTCGGCGAAGTGTTGAGCGAGGGCATGCTCTGCAGTCTGGCCGACATGGGCCTCGAGCAGAAGAGCGACGATGTGCTGCGCCTGAAGGGTACTGCCGGTACGCCGCTCGAAAACCTGGTCGACCTGACCGACGAAGTCTGGGAACTGAACATTACCCCCAACCGCGCCGACTGCCTCTCGCACTGGGGCGTCGCCCGCGAGCTGAGCGCCGTGCTGGGCCGCAGGGCGGCCTTCCCCAAGATTCGCCTCAAGGAAAGCGGACCCGCGATTTCGGCCGGGGTGCAGGTTGAAGACGTCGAAGGTTGTTCGCTTTACGTGGCCCGCGTCATTCGCGGGGTGAAGGTGGGGCCGAGTCCGCTCTGGGTACGTCTGCGCCTCGAGCGAGCCGGGGTGCGCGCCATCAACAATGTCGTCGACGCTACGAACCTGGTGCTGCTCGAACTGGGCCAGCCCCTGCACGCCTTCGACCTTGACCGGTTGAACGGCGGCGGCGTCATCGTGCGCCGGGCC
>JAWLBW010000161.1:0-10068 GCA_041687475.1 bacterium
TCTGGAAGTGCACGGCGACGACATGCGACGCCGGGATCAGCGCTTCCGACTCATTCGCATATACCTGCCGTTCCTTGACCAGCACCTGCTTGTCCTTCTGTATGGACGTAACCGTCTTTCTCGACAGTTTCAGGGCCAGCTGAAAGCCTTCTTCGGGCGTTTCCGTGATCAGGGTCAGCCGGGCTTCCTTTTCCGATTTCTGCGACTGGGCGTGCGCCGGAACCGGCGTCAGCACTCCCGAGCAGGCAACAAGAGCCGCAACCAGAGCGGCCGGAAGATATGCGGAAAAGCGGAACGTGTTCATGCAGACCTCCTCTGTCTCATCAAGCGCATGATAGCGCAAGTGGTCTGCTTGCACGAGGGAGCAGGAGCAGGCGATCACACGAAAAGACAGAAAAAAAAGCCCCCGGCGAACCGGGGGCTTCGATGTCTTGGTGCAGACGCCGCTTATTGCGCGAGAATGCGGAATTCGACGCGACGATTCTTCTCGCGACCTTCTTCCGTATCGTTCGGGGCAATAGGCCTCGACTCGCCGAAGCCGATGGACTTCAGGTTCTCGGCCGGCACACCGCGGGCAATCAGGTAGTCGCGTACCGCATCGGCGCGACGCTGGCTCAGACGCAGGTTGTAGTCGTCGGAACCCTGACTGTCGGTGTGACCCTCGATGCTGATCTGCATCTTGGTGTTGTCCTTGATGGCGTCGGAAATTTCGTCGAGCAGCGGGTACGAGTCGAAGAGAATCGTATCCTTACCCTGCGCGAAACGAATCTTCTCCTTGATTTCGATGGCCTCGCGGGTCACCGCAATCTTGTCGAAGCCCTGCAGCTCGAACCGAACCTGGGTGTTCTGGCCGTTCACAATCTGAACCGGCTTCTGCTCGGCCTTGTAGTTCGGCGCGGCAGCCTTGACCAGGTATTCGCCGGCGGGCAGCTTCTGAATGAAACGGCCGCTTTCGGGGTCGGCGACGATGTTCGAGAACTCGCCGTTCGGCGACGAAATGACCGCATACAGGCCGTTGCCCGACTTCGCATCGACGACCACGCCTTCGAGCGTACCCGAAGTCACGACCGGCGAAAGCACGAAGTTGACCATTGACGTGCGGCCGCTCTCGATGACGACCTGCTGCGTGGCGGGTTCGAAGCCCGCAGCCGATGCCTTGACCGTGTACGTGCCCGGAATGACCTTGTCTTCATACTGCCCGGTGTCGGGGTGCGACGCGATCGGGCGAACCTTCGGGTCGCTGAAGCTGACCACGCCGGCCACCGGCTTGCCGTCGGCGGCTTCGATCTTGCCGAGCAGCGTACCGAATGTTTCCTTGGCCTTGAGCTGGAACACGACGCTGGTCTTGCGGCGGTTCACGACGCGAATGCGCTTCGTGTCGGGATTAAAGCCGTTGGCGATGACCTTGACGGTGTATACGTCGGGCGGAAGCTTGACCTCGAACATGCCCGTCATCGGATCGGTGGCCACGTTCGGCAGGTTGGTGCCCTCGAACGATACCGAGGCGAGCACGGGCTTGCCCTTTTCGTCCTGCACCTTACCGGCGAACATGCCGATTTTCTCGATGGGATCGAGCTTCAGGTTGAGCGCCACTTCCTTGCCCGGCAGCACGTTTACCTTGGCGGTAGCGGGCTGGTAGTTTTCTTTCTTCGCCGTGACCTCGATTTCACCGCCGACAAACGCATACGAGGTGAACTTACCGGTTTCGTCGGTAATCAGGTCGGTCACGTTGCGACCCGGAAAGCGAATGACCACGTCGCCCACCGGCATGCCGGTCTTGGCGTCGTTGACGAGACCGCGCACCCGGCCTTCCTTCGGCGCGGGGGGCGGGGGCGGCGTGAAGTTGTAGGTGAGCCCGAGGTTGGCCGTCCAGTCGGGCATGATCTCTTCCTTCTGGTCGGTCAGGCTGTTCAGCGGAACGGCGCCGTCGCTGAAGCCCAGAAGACCGGCGCCCAGATCGGCGTACAGGTCGACCACCAGGCCGCCCACCGGGAAGAAACGCACGCCCGGCGTCAGGCGCTGCGGACTCGTGTTGTACACCCGAGCCTGGCTTTCGCCGCGGTCGACGCTGCCGTCGAGATCCTTATACTGCTCGGTCGTGTATTCGAGAATGATCGAAAGGTACTTCTGGGGAATTTCGATGCCCACGCCGCCGATGAAAACATCGTTGTCGGGCGGAATGGCAAGCGAATACTGAAGGTGCGACGAACCGATACCGCTGCCGCCGCCTTCCTGCGCCTCGACCACATTGGCCGTGTTGTTCCGCTCATAGCCGAAGTTCAGCAGGAAGCGGAACGGAATCGGGTCGGCCAGGCCGGTCAGGTCGAACGTCGGCAGCAAGCGAAGCCCGAAGGACGTCGCCGAGAAGGCGGGCCCCAGGTTACCCTGCTGGGTGTTGAACTGCACGAACCAGTCGGCGCCCAGGTAAAAGAACTCGTTCGCCTCGAAACCGAACTTCGTACCGAGGTTCAGGTCGCCGATGGACTGCACGAGCTGCGGCGATCCCTTGATGAGTTCGTCGCGGTACTGGTGCGAGCGTGAAATGCCGCCCACGAAGACTTCGAGCCAATCGGTCGGCGAGATCGTCACGTGGCCGATGGTCTCGAGGTGCTTGTGAAAGTAGTTCGGACCGATGAAGTCGTCCTGCTGCCAGTATTGAAGACCGGTGCCGATGGAGAATCGCTTCTTCCAGGGCGTGTAACCGGAAATGACGCGGAACAGGCCAGTCTCACCGAGCCTGGTGGTGGAAAGATTCGGCGGATCCTTCCGTTCTTCTTCGGCGGCTCCCTGCAGGGCTTCCTGTGCGTAGACCTGGGCGGGTGCGAGCAAACTGAGAGTCAGCGCGAATAGAACAATCTTTCGGAAAAGATCGTGCATGAGTTCTTCTCTCCTGCTCCGCTCGTGCAGCGAACGGTTTCGATGGTCGGAAAAAGGTTTTCAACATTAAACCGAACGCCCCCCGGGCTGTCAAGCAAAAAGCCTTTGCCCACAAAGGGTTAGCGTACGGTCGTCGCGAAGCGACAGGGGTAGCGAACTATCGCGAAGATTATCTGGTGGAGTTTCAGGCGTTGCCGAGTCGTCTGCCAACGCAACATTGCGTACCGGCTCGCAACAGCCCGTTCGGTGGGCGAAACCACATCAGGCCGCCCGTCTGCGGAACAACCCGGCAGAGACGCAGGTTCGAGGGCAGCAATCCGTTAGAGCGGCATCGGGCCGCTACCGCCCCTGTTGTTCGTCGATCCACTTCGCGCGACGCCGGCCGGCCTGGTCGCGTTCGTCGAGCTGCATGCGAAGCAGTCGGTCGGCCGCCGCTCGCCAGTCGGGCGCCGAGGCGGGGGCAAGGTGGGTATTCCACCAGAGGTGCATGGCGGTAGAGGCGCGAACGAGCCCCCGACTTTCGAGCCCGAGAAATTCACCCACGAGGTCGGCGGCGGCGCGCGGGTCGAGATGTCGCAGCGTCACCGCATCGCCTTTTTCGTCAAAGGCGACCTTGTAACCGGCCTTCCGCATGTCATCGACGGTTATTTCGCGGGTGAGTTCGTAAATGCGCGGCGCCTCTTCGTTTCCCTTTACAATGATGGCGTCGGCAAGCGCCTGCAGAAGGGCATCTCCATGGAGAAGTTTCGACCACTCGGTCGCGAGCCGGGCATCAGGTCGCCACAACGGCTCGACCGTCGCAAGAACGGTGTGCAGGGGCGTACCGGCTTCGGCCCGTTCAATGGCAATGCGGAAGTATTCTTCGGACCAGGTATGGTGGTTTCCGATCATGTCGATGCCGATCTGCTTGCGATCGGCGGCCTCGCAGCGCCAGCCCCAGAGGCAGACCACCTTCTGCTTGAACCCCTCGATGGTGGCGTCGACGAAAAAGTCGTAGGTGCCTACCTGCACGGTGTGAATCTGATTGGCCACGTCGGCCAGGTAGTGGTAGGCGTTGCCGGCGTAGATGGCTGCCAGCGCGGGCTGGTCGAAGTGGCGCGCCAGTACCGCCAGGTCGCCGTAGGCCTGCGCGCGCTCGGGTGCGAAGGTCAGCACGGGGCCGTCGAAGCCGACCGGCACGGCAAAGTCGGCCGGTCTTTCCTTGAGCACGGCGGGGTCGTCGCTCTTGGGGTTGTTGTTCAAGCCGTAGTGGGCGTGCGCCTGGCCGCTCAATTCTTCGACCCGCCCCATATTGAGAATGACCGGATCGGCCGGAATGCGCTCTCCGGTCGAAAGTCGTGCAAACCGGTCGCCGTCGCGCCACCAGCGGCCCCGGTTGCGGTAGTCGAGATCGGGATAAATCGAGCCCAGGCGTACCCACTCGACCAGGGTTCGCTCGTCGCCGGCCTTCACGCGCGAGCGCTCGCCTTCCCAGTTCGAGGCGTGCGCGGCCACCGCGGCCGACTCGTCGAAGCCGAGCGCCGGATGGGTCGCCGCCATGCCGAAGAATTCCTTGAACGCCGCCGCATCGAACCGTGCGGCTGAGGGATACGCTTCGAGAAAACGCGACCGCAGTTCCGGGTCTGCCGTCGCCGCGAACAGTTCGTATACCTGGAGGCGAAAGCGTTCGAGCGCGCCGTCGTTCGGCATGGCGGCCGTGCGTTCGACGCCGTTGGCCTCGTCATGGGCCAACGCGGTGGGAATGCGATAGTGAATGCCGACCGAGTAAGCCTGCACCGGGCAGGGCGAAAAGGCCGCGACGCTCGCCGCCAGAAGCATACCGAAGAGAAAGGTTTTCATGCATTCGGTATAGCATGCGCTCGCGAATCCGGGCAATCGAATGCCCCCCGATGCCGGTCGATGGTGAACGATGTAGGCTGTAGTAGAACGCCATGGAACGGACGAAACGCAAACTTCCGCGTACGGTTTTCGTACTGGGTCTCGTGAGCCTGCTCACCGATGCCTCGAGTGAAATGATTTACCCGCTGCTGCCCCTTTTCCTGACGGCGCTCGGGGCAGGCCCCCAGGTGCTGGGCTTCATCGAGGGAATCGCCGAAAGCACATCTTCGATACTCAAGCTGGTCGGCGGCCGGCTCTCGGATCGCCGGGGTAGAAGAAAACCTTTTGTACTGGCGGGGTACGGCCTGAGCGGCTTCGTTCGCCCCCTCACGGCACTGGCTGCAACGCCCGCGCAGGTACTGGCCATTCGCTTTTCCGACAGGGTCGGCAAGGGGCTGCGTACGTCGCCGCGCGACGCCATGATCGGCGGCGCGACCGAGGCAACGCAAAGGGGACGCGCCTACGGCTTTCACCGGGCCATGGATCACGCGGGCGCCGTCATCGGCCCACTGCTGGCGGCCGGAATCTTTCTGGCGCTCGGCAGCGAAGAAGGCGATATCGACGCCATGCGCATCGTTTTTCTTCTTGCGGCAATTCCCGCCCTCATGGCTTTCCTTGCCATCGTTTTCTTCGTGCGGGAACCCCGTGGCGAAGTCAGGGCCGTCGCACACTCGGAGCGCCGACCGCTGCACCGCCGGTTGAAAGCCTTCCTGGCGGTGGTCTTCCTGCTGAATCTATCGCTGTCTTCCGACGCCTTCGTGCTGCTGCGGGCGCAGGAACTGGGGGTAACCGCCGCGCAGATTCCGCTGCTGTGGGCCTTCCACCATGTGGTGAAAGTACTGGCCGGCACGCCCGGCGGCACGCTGTCGGACCGTGTCGGCCGCAGAACCGCGTTGAACCTGGGGTACGCCGTTTATATCGCTTCGTACGTGCTGCTGGCCTTTGCCTCGGAGGCCTGGCATGCATGGGCAATCATGGCCGTGTACGCGCTGTATTTCGGTCTGACGGAGGGCGCCGAGAAGGCGCTGGTCAACGATCTGGCCCGCGGCGAGCAGCTTGGCTCGGCTTTCGGCGCCTATCACCTGGTGGTTGGCATGGCGGCTTTTCCGGCCTCGGCCCTCTTCGGTCTGTTGTGGGAATACGGCGGCCCGCGCCCGGCATTTCTGGCGGGCGCCTCCCTAGCCCTGGCCGGCATCGTCTTCTTGAACATCGTGCTCAGGTCAAGGAAAGAGCCGCCTTCCTGAGTTTGTTCGCGTTGCCCGCCAAAGGAAGGCCGACTTTGCCCCCGCGTTGGCCGTCACCGGACTTCGAACCGGCTTTGCGGTGCGCTTGCTTCGACGAGCGACGCCGACTCGAGATTGATTCGGCAGCGATAAATCCACGATTGCCGACGTCCCTCCCCCTCTTTACGCGGATACAGGCGCTCCTTTCAGGTTCCCGGTATTCTGTTGAGAGTCATTTCATTGTGGAACATCGACCGATGCCTCGCCCCGACCGTACCCTGCTCTTCAAGGACCATACCGCCGCCGGCCTGCATGAGCGCCTTGCCCCCCACGGCGTCACGGAACGCCTGGCGCGCCGCCTGCAGGCGGCCGTGCTCAAGAAGGGCGCCGCCGAAATACCCGCCCATATGGACGAGGTGTCGCCCCGCCTGCTCCACAAGTTGCGCGAGGTTACCCGTGTGCCCCGCCTGACGCAGCTCGACAAGGTGGTTTCGCCGGTCGACGGGTTTACCAAGTATCTCTTTCGCGGCGACGGCCCCGAGGCCTTCGAGACCGTGCGCATTCCCCTGCTGCACCGCGCCGACGCTCCGAAATACGTGGTCTGCGTGAGCTCGCAGGTGGGCTGCGCGATGCGTTGCGCCTTCTGCGCGACGGGGCGCATGGGGCACGTCAGAAATCTCGCGACGTGGGAAATCGTAGACCAGGTCATGCGGGTGCAGGCCGATTCCGACCATCCGGTGCGCGGCGTCGTGTTCATGGGCATGGGCGAGCCCATGCTCAATTACGACCGGGTCATGCGGGCGGCCGGAATCATGTCGGAACCCAGCGCACTGGCCATCGACGCCAAGGCGATCTCCATATCGACGGTCGGCATCGTGCCGAACATTCGCCGCTTCACGCGCGAGCGAAGGCCCTACCGTCTGGTGGTGTCGTTGACCTCGGCCGATTCGGAAAAACGTGCGCGCCTGCTTCCGATTGAAGAGAAATACCCCCTTCCCCAACTGGTGGAAGCGCTTCGCGAGTACCATGCGGAAAGCGGGCAACGGATACGCCTCGCGTGGACGCTTATCGCCGGCGAAAACACCGGTCGAGAGGAAGCCCGGAAGCTGGCCGAACTGACCCGCGGGCTACCCATTACCCTCGATCTCATCGACGTCAACGACAACACCGGTCGCTTTCACAAGCCCGACGACGTCGAGCGCAACGCCTTTCGCGACTACCTGCGCGCCGAGCTCGGCATGCCGGTGGCCCGCCGCTACAGCGGCGGCCAGGACGTGAACGCCGGGTGCGGAATGCTGGCGACAACGCGCAGCACGGGCGGAAGAGAGACGGCGAACGACCGACGGCAGACGGCGGAACAAGCACCCCGGGGATAAGTCAGCCCGAAAAAGGCGCCTCGCCACATAAGCGAAGCGCCTTCACGGCAGGACCTGGTACAACGTCTGGAACCGGACGATCCTGCGTCCGTATCACCGGCTTACTGCTTGGAAATGGACTCGGCCATCCACGATTCGGCTTCGTCGGGGGCCGACGACAGCTGAATGATGTATTCGCCGCCCGGCTGCAGCATACCGGCCGTATCCTCCTTGACCTTCAGGTGCTGGGTCTCACCCTGCTGGGTCCGTACGGTCACCACATTCTCCTGCACTTCCTGAATCTGCCCCGACATCATCTTCGGGTCTTCCTGCGACTGGGCCTTCTGACGCTGCTCGGGCGTGGCCTGCTGCATCTGGGTAACCTGCTGGGCTTCGGGCAGCGGTACCGCCGTTACCTGAACGATATCATCCTGCTGCACGCCCTGCAGGTCCTGCTCCTGGGCCTGCAGCGACAGCTCGCTGCCGGCCACGCTCAACGTAAGTTCCTGCTGACCGACCTGCTTGACCTTGCCCTCAAGGCGGGCCTGCTTCAGCTGTTTTTTCTGCTGCTGTTGGGCCTGCTGTTGTTGCTCGGGCTGCTGCTGCTCCTGCTGGGGCTGTTGCTGGGCCTGAACGGTAATGGGGGCGCCCAGGAACAGAACGCCCAATGACAATGCGGCTGCTCGCTTCATCTTGTTTTCCTCCCAAAAAAAACGAATCGCCCGACGACCGGGTCACACCGGCCCTCACGGCTGACCTCCAGAAGAACAGATAGCCTTTCAAAGCGGAACAGCGAGCTCCGGGTTCGTCGTCCGTCATGCGTCGCCGGTTCACTTTGCGCAAACCGTCACGGGCTCGGCGGGGCATGAACCGGCTGTTCCCGACGCATGCCATCCGGCAGGAGAAACGTGATGAATCGGCGCAAGTGATATACCCTATGATCAAGCAAGCCAGCTGATTTTCCATCATCTCCTACCCCCTGTACCCGTGCCGAACGAGAAATATCGCACCGTATATTCGACCGACCCCGACTTCGCCAAGCAGTGCCGCACGTGCGGCAAGCATCCCTGCGTTTGTCCGGCCAGGGAGAGTCTTCCTCCGGGAAAACAGACGGCGGCCGTGCACTTCGAGAAGAAGGGCCGGGGTGGAAAAGCGGTTACCATCGTCAAGGACCTGCAGCTTACCGACGCCGACCTCAAGTCGCTGGGTAAAACCCTGAAGCAGACCTGCGGCGTGGGGGGTACCGTCAAGGACGGCGCCATCGAGATTCAGGGCGACCAGCGCGAGAAGATTGTGGCGAAACTGCAGTCACTTGGGTACCGGACGAAGCGCGTCGGCGGGTGACCGTGGCGCATCCCTCTCTCACACGGAACACTGCTTGCACGGAAGTGGTCCGTCGTCCGTTGCACAGGCGCCGAGAAAGCGACAGGCGATCAGACAGAATGCCCGGTAATACGGGAATCCTCCGTGAAAGGGGGAAAGGCACCTTCCGGTCTGTTACGGTGTACCTCATCAATATCAGAGTGCCCGCCACTCATCGGCATACGGGATGCTTTCGCACGGAAGCGTGCCTGACGGCCTGAATCATCCCGCTTTACCCCACAGCATCAGCTGCCAGCGGTGTGAAGCATCCGAAACATCAGAATGTTTCCCTTTGGTTCGGCCGCATGCTTGAAAGAAGCGCAGTCGTTCGGCTGCGCATGCCTTTCGAGCGTCCCGTTGCCGTTTTTCCATTCCTTACAGCGTTTTTACGGGGGGAAGAACATGAGCCATACCTCAGCAAGAATTCTACGCGCCACAAGCAGTTTGCTTGTCCTTGCTCTTGCTTTCCTGCAGGCCTGCAGCGAGGGCGACCAGATTACCCAGGTTCACTCCCGGCCGCAGGCCGTTCTGACGTCGACCGAAGCCATACCTGCGGGCGAAGAATGCGCCGAAGGCGGCTGGCGTATCGACGTGGGCGCCGACGTCAATGAGAACGGCACACTCGAAGCAGAAGAAGTCGACGGCACATCGACCATCTGCCGTGAGTCAGAAGAGGCCGCCGCCCTGCCTCTCGTTACCATGTACGACCAGGCGCGCGACTGCACCTGCCCCTGGGGTGGAACCCGCTTCGACATAGGCCCTGACGCAAACGGAAACGGCGCCCTCGAGGCCGAAGAAATCACCGACACCAAGGTCGTCTGCCATGCCGACGACGGTTCGGTCCCTGCCTGCGTGGCGCCGAACTTCTCGACGGCCACGATCTCGACCGTCGTCGGTCAAATGAAAGTCGTTTGTGAAGACGAAGACGCCGACTGCGGCGATGGCGCCCCGGCCTACGCCGCCACCCTCTCGACTCCGACCAGCCTGGTGGTAGCGCCCAACGGCGATCTCTACATCGGCGCCGCCGATAAAACCGTGCGAAAGGTGAGCCACGACACCGGCACCATCATGACCATTGCCGGGCAGCGTAACATCGCATGCGAGATCGCGCCCTGCGGTGACGGCGGCCCCGCGACCGAAGCGCAGTTATCGAGCCCCCATGCACTCGCGCTAGATGCGGCGGGCAATCTCTACATTGCCGATGTGCAGTCTAATGCCATACGCCGGGTCGACGCAGAAACCGGCATCATCAGCACCGTGGCGGGAAAAGTGAAGGACCCCTGCCCCACCTTTCCCTGCGGCGACGGCATGCTTGCCACCGAGGCCCGGTTGGACCTCCCCGTAGGCGTCGCCGTCGACTCTGCCGGCAACAT
>JAWLBW010000162.1:0-10029 GCA_041687475.1 bacterium
GAAACACCCGCGAAGCGAACGAAGTGCCCCGAAGACTCAAAGCGGTCTGCGGCAAAGGCATTGTTCAGCAGGGCCCGTTCAATACCCGCCAGCTCCTTGCCTTCGGAAAAGGCCACGTGAGCAAGAATGCGGGCTGCCAACGAAGCATTCGATACCGAACCGCCCACCTGCGACGAAAGTTCGATCAGGGCCGTGTTCATGTCGCTATAAAAGGCGGTCGACTCGGCGGCGTCGATACTGCGGGCGCTGACCATCTCACGGCGACCGGGCAACGCCTCGACCGACTTTTCGACCTTGCGCAGTGCGTTGCGGAACAGATCGGACTGGGCCGCCATGTCCAGATCTTCCAGATGCCCACGGAATAAAGCCACGGCCTTGTCGGTTTCGGCCCGCTGGGCAGGCAGCTCGGTGCTGAACTGCTTGCCCTCGCTGGCCAGGTAGCCGGCCGAAAGCCCACGCTCACGCTGCGAATGATGCAGAAGCTCCGAAGCCGCCGTCGATACTTCGACCAGGTGCCCCAGGTTATCCATTTCGGCCACGACGGTCCAGCGCTCCCAGACGGCCGCCAGGGCAAAGAACAGCAGGGCCACCGTGGGCACCACAAGCATGAGAAGCAGTTTCTGGCTGATACTTAGGCTGGACTTCATGACGACTCCTGTCGTAAGAAAGGCGGAAACAATGATATTCAGGCGCTGAGTACGAACTCGGGCCTTTTCAGTAGACGTTCAATATCGATGAGCAGCGTGAGATCGCGCGTGACGAAGGTCACGAAGTCGCGCTTGCGCTCGTCGAGGGTTTCGAGCTTTTCGTCGAGGTAGATCTGCCGGGGGCCCACCACGGCATCGACCCGCAAGCCGATGAGCCCCGTGGCCGACTCCAGTACGGCCACCTGCACGATGCTGCCGGACTCGAGCGATTCGGGTTCGCCGTAGAAGGGTTCGACATCGAGCATGCAGTGGCTGTGACCGCGAACCTGAAAGAGACCGGGTACGTACGGCGTCGCAAAGGGCAGCGCCGCGGTCTTGACCGCACGCACTTCCCGCACGCCGGCCACCGGAAAAGCAAGCAGGTTGCGGCCGCGCCTGAGTACGATGGCGTCGGCCACGACGGTGCGGTCTTCGCCCGCGGCAACCCTGGCAGCCAGGCTGCGGGCGCGGTTGCGCAGGATCTTCTCCAGATCGACGTCGCCCGTTCCCTCGAAGAGAACACGCATATCGTCGACCCGCCTGCGAATCGCATCATAATCCATGGACATGCATAGCCTTCAATCGTTCGACATTCTGGAATTCGCGCCGGGCATCGTCGGTGCGACCGGCCTGTTCGTAGGCCAGCGCCAGCCAGGCATGGTAATCGGCGTTATCGGGTTCCCAATAGACGCAGGTAAGAAACGACTGCAGCGCATCGTCGACCCGTGAAAGGTTGAGAAATACGATGCCGCGCAATGCCTCGACCCGGGGCGCGGCATTTTCGGGCATGGCCGACAACACCTTCAGCGCCGCCTCGTAATCGCCTTCGTCGGCATACTGCTGGGCAAGACCCAGTTCGGGCCCTTCTTCGGGTATTCCGGTAGCCGGCTCGACCGCAGGTGCCGGCGTACGCACGACACCCGGTATTTCCCGTTTCACGGCGGGCGTGCTTTTCTTCGGGGCTTGCGTGGTAGCGGCATTGTCGCGGCTTCGCGAATACGCCGATGCGGCGACCCTTCTCACCACGCGGGCGCCGCAGTAGATTTCGCTGGCCCACTCGGCCCCCGTAAGCGGCACGTAATCGCTGGCGCCGGGAAAGAACAGACCACCCGGTCGCAGGCGCGAAGCCAGGTGCCGAACCACACGGGTTGTCAGTTCCTTGTCCCAGTAAATGGAAACATTGCGGAAGAAAATCGCGTCGAAATACGCGCCGTCGGCCGGTTCGTCGTCGGCCAGGTTGACGCAGGAAAAGCGCACGAACGGAAAGAGCCGCTCCGAGACTTCGACTTCATCGGGCCCCAACTTGAAAAATCGTTGGTAGCCGCCGAAGCCGCGGCGGGCAGACCAGCGGGGGTACCTTCCGCGGCGGGCCGTCTCGAGACGTGCGGCGTCGATATCCCACCCCAGCACCGAACCGCCGGCTCCATGGTGAAGATAGACCGACGCGATGACCGCGGCGGCCGACCAGGCTTCCTCACCCGATGCGCTGCCGGCGCACAGGACATGGCAGGGGCGCCCCCCGGCCGAAAGCTGCCGGGCATGCAGGGCCAGCCGCTCATAGTGCCCGGGCTCGCGAAAAAAGTAGGTTTCGCCGATGGTAACGGCGTCGATAATGGTTTGCGAATGCCTGTCCCAGGTGCGCTCGAGTCCCTGCAGCGAAGTGGCGCCCACCGCAGAGAGAGCGTGCTCCAGCGCGGCAAGGCGATGCTCAGGCACCACGATGCCGGTGCTGCGACGCACCATGGCTACGCAGGCCGCAAGCAATTCAGGCGACAGCGGCCGGCGAATCGACAATGCAGTCATGGGTAACCTTTGCAACCGAGAGTAGATAGATGGCCTCTCCCTGGTCTCTGAGCACGGTGCCCTGAATGAAGGGAGCCTGCGGTATACCCGAGGGCCGCGCCGCCACGGCGGCAGGGTCAAGCGTGAACAGATCACCGATGCCGTCGGTGCACAGGCCGATAAGGCGTCCGGGCTCGTTTTCGACGACCACCACGACGTCGGAAGCGGCAAGCGCCTTCTTCTCGCTGCCGAGCCGACAGCCGAGGTCGATCACCGGTACGTGTATGCCGCCATAGGCAAACGCGCCCAGAATCCACTCGGGAACGTCGGGCAGCCGTTCGCAGTACATGACGGGAAGCACCTCGCGAATCGGCGCTACGGGTATGGCGTACACGAGCTCGCGGCTGCGGAGTTCGAGCGCCGGAAACGAATGACCGGGCAGCGACTCTTCGCGGGGGGCAAGCTCACGACGCAGACGCAACACTTCACGCTCGAGCGATTCGAGACGCTCGACAAGGGCCGCCTGTTCACGCCCGCTCATACCGTCTCCGGCAGCAGGCCTTCCAGCAGGCTGGCCAGCTGAGACAACGGGGCATCCTTCGACACATAATGGCGGGCGCCGATGGCCGCAGCAACGCTCTTCAGCCTGGGCTCGGGTTCGCCCGAATATATGACGATGTGCCCGTGGTAATGATTCCGGCGCAGAAAGGTGCCGATCTGCTCGCCGCTCAACGTGGGCATGTTGATGTCGAGCACGATGGCCGCCGGGTCATATTGCTGAATCATGCGGTGAATGTCGACGAACCGTTCGGGCACGACTACGTCGAAGCCCGACTTGCTCAGAAAGGCTTTGACCCCCGCCACCACGGTTTTCGAATCATCGATCAGAAGTACGTTCGCCATTTTCCCTCCGCAATTACCAGCGACATCTATGCGATACCCGGAGCACTCGCTACGTCAGTGCACGCTTACTAGCAATTCCCATGCCAGAACCCGTAAACTCAATACTCCTTCTACGAGGCAGGCCGCGCCCCCGCTGGTATGGAACCTGCTTTACCTATGAGAACGGGTCAGATCACAGCGACGCTGCCGGGTCGGCCCGAAACAGCCGATACAGGCAACCTGCCCTGCCCGTCTCGAAACGGAACAGGCAAAGTGCCCGACCTGTAAGCGTAATGAAGGGGGGATAACTCATTACCATGGAATTTCTTGCCGTTCGCTCGATTGACGAAGCGACAGCCGATTGTACGCCGCTTGCCGTGGCACTGGCCGCCATCGAGCGGCTTCAGTCGCGGTTGCCCGACATCTGTTTCAAAGTCGTCGACTCGGATATTCCGCCGCCGGAGAAGGCGTCACGTATTCAGCTACCCGATTGCGAAAAAGATCTGTACATCATTGCCGCGAATCCGATGCATGCAGAGATGGTGGCCGTAACGATTGAGGCCATGCTGCCGCAGCGCGCGCCGTGCCGTACGCTTGTCAACCAGCTGCACGGGGCCAAATCGGAGTGGGAATTCATCGCCGACCGTCTGCCGGTTGAAATCTATCTGACCGATGAGCACTTTCTTATCAGGCGGCTGAACCTTGTAGCCGCCAGAACCTTGAACGCCGCGCCGGCCGAGGCGGTGGGCACGCCCTTGCCGCCGGAGCTGGTCGGAGGCAACGAAACGCTTCTTCACGCCGTACCCGCGTGCGATGAAGAGAAGCGACAATTTTTTCTGCAGGAGGCGCACTCCTTCTACGGCGTACACGTCGAACGTATTGACAGGGGCCTGGGGCGACACGGCTTTCTCATCATGCGCTGGAATCAGACGGTCGAGATATCGCGGGAGAAAGCCCAGCTGCGCATGGAACGGCTGGCCGGACTGGGAGAGATCGCCATGGGCCTGGCGCATGAATTCAACAACCCCCTCGAGGTTATCTGGGTCGCTGCCGATGCGCTCGAGCGCAAGCTTCCGGGCGATGAAAAGGGCCTGCGCTATGTCGAAATGATTCGTGAAGAGGCCTCGCGCTGCCGCCGCCTGACCCATGACCTGCTCGCGTTCGGCCGCCTGCCCGACCGCGGCTTCGAGGCCATCGGACTGCACGGCCTGCTTGAAACGCTGCCGGGGCGAATCGCCGCGGATCGCAGGGTGAAGCTCGAACTGATCTGCCAGGCTTGGGTCAACGGAAACCAAGACGACCTGCTGCGGCTTTTCGTGAACCTGCTCACGAACGCCGTTCAGGCATCGCCCGAGGGTTCGGAAATTCTCATTCGCCTGCAATGCAGCGGCGATGGGTACGTGCTCGCATCGGTGACCAACGAGGGGCCTGAAATTCCCCCCGATATGAGCGAAAAGATATATCGCCCCTTCGTCACGGGCAGTCGACAAGGTACCGGCCTGGGCCTCGCCTTTGCGAGCCGTATTGTTTCCATGAAGGGAGGGCGCATATGGCATGAACACCAGAACGGAAAAACCACCTTCTTCGTTCGGCTGCCTGCCCTTCGGGAGAACACATGAATCTTCTCATCGTCGAAGACGAGAGCAATTTCAGGGAGATTCTCGTCAACGAACTTCCCGACACCTGGCGCAAGTTCGCGGCGGCGTCGCTTGCCGAGGGACGGCGGCTTCTTAACGAACAGAACATCGACGTCGTGGTGCTCGATCTGCGCCTGCCCGATGGAAGCGGACTCGATTTACTCAAGGAAATGCGCCAGCGCGTCGACCCACCCGAGGTCTTCGTGCTTACCGGTCACGGAAGCGTGCCCGAAGCCGTCGAGGCCATGCGGCTCGGCGTGTTCGACTTCGTAACCAAGCCGGTGGGACTTGACCGGGTCGAGAATCTCATTCGCGCGGCCGGCCTGCGGCGGGGCCTCGCGGTCGATGAACGAGCACGCGACACGCAATTCGCCGACCGTTTTCTTCCCCCCAACCTGCGGGCGCTGGGGCGACAGGTGGCCAACCTCGCGCGCACCGACATACCCATTCTCATTCTGGGCGAGAGCGGCGTCGGCAAGGATCGATTCGCCCAATTCATTCACAGGCTCTCGGCCCGCTCGGCCGAACCCTACGTGACGCTCAACTGCGCGGCCATTCCTGAGAATTTGCTGGAAAGCGAGCTGTTCGGTTTCGAAAAAGGCGCCTTTACCGGCGCCGTGACCGCCAAGCCGGGCTTCATTGAGACGGCGCACGCGGGCACCCTGTTTCTCGACGAAATTGCCGAGTTGAGCCTTCCGGCCCAGGCCAAACTTCTTCGCACCCTCGACACCGGCGAATACTACCGGGTCGGCAGCGTCTCGCCCCATAAGGCAGACATTCGCTTCGTGGCGGCCACCAACAAAGACCTGAAGGACATGATTCAGGACGAACGCTTCCGCGAAGATTTCTTCTTCCGTATCAACGGCTTCTGCGTGCGTATTCCGCCCTTGCGGGAAAGGCCCGAAGACGTGGCCCACATCTCGCGCGAACAGTTGTCGCGCATGGGAAAACAGCTCGAACCCTCGGCCATCATGGCACTGGCAGAACACCCCTGGCCGGGCAACGTACGTGAGTTGCTGCTTGTGCTGCAGCGCGCCGTGGCCCTGTCGGCCGGTACCGATACCATTGCCGAGGCCGACATACGCACCGCCCTCGGCAGCGAGTTCCGCCCCAGGTGCGACCGGCAGACCGATTATTCGCTCGAATCGGCCGTACGCCGCCATATTCGCAGCGTGCTCGAGGTAGCCGAGGGAAACCAGGCGCAGGCCGCCCGCCTGCTCGGTATCGACCCCAAGACGCTGTATCGTAAGCTGAAGGACATGAAGGAAGACGGCTGACTGTCGGCTCAACCCACCCACGGCGGCATCAGACCGGTTGATTTCCGTTCTGCACGACCAGGGTACGGTAGGGGTAGGGAATGCCGATGCCGTGACGCTCGAATGCCTGTTTGATTTCAATGGCCAGGTTGTTTCGAACGGCCAGAAAGTTCTCGCGCTTCGTCCACACCGAAAACTGATGATTCACCGATGAATCGCCGAAGCCCTGAAAAATGATGAGCGGCGGCGGCTCTTCGAGACAGAGTACGTTGCGGTGGGCAACCTCGAGAAGCACCTCACGCACCTTCTCGACGTCTTCGGAATAGGCCACTCCCACCTGAATGTCGACCCGTCGCAGCGGAAAGCGTTTCATGTTGACGATTTCCGACTTGATGATGCTTTCGTTGGGAAGGCGCACGAACAGGTTGTCGAACGTACGCAGTTTCACCGAAAGCAGATCGATCGAGAGCACTTCGCCCGTATAGTTACCGACGGTAATGATGTCGCCCACCTGAAACGGCCGCTCACCCAACAGAAACAGGCCGCTGATGATGTTCGAGGCCGACGTCTGCGAAGCGAAGCCGATGGCAACCGTGAAGATGCCGGCGGCGCCGAGCAGCACCTTGATGTCGAACCCCAGCTGCATGAGCACCGACGCCACGGTAAGCCCGAAAATCAGATACGTCGTGACGCGCCTGGCAATCATGGCCTGGTGGGCGTTGGCCGACTTCAACATGCGCGACACCCCGCCCCCGATCAGCCTTGCGGCAAGCAACCCGAAGAGAAGCGTAACGGCCGCAACCGCCCACGAGCCGATGCGCTCATTGGTCAGAAGTGCCTGCAGGTCGGCGAAAAGCGATTCCATGGCCTGTGCCTAGAAGAAAGATTGAAATGCGCTGAAGGTGCGTGTGATCAGATTCGATTCGGGTGCGCGACGGGGCTCGGAAAGCAGCCGCGCACCCATGGCCCGCTGCGGCGCGCCGTGGCCGATGCGCACGTGGGCGGCCTCGCCCGCGTGGCGTTCGAGGGTGACCGGTTCGGTCCACAGAAAACCGTTTTCACCGCGAAAAAGCGACAGGTACTGCACGGGCAATTGCACGCGTTCGACAAGCAGCGCATCGCTGCCCTCGTTGCGCACGAGCACCGGGGTAACCGCCCGATGAAAGCGAAGGGGCACCTCTTCGAAGGCCAGGCGCGCCGAGGTACGACTGGCGTAACAGAGTTCGCCCTCGGTCGTCGACGGCCCGAACCAGGTATCGGACGGCCTGAAGGTGGGCACTTCACACAGGGTCTGGCGATCTTCGCGCACGAGCACCCGCGCCCATACGGGCGTACTCACGTAAAGCTCGACCGACTGGCGAGCGGGAACGAACAGCGGCGTTTCCGGTCTTATGACGACCGGCCTGTCGGCCAGGGTGGCTTCCAGCACGAGGCTTCCCGAAGCGTCGGCAACGGCAAAGCGATTGACCGAGACCTCGGTGTCGCCGTAGCCCTGGTGCTTGAAGGCGGGAACCTGATCGGCGTGCAGCGGAAGCTCGACCAGGAGAGCCTCGTCGAGCGGTTCGCGCACTTCACGATAGGTAATGCGCCATTCGTGCGTGAAACGCACAATCCACAGGGAAAGCGGGCCGATTTCCCAGTGCCCGGCTTCGCCCGGCTTCAGCGACCATTCGCCCCACCACGAGGTTTTCGCAGAATCCACGGTCTGCAAGTCAACGCCCCTCGATGGCACGCTTGACGGCTGCCGACAGCTCGCGCTCGAGGGCGCCGGTCGATGCACAGGTAAAGTTCTTTTCCTGCGACTCGTTGCCCCGGAGAAAGTGTCCGGCAATGTGGGTGCGAAATTCGACCTCGCCGGCGCGCACGGGTACTTCGAAGCTTACCTCGGTTACCGTTTCGGCCTGGTCGACATGATAAACGCCCAACGTCGAGCCGCAATCGGCCTCTGACGATGTCAGCTTCACCGCGCGCGGTTCGGTAATCAACCGGTCGTCGGGGCTCTCGGGCGAGACCGTGTATCCGGCTTCGGCAAGGGCGTTCGCCACGAGGGCGCGGGCCTCGTCGTCGCTCAGGTTGTGATGCAGGGTCAAGCCGCGATAGACCCGCTCGGGCTGCTTGTAGGCGGTGGCGCATCCGGCCGCCAGAAGCACCGCGAAGGCCGGCACAAGAATCTTACGCATGGTAGTCGTCCTCTCGGAAAGCGACTTACATTATCCCAAGTTCTCGTCGCCGGCGGGAGGAACAGTGCGCGTTTCGGGTACGCGGCCAGGTTGCGGAAGGGTCGGTCGTCGACTACCGGCAGATCGTGCGAAATGATTTCGCACCGTGGAAATGAAGGAAACCCGGTCATTCGGGCGGGTAGACCACAAGATTTGGACGAAGTGGACGGCGTGGACGGGGTGGACCTGGTGAACAGGTAGATCACGTAGACGCGGTAATCGGGCAGACCGGGGGGTGCACGTGTCGACCGCGTCAATTACATGGTCCGTACAACCGGCCTGCACGCACCGACGTCCAGAGCCTGCACTGAGCGGAGCGAATGTGTCCGACGTCCGACGACCGCCTACTCCCCACCGGTATCCGACAGAATGTAGTCGAGGGTGGTCTCGGCGTTCTTGTAGTAGCCCGACGCGGGGGCCGGCATCGACACCCGGTGAATGCGCACGGTATCGCGCACGAGCCCGTGGGTATTCTTTACGTTGAGCCGCTCCATGTACGCGGTAAACATGTCTTCGGCCCGCTTCATCAGGGCCGCATGCACATCGTCGGGCAGATCCCAGAAGCGCTGCTTGAACGGCCCCAGCACCCGCTTGCGCGCCTTGTAATAGAACTGCTCGTCGGTCTGCCCTTCCCTGCGCTCGCCCCGCAGGTTGGTGTCGATATACCCGTAAAGCTCTTCCTTGAAGTCGACCGGAAAAGCCTCGTGCTCGAAGACAAGATTCTGGAAACCGGTGGCCAGGTGTATCTCACTGGTCGCATTCTCGGGAAAATGCGAACACATCTCAAGGGGAAGGGTCGAGGCCCCGTGCTGCACGGCCCCGCTCAATCCATACTCGCGCCGGGCCACCTCGCCGATATCGCGCAACACGTTGAAGTCGATGTCGGCCTCGGCCACGCCCCCTTCGGGAAGCGGATCGCCACCGTGCTCGGTGCCGGTCTGCACGCTGATCTTGGAAATGCCCTTCGCCTTGTCGTTGCGGGCCCGCAGCGAATCGTTGAACCCGTCCATATAGGCGCGAAACTCTTCGACGGTCGAGTTCTTCCCCCCGACTTCGCCGATTTCGCCTCCCACGGCAATGGACACGCCGGCCGGTTCGACCGAGCGAATGTAGGCCGTGAGTTCGGCCCCGTACACGTAGTTGGGCTCCTGCTGCTGCATGACGTCGGGTTGCGAGAGGTCGACGAGCGTCGACGTGTCGATGTCTATGTTGTAGAAACCCGCCGCCACGGCATCGTCGATGAGCCCCTTGAGGCCGTCGAGCTCACGATCGGGTTCGCGCGCGAAGTTGGCGGCATTGACCTGAAAGTGATCGCCCTGAATGAACACCGGCCCCTGGTGGTGCTCACGCAACGCGGCAGCCAGCACGCAGGTGGCATACTCCGACGGCGTCTGGGCCGTATACCCCATTTCACTCTTGGCGATTTCGAAGATGAAGGCGCCCGCCGAAAGCGACCTCGCCGCGCGGAAGAAGGCGCGGGCCATATCGTAAGTGAGCACGCGAAGATTGACCGCAGGCACGGTGAAGTTCGGCGTCTGCCCCCGGCCCATCGCATCGTACAGCTCTG
>JAWLBW010000163.1:0-10001 GCA_041687475.1 bacterium
GGGGCGAGCGAGAGAGCCGGAGACTTTCAGACCTTCAGACTGTCGGACTGGCAGACCTCCGGACCTGCGGACTCATGAGCACGGTTCGCTGATGCCTTCTTGCGTGCGCCCGTGCTGCACGTCTCTCCCCTTCGCCCATCTCCCCCTCGCCCCTTCAAAGTAAGCTCTTGCTGCACGTGAAGCCGTGACACAACCATGACAAGGCGCTGGCCGCGCTTTGACATGGGCTTGTTATGCTGGATTCTACCTGGAATCTGCAAACGAAAACGGAAGAGTGTTCATGGCGGCAGTAACGGCGATCAAACAAGAGAAAGTCGGCATCGGAATCTGGCCCTTCATCATGATGCATGTGGCGGTCGTGGGTGTCTTTTTTGTCGCGCCCACGACCGAGGCGTTGATTACCGGCGCGGTGTTGTATGTCGCGCGCATGTTCGGCATTACGGCAGGTTACCACCGCTATTTCGCGCACCGTACCTACAAGACGAGCCGTGTCTTTCAGTTCATTCTCGCCCTGCTCGGCGCGTTCTCGGCCCAGAAGGGCGTACTGTGGTGGGCCGGCCACCACCGCAACCACCACAAATTCTCCGATCAGCCCGAAGATCTGCATTCGCCCAAGCTACGGGGTTTCTGGTGGTCGCACATGCTCTGGTTCCTGGTACCGAAGTATGATGAAACGCCTTTCGACCGCATCAAGGATTTCGCGAAATATCCCGAGTTGCGCTGGTTGAACAAGTACCACCTGGTTCCGCCCATCGCGCTGGGACTGGTTGTCTATCTTACCCTGGGCCCGAGCGGCTTCTTCTGGGGGTTCATTCTCAGCACGTTGCTGACCTGGCACGGCACCTTCACCATCAACTCGCTTTCGCATGTGTTCGGCAAGCAGCGCTACCGCACCTCGGACACCAGCCGCAACAACTGGTTGCTCGCCATCATTACGCTGGGCGAAGGCTGGCACAACAACCACCACTATTTCCAGAGCTCGGTAAACCAGGGCTTTTACTGGTGGGAAGTCGACATCAGCTACTACACGCTCTGGGCCTTGTCGAAGCTGGGTATCGTGTGGGATCTGAAGAAGCCCCCCAAGTCGGTTCTCGAGAAGAACCGCGTGCAGCCCGGCGATCCGATTCCGGCGCTGCCGGGCAGCACCGGCCGGGCCGTCGAAGAGCGGGAAAGCGTCGATGCCCTGCCGAAGGCGGCCTGAAGGCATCCGATAACAGGTGAAAGCGCCTCTTCCGCGGCGACGGAAGAAGCGCTTTTTCTTTGTGCGCGTGTTCAACAATGTGACGGGGGACGGTTCTACCCGGGCGCCGAGAAGGTCGGCAAGCCGCAGACGCCGTGTCGCCTCAGAATGTTGCCCCTATGGTGACCAGCGTGCTCCACATATCGCCGCCCGGAAATTCCTCGTCGATGATGCCGGTAAGCACGTGATAGCCGAGACGGGCGCCCAGGGTCAGTCGATCGCCTGCCAGAATGTTGAGCCCGCCCGTCAGCGGAAAGCCGAGGCTCTGGCGATTATCGAACGCGTCGAGATCGGAGTCGAGGCGCAGATAGGAAACGCCGCCGGCCAGGAAGGGAATGACAAGGCTGCCCTCTTCGGCCAGACTCACGCGTAGCTGGGCTTCGCCGCCGTTGGCCAGCGTACTGTCGCCGCCGAAACCGAGAAACTGCGCGTCGCCGGCGTCGAAGGGGTTGGTGGCCCCGATGTAGCCCAGCTCGACCCCGACACGTGAGTGCACACCCCAGACGCCGCGAACCGTCCACGCGGTACCCGCGCTCATGGCGTCGCCGAGCTCGCCGGTGTACGAGAAACTGCCGATGCCCGCTTCGGCCAGAATACCCGGCCCCTCGCCGTCGTCGACCGGGGGCGGAATTTTCGTGTCGGGCGCGGGCACCAATGCGGTCTCTACCCGTGGGGGGTACCGGCTTTCGCTGTCTTCGACCGGCTCGCCCATGTCGAAGCGCCAGTCGCCGCTTTCGAGCGCCGTTGCCTCTTCCCGATCGCCGTCCGTTTCCTGTGCGGCCGCGGGCGACGTTACCGCCAGCACAATCGCCGCCAGCACAACGGGAAACGTTTGCCTTGTCGAACGCTGCATACCTGCCTCCCACATCTTCTTCTTACGTTGGGCGATGCGGGCGGGCGATGCAAGAAAGCGGGACAACCGGGCGAGCGCCCGCGTGAAATCGGCAGGTTTCCGCCCCTCGGCGGCCCTGTTTATGGTAAGAGTGAACAGAAGAATCAACAGTCTGAAAAGGTGACCTCATGAGTTATTACTTCGCCAAGACACTGAACATGCCCATGGACCAGGCGGTGGGCCACGTAACCGAAGCGCTGAAGAAAGAGGGCTTTGGCGTATTGACGGAAATCGACGTGAAAACGACGCTGAAAAACAAGCTCGACGTCGATTTCCGGCCGTACCGCATTCTGGGCGCCTGCAACCCCGCGCTTGCCCACAAGGCCCTCAGTGCCGAAGACAAGATCGGCACCATGCTGCCCTGCAATGTGATCGTGCAGGAGATTGCCGAGGGGCGCAGCGAGGTAGCCGCCGTCGACCCGGTGGCGTCGATGCAGGCCGTCGAAAACGAAAGCCTGGGGGGAATTGCGGCCCAGGTGCGGGAAAAGCTGAAGGCAGTGATTGACGGACTGTGAAGGAAACGCGGAACGCGGAACTCGGAAAGCGGAAAAGGAAACCCCACATAAACGCGGAACGCGGAAACTGGGAACCAAACAAACGTGGAACTCGGAATGGCTCGGCCCGAACGGGAGAAGCCGTGTGGCCGATTTGCAAGGGGTCCTGTTCTTATTCCGCCGTCGGACGTCCGCCGTTCAGCACGTGCAACCTTCAGACCGCTTCCGTCTCTCCGTCCTTCCTGAAAATTCTTCCGCTCGGGCCGCCCATGGGCAGGGAGGCGAGGCGCAGAATGCCGGGCACGATCTTGTCGGGCGAGTCCTTGGCCGCGGGGTTCTGCTCGGTCTGGGCAACACCGGGGTCGATGGCGTTGACCAGAATGTTCCACCCGCTGAGCTCGGCGGCAAGCGTGCGCGTAAAGGAATTGAGGCCGGCCTTGCTCACGCTGTAGGCGCCGTAGCCGGGCACCGTCTTCCACCCGAGGCCGCTCGTGATGTTGATGATGCGACCGTAGTCGTGTTTGCGCATCGCGGGTAGAAAGGCCTTGGTCACCAGAATGGGGCCGCGCAGGTTGGTGGCAAGCACCTGGTCAATGGTGTCGAACTCGGTGTCTTCCCACGTGGCTGCGCGGGGTATGAGGGCGGCGTTGTTGATGAGAATGTCGATTTTGCCGTAGCGCTCGAGCACCGTGTCGACCAGCTGGCGCACCGAGGCGTCGTCGGTCACGTCGACGCTGGTCGAGTAAACATCGCCCGGAAAGTCTGTGCGCGAAAGCCTGGCCACGGCCGAAGCCAGCTTTCCCGAGCGCCGACCGCACAGCACCACGTCGGCGCCGACTTCATAGAGGGCGCGGGCCGCGGCAAAGCCGAAGCCGGTGCCGCCTCCGGTAATGACGGCGGTACGTTTCTTCAAAAGAATGGTGTCGGACATGCCTGCCATTGTAGCAGGAACGGTCCGTTGCTCCTTCGCTTTTTCGGCCGCGAAGCTCGGCGAAGAGCGGCTCGCCGGGCCGGTCGCTTACTTCTGCGTGGGGCGAGCGCCCTTCCACCCGGCGATATCGACCAGCAGATTGGCGATGAAGTCGGCCGCCTCGAGCACGCCTTCGACCGGCACCCGTTCATCGACGCCGTGCATGCCCTGCACCAGCTCGGGGGTAATGGGAATGGGCACGATGCCGTAGGCCGGCACGCCTTTTTCGCGCCAGAAGCGTGAGTCGGTGGCGCCGGCCGCGAGTACGGGCACGACCATGCTGCCCGGCTCGGCCGTATGGGCCGCTTTCTCGATGGCCTGGAAGAAGGGCGTGACCCAATTGCTCACATTGGGTTCGCTGGCGAATACCATTTCGACGGTCGCTTCCCTCCCAGCCCGGCGTTGGGCCTGGCGCAGAAAGGCCCGGGTCGTCTGACCCGGCACGATACGGCAGTCGACCATGGCCCGGCTCTCGCCGGGAATGACGTTCGGCTTCGCGCCTGCATCGAGCACGGTCAGGTTACAGGTGTTTCGCAGCGACGAGTGCAGGCTCGGGTCGCGTTCTATCTGCCTGCCGAGCGGGTGCCGTTGCAGGGCTTCGGTTACCGAGCGGGCGCCGTGCCCGCGCCGATTCAGATCGCTCATGGCGAACTGGCCCATGGGCGACTCGCGCAGGGGGTTGTGATGCCACTCGAGAATGCCACGCAACGCCGCGATGAGTTTGTCGTTTGCATTGTCGCCCCAGCGCACCGAGCCGTGACCCGGTGTGCCCTCGGTTCTGACCTCGAGCCAGGCCGCCCCCTTTTCTCCGACCGAAACATAGTAGGTTCGCCTGGCCGGTCCCTCGTCGTCGACGAGGGCGAACCCGCCTTCGTTGAGCACGCCGCGCACGTCGAGCAGTTCGGGACGCTTTTGGAGCAGCCACTGCAGGCCCTGGCTGCCGCCGGTTTCCTCATCGGCGGCGAACACGGCTACGATGGGAATTTCGGGTTGCTGACCCGAGCGATGCAGCTCGATGAGAGCGGCTGCAATCGCGGCGACCATGCCTTTGTCGTCGAGGGCGCCCCGCCCCCAGAGCATGCCGCCCGTAATCGTGCCGGCGTACGGATCGTGTTGCCATGTATCGGAATCGGCGGGCACTGTGTCGAGATGTGACAGCAGGAGCCACGGTTTTGTGTCATGGCGTCCCGGAATCGTTACAATGAGATTCTGCCTGTCGGCGGTAACGCCGGTCAGTTCAGTGGCGATGCCCTCGCTTTCAAATAGCTCGGCAAGATGACGCGATACGGCCGACTCATTGCCGGGCGGGTTCGAGGTGTTCAGGCGAACCAGCTCCTGCAGCAGCGTAACGGCGGTCATTTCGGCCCCAACCGGTGGTGCGGGCAGAAGGAGCAGGGCAAGGGTCATGCTCGCCAACACGGCGCTGGGTCTCATGGCGCGCTCCGGGTACGTGGTTGTGTCACAGGCAAAGCATGGCACGAAATACGCTGCTGAATCAAGGCGGGTATGCAAGCCGGCCGCGAAAAATCAATTCCCGACTACTTTGGTGTATTCCGGTAGGGTTAATACTTCATTTTTTTTGTGTAGTACGCACGGGCTGGTATACTGAATGCTTGCATCTGCGTCACGGCAGGGCAGGCGCGTCTTCACGAGCCTGTCTTGTCTGAATGGCAGGTGCCGAATGCCCGCAAGCGGTCGCATTGGAGGTCGCAACAGAATCGTATGAGTACCCAGGAAAAAGTCATTGAGCAGCTGGAGTCGGTCGTCATTCGCTTTGCCGGCGACTCGGGCGACGGCATGCAGCTGACCGGTCAGCAGTTTACCCAGGAATCGGTGCTGGCCGGAAACGACATCGGCACACTGCCCGACTTCCCGGCTGAAATCAGGGCGCCGACGGGCACGCTGGCCGGCGTGAGCGGTTTTCAGCTGCAGTTCGCAAGCCACGACATCTACACGCCCGGCGACGCGCCCGACGTGCTGGTGGCCATGAATCCGGCAGCCTTGAAAATCAACCTGGGCGACGTGCGACCCAACGGCATCATCATTGCCAATACCGATGCCTATACCGACAAGAACTGTCAGAAGGCCGGCTTCGGCGGCAACCCGTTGACCGACGGCACGCTGAGCAGCTATCGGTTGTATACGGTCGACATGAACAAGATGACGCAGGCCGCGCTGGCCGATACGGGCCTGGGCCCCCGCGACATCGACCGCACCAAGAACATGTTCGCCCTCGGTCTGGTGAGCTGGATGTTCCAGCGCCCCATCGGCGTGACCATCAAGCAGCTCGAGAAGAAGTTCGCGGCCAAGCCCGAAATTCTCGACGCCAACATTCGCGTGCTCAAGGCCGGTTACCATTACGGCGAAACGGCTGAAATTTTCACCAGCGCCTACGAGGTCAAACCGGCTGCCATCGAACCGGGCACCTATCGCTCGATTACCGGCAACGCCGCCACGGCCTACGGCTTCATCGCCGCCTCGGAGCTGTCGGGGCTGCGACTGTTTCTGGGCAGCTATCCGATTACCCCGGCCAGCGACGTGCTGCACGAGCTGTCGAAGCATAAGAACTTCGACGTCATGACCTTCCAGGCCGAAGACGAAATTGCGGCCGTGGGCGCGGCCATCGGTGCCGCTTTCGGCGGCAACCTGGCTATTACCACTTCGAGCGGCCCGGGTGTCGCGCTCAAGATGGAAGCCATTTCGCTGGCGATCATGACCGAGCTTCCCCTCGTCATTGCAGACATTCAACGCGGCGGCCCCAGCACGGGCCTTCCCACGAAAACCGAGCAGGCCGATCTGCTGCAGGTCATTTACGGCCGCCACGGCGAATCGCCCGTGCCGGTCATCGCGGCGCAGACGCCGGCCGATTGCTTCTGGGCGGCGCTCGAAGCCTGCCGCATCGCCGTGAAGTACATGACGCCGGTATTCCTCCTGACCGACGGCTACCTGGCCAACGGCGCCGAACCGTGGAAGATTCCCGACGTCGAATCGCTCGAAGCCTTCGACGTGAAATTTCGCAAGGAAGTCGACGGTTTTCTGCCCTATCTGCGCGATGAAGACACGCTGGCCCGCCCCTGGGTCAAGCCGGGCACGCCGGGCCTCGAGCACCGCATCGGCGGCCTCGAGAAGGAAGACGGCTCGGGCAACGTGAGCTATTCGCCCACCAATCACGAGCACATGGTGCGCACCCGTGCCGCCAAGGTAAAGGGCATTCAGCGCGACATCGCTCCCATCGAGGTCTACGGCGATCCCGAAGGCGACCTGGTGGTCGTGGGCTGGGGCAGTACCTACGGCGCCATTCGCACCGCCGTCGACGCAGCGCGGAACGAGGGCAAGAAGGTATCGCACGTGCACATCAGGTGGATGAATCCGCTGCCGGCCGACCTGGGCGACGTGCTGCGTCGCTTCAAGAAGGTGCTCGTACCCGAAATGAACCTCGGCCAGCTGCGCATGCTGCTGCGCGCCGAGTACCTCATTCCGGCCGAAGGCCTGAACAAGGTCACGGGCCGACCGTTTACGAAGTCTGAAATTCTGCGTGGCATCGAGAATCACCTCTGAGGAAGATATGGCTGAAGCAGCCGTGAAACTGACCAAGAAAGACTTTGAAACGCCCCTTGACGTGCGTTGGTGCCCGGGGTGCGGCGACTACGCGATTCTCGCCAACCTGCAGCGCCTGCTGCCCGACCTGGGCATACCGCGTGAAAACTTCGTATTCGTTTCGGGCATCGGCTGCTCTAGCCGCTTTCCCTATTACATGAATACGTACGGCTTTCACACCATTCACGGGCGGGCGCCCTCGATTGCCACCGGTCTGAAGACCTCGCGACCCGAGCTCGACGTCTGGGTCATTACCGGCGACGGCGACGCGCTTTCCATCGGCGGCAATCACCTGATACACGCCCTGCGGCGCAATGTCGACTTCAACATTCTGCTCTTCAACAACCGCATTTACGGTCTGACGAAGGGCCAGTACTCGCCCACCAGCGAAATCGGCAAGAAGACGAAGAGTTCGCCCATGGGCTCGGTCGACGCCCCCTTCAACCCGATCATGTTGGCGCTCGGCTCGGGCGGAAGCTTCGTGGCCCGCTCCATCGACATCGAGGCCAAGCATCTCCAGGCCATGATGCGTGCTTCGCACGGCCATAGGGGAACGAGCTTCATCGAGGTGTACCAGAACTGCCCGATCTTCAACGACGGCGCCTTCGACATGCTCACCGATCGCAAGGTCAAGAGCGAGAATGTGGTGGCCCTCGAACACGGCAAACCGCTGGTTTTCGGCAAGGAAGCCGACAAGGGCATTCGGCTCGTCGACGGCAAGCTCGAGGTCGTTCAGCTCGGCGAGGGCGTGACCGAAGGCGACCTGCTCGTGCACGATGAAACCAACCGCACGCAGGCGTTCCTGCTCGCGCAGCTCGAGCTGCCGGTGCCGGTGGGCGTTTTCTTCCGGGAAGAGCGCCCCACGCTCGACGACATGATGAACAAGCAGCTGGAAACGGCGTCTTCGAAGAAGGGAAGGGGCGAGCTCAAGGCCCTGCTGCACAGCGGCGAGACCTGGGAAGTGAGGTAGACCTTCGAACGTTCAGACCTACAGACGTTCAGACCTTCAGACCTGGGGAAAGAAGGAAGTCTTGTGGAAAAGGCTCGCTACGGCGAGCTTTTCCTTTTTTGCGTCTGCAATCTGCGATCTGCTACGAAATCCACAATCCCCAATCCTTAATCCACAAGCCGGGTGCAGGGGGAGTCAGGTCTTGGGCTGAGCCAACGGGTACCAAGGGCGAGTTTTCACGCGTTTCGGGTGCGCCTGCGGCATGTGGGCTGGGATCGGCGATGCGGCCTCACTTCCGGAGCGCACCTGGTGTGTTCCGCTAAGCCGTCCGACCCTCCGACCCTCCGACAGTCCGATAGTCCGCCCTTCCGTCAAAACCGTTCGGCCGATGGACGTAGATCGAGCTCCAACGTCCACGCCGAGGGACGCTGGGCATGCAATCGCCAGTATTCCTCGGCAATGTCGTCTGGCTGCAGAAACGCCGTGTCTTCCTCGTGGGGACGCATGGCACGCACCCTGGGGGTATCGATCATGCCGTCGATGACGACGTGGGCCACGTGAATGCCGTGCGGCCCGTTCTCCCGCGCCAGCGACTGGGCCAGGGCGCGCAGCCCGAACTTACCGACCGCCAGTGCTGAAAAGCGAGCCGAGCCCCGCAGCGATGCCGTGGCGCCGGTAAAAAGCAAGGTGCCGCCCTTGCGTTCGCGCATGGCCGGAAGCACGGCGTGGCTCCACAGAAAAGCGCCGAAGCAATTCGTGCGCCAGGCCTGCTCGAATGTGTCGGGGTTCAGTTCGGTTACCTCGCCCATGACGAATGCGCCTGCGTTATAGACCAGTACCTCGACATCGCCATGCTCGGCCCGAATGTGGGCGTACGCCGTCGATACCGCAGCCGGCTCGGTCGTGTCTGCCGCATGAGTCGATGCACGGGCGCCGAGTTTGCGCACCGCCTTTGCAACCGGCTCCAGGTGTTCGGGTGAGCGCGCCACCAACGCCACGTCGTAGCCTTCGCGCGCGAATCGCTCGGCCACGGCCCGACCGAGACCCGGCCCCACCCCGACAACCACGACGCATCCCGTTTTCATGGTCACATCTACCTCACTACTCGTCTGCGATGATTCATAACTTCACCACAGCCTAGGCGCAAGCAGGAAAGAGCGCAAGGCGGGACGGAGCGGGAAGAGGGCTGAAAGTCGATGGGGAGAGTCGGCGATGGGGAGAAGGGGCGATTGGGGAAACGCGGAACTCACAAAGACGCGGAGCTCACACAAACGCGGAACGCGGAACCCGGAATGCGGAAAGAGAACCAACACAAACGCGGAAAAGGTAATGCCCGACCACGCATTCTATTCCGGCTTTTGGGATCTGCGATCTTGGATCTGCGATCCCCCTGCGATCCGGGCTCCGCGAACAAGGGTCGCGACTTTGACAAGCGGCGACGAACCATGTATATTAGTTCAATTCAGGCCCGAGCGGCGGTGAGAGGGTGTCGTGTCGACGCTCAACCGAAAAGCCTTGCGCAGATAACGCTTGCCGGATAGAATAAACGTTTACGCTTGATTCGCTGGCGTAGCTCAACTGGCAGAGCATCTGACTTGTAATCAGAAGGTTATCGGTTCAACTCCGATCGCCAGCTCCAGCTTGAAGAAAGAGTTCAGCATATTTTCGGGAGTCCCGGTCGAACATCAACCGGGCTTCAGGATTCCTGATGGAGGGGTTCCCGAGCGGCCAAAGGGAGCAGACTGTAAATCTGCCGGCACCGTCCTTCGAAGGTTCGAATCCTTCCCCCTCCACCATTTTTGTTCTTTGTTCCCACTGAACAGAGAAGCTTTGCGGGAATAGCTCAGTTGGTAGAGCGT
>JAWLBW010000164.1:0-2637 GCA_041687475.1 bacterium
CTTTCCGGGCGCGACGAAGGTCTTGTCGTGCGAGCCGTATTCTTCGGCCTTCTTGGCCATCAGGCCCACGTTGTGCACGGTGCCCATGGTCGCGGGGTCGAACTGGCCGTGCTTCTGGCAGTCTTCGACGATGGCCTGGTACATGCCGGCGTACGCGCGGTCGGGCACCATGGCGATGGTGTCGTGCAGCTGGTTATCGGGCCCCCACATGCGGCCGCCGTCTCGAATCATGGGCGGAATCGACGCGTCGATGATGATGTCGTTGGGCGCGTGCAGGTTGGTAATGCCCTTGTCGGAGTCGACCATGGCCAGCGCGGGGCGCTGCTTGTAAACGGCTTCGATGTCGGCCTTGATTTCGTTTCGCTTTTCTTCGGGCAGCTCTTCAAGCTTTGCGTACACCTGGCCCAGCCCGTTGTTCAGGTTCACGCCCAGCTGTTTCAGCGTGTCGGCGTGTTTGGCCAGGGCCTCTTCGTAATACACGGCGACGGCGTGGCCGAAGAGCACCGGGTCGGACACCTTCATCATGGTGGCCTTCAGGTGCAGCGAGAGCAGCACGTCGTCCTTCTTCGCGGCCTCGATTTCACGGGCGTAGAACTCGCGCAGCCTGCCCACGTTCATGACGGCGGCGTCGATGACCTCGCCTTCCTGCAGGGCGGCGGCGCCCTTCAGCTCCTTGGTCGAACCGTCGGCGCCGACGTATTCGATGCGGTACTTCGCGGCCTTGTCGACCACGTGCGACTTTTCACTGCCGAAGAAATCGCCTTCGGACATATGGGCCACGCGGGTTTTCGAACCCTCGGGCCAGGGCTTCATCATGCGATGGGGATACTTCTTCGCAAATTCCTTGACCGAAGCGGGCGCCCGGCGATCGGAGTTGCCTTCGCGCAGCACCGGGTTCACGGCGCTTCCCAACACCTTGGCGTAACGCCGGCGCACTTCTTCGTCTTCGGCCGTCTTGGGCTCGCTCGGATAATCAGGCAGGTCGTAGCCCTGCTTCTTCAGCTCGTCGATGGCCGCCTGCAGCTGGGGAATCGAGGCGCTGATGTTGGGCAGCTTGATGATGTTGGCTTCAGGCTTCTGGGTCAGCTCACCCATCATGGCGAGATAATCGGGAATGCGCTGTTCTTCGCGCAGCCGCTCGGGAAAAGAGGCGATAATGCGCCCCGCCAGTGAAATGTCCCAGGCTTCATAGTCGATGCCCGTACCGCCGGTAAAGGCGCGCAGAATCGGCAACAACGAGTAGGTGGCAAGGGCGGGGGCTTCGTCGGTGTGGGTGTATATGACGGTAGATTTGCCTGAACTCATGTTCACTCCTGCTTCAGCGGGTGGGCGACAAGGACGATATCGGATAGAAAACGCGCGGCACCGCGGCGGCTTCTGAAACGGAAGGGGCCGGCTTCTCCGGTGCGCCCGGGCGAAGAGGCGCCCCTGAGCCGAGGGCTCCGGCCCGATGACGGTGGGCCTACGCGATGGTTCGACAGAGACTCTGCCGAATCTTGTATTATAATCGACCAGCCCACCGGGCGGCAATGCGCTTTCGTGGGCAGACCAGGCCATCGGCCGCCCCCTTCACGATGCCGCGCCTACATAAATCGACGGAATTTTCAGGACAGACGCCTGTCTTTTCGGTAAACTCTACGCCACCCATATTACGTTTTGCGGAGGGAGCAGACATGAAGGGAATGGTATTCACGGAATTTCTCGAGATGGTCGAAGACGTTTTCTCGCCCGACGTCGCCGACACGATCCTGACCAACGCCGACCTGCCGTCGGGCGGCGTCTACACGGCCGTCGGCACCTACGATCACGATGAAATGGTCACGCTGGTCAAGAACCTCAGCGCCGAAACGAATACGCCCGTACCCGATTTGCTGCGCGCTTTCGGCAAGCACCTGTTCGGCCGGTTTGCCTCAACGCATCCCCAGTTTTTCGACGGCAAGCAGAACGCGTTCAGCTTTCTCGCCGGCGTCGAAGACTACATTCACGTCGAGGTGCGCAAACTCTACCCCGACGCGCAGCTGCCGAGCTTCGAATACGAGCATCCCAACGACGATACGCTGCTCATGACCTACCGCTCGGTGCGGCCGTTCGCCGATCTGGCCGAAGGACTCATTCAGGGCTGCTTCGCCCACTTCGGTGAAGAAGTCGGCATTGAACGTACGACCCTGTCGACCGAACCCGAGACCTGCGTACAATTTGCACTGACCAAGCGCGTAGCCGTATGAGCAACGAAGTCGACGTACTCAAGCGCAGACTCGCCCGCGAGCGCGAAGCGCGCAAGCAGGCCGAAAAAATCGCCGAAGAGAAGACCTACCAGGCTCATCTTGCCAACCAGGAGTTGCGCCAGCTGGCCGAGCATCTCGAAGAAAAGGTTCGCGATCGCACGGCAGAGTTGGCCGAGGCTCGCGACCAGGCCATTCAGGCGAGTCAGGCCAAGAGCGCCTTTCTCGCGAACATGAGCCACGAGCTGCGCACGCCCCTGAACGCCATTATCGGCTACAGCGAGATGCTGCAGGAAGAGGTCGAAGACCTTGGAGCCGAAGACCTGGTGCCCGATCTGCAGAAGATCAGTTCGGCGGGCAAACATCTGCTGGCGCTGATCAACGACATTCTCGACATATCGAAGATCGAAGCGGG
>JAWLBW010000164.1:2647-9961 GCA_041687475.1 bacterium
CATCGACGGCATGCTGCAGGACGTGGTAACCACCATTCACCCGCTGGTCGAGAAGAACGGCAACAAGCTCGACGTAACCTGCCCCGAAGACATCGGCGAATTGAACGCCGACCTCACCAAGGTACGGCAGACGCTGTTCAACCTGCTCAGCAACGCTTCGAAGTTCACCAAGGACGGCACCATACGCCTTGAAGTCGAACGCGAACCGGCCGAAGGCAATCGCCCTGCGTTCGTGGTCATGCGGGTCATCGACTCGGGTATCGGCATGAAGCCCGAACAGATGGAAAAACTCTTTCAGGAGTTCACGCAGGCCGATTCGTCGACCACGCGCAAATACGGCGGCACCGGACTGGGGCTGGCCATCAGCAAGCGCTTCTGCGTCATGATGGGCGGCGATATTACCGTCGACAGCGTTTACGGCGAGGGTTCGACCTTTACGGTTCGCCTGCCCGCCGAGGTGCAGCGAACCAGTTCCGAAGAACGGTCCGCCGTGCCTGCCGTCGAGGCCGATCAGTTCGTGCTCGCCATCGACGACGACCCCACCGTCGGCGAGCTTCTGCGCCGATATCTCTCGAAGGAGGGCATCGCGGTCGAAATCGCCGCCGACGGCGAAGCCGGCATCAGAATTGCAACCGAAAGGCGCCCCGCCCTGATCACGCTCGACGTCATGATGCCCGGCATGGACGGCTGGGCCGTGTTGACCGCGCTGAAGGCCAACCCGCAAACGGCCGACATTCCGGTGGTCATGCTCACCATCGTCGAAAACAAGGACATGGGTTATGCGCTCGGCGTTTCCGAGTACCTGACCAAGCCCATCGAAAAAGACAGGCTGCTGTCGGTCATTCGTCGCCACCGGACGCAGGGTTCGCAGGTACTCGTCGTCGAAGACGATGCCATGACCCGCGACATGATGCGGCGTATGCTCGAGAAGGACGGCTGGTCGGTGGCCGAAGCGACGAACGGCCGGGTCGGCCTCGAACAGGTAGCGAAGAACAAGCCCTCGCTGGTCCTGCTCGATCTCATGATGCCCGAAATGGACGGTTTCACCTTTGCGAGCGAAGTACGGAACAACCCCGACTGGGCCGACGTTCCCATCGTCGTCGTTACCGCCAAGGACCTGACGGCCGAAGACCGCGAAAAGCTCAGCGGCTCGGTGCAACGCATCATGATGAAGGGCTCGTACCGGCGCGAAGAGTTGCTGGGCGAAGTCAAACGCATACTCAAGTCGCAGAAGGGTTTCGTCGAAACCTGACAACCACGGGCCCGACTCGCCGCGAGAAGGCCCAGTCGGACAAAGATGTTCCGGAGGCGGGACCTGCGCTTACCATGCGCTCGTCCCGCGAACCGGACACCTGCTGTCCAATTCGTGTGGCATGCTTACGAATCAGGACAGGCGACACCCGAGTCGCCTCTGGTTTCGAAAAAGAGCATGCCGCAAGACCGAACCCCGATTACACGGACCGACGGAAGGTACCGCCCCGCCGAAGCCTGCCTTCTTTGCGACAGGCAACTGCGCGAGACCGGCGGACGCAGGCTCACCGCCCAGCAGGAACGTGGCGTTCACCTCTCGTCCGACCTCAGGGGTTCGCCCGATCGCGGCCTTCCCCACCATGCCATCAGGCTTTCCGAAGACTCGCCCCTGCAGGTGGTAACCTGGGGCGAAAGAGAGACATTCACCACCGACGTACTGCTCAAGGCGCGCAGCGAATTCCTTGCAGGCCGCCACCCCTGGTTCTGTCAGCCTTGCGGAAAGCGCTCATGCCCCCACTGCGGCGCACCGCTTCGTCTACCCATGGGCTCCGATGTTCTCGACGACGACGGCGGCATAACCCATGTACCCATCGTGCCCGTCGCTCCCGATTGCAGCAACCCGGCCTGCGATAAATTCGAAAGCGACGGCGACTGAAGCCGACGCCTCTTCGGGCTACTTCGTGCCCGCTTGGCCGAGAACTTCAACCACGCCCATGAGCCCCGTTACCACGTGGGCCATGCGATCATAGTCGAGCGTATCGGCCGTATCGCAGGGCTTGTGGTAACACCGGTTCCGGTTGGGGGCCGTATCGGTGATCATGACCGCCGGTACGCCCTGCTGCCAGTACGACCAGTGATCGGACCAGTCGACGCCTTCGACCCACCCGTACGTCACAAGGCCCTCGGACGGAAACGACACCGTTCGGCGGAATGCGCTCAAGGACGCGCGAACGAAGTCTTCCGAGTCCCAGTCGCCGACGAATGTAATGAAATTGCCCACCGTGGGCATGTCGAAGAACGCGCTCATGATCCACGGCACGTCCTGACTGCCGGGCTCGTCGCTGTAATAGCCGATGGTTTCGAGCGACAGCATGCCCACCACCATTTCATCGGGGCGATCGTCACGCGAAGCGAAGACAAGGCTGCCCATGGCCTGCGTGTGAAAGAAGGGCTCTTCTTCATTCGTAAACGCCACCAGCCGCACAGTGCGCTCGCGCGGATTGGCGTGAAATTCCCGCGCCAGTTCCAGAAGCGCGGCCGTACCCGAGGCGTTGTCGTCGGCGCCCGGGTTACAGCCGCCAGACTCACAACCGTCTGAGTCATAGTGCGCTCCGATGACCAGCACCTCGTCGGGCCGCTTCGTGCCCCTTATTTCGAGCGCCAGGTTGCGGAACTCAATCTCGCTCACCGGGGGAACAGGCTGCCCTGTCGGACATTCGACCGGTGTGCACCGGTGCAGGCGCTCGTCAGGCAGTTCGGGCATCCGGTATGACTGCAGCAGAACCGTCGACGTCGGCGCCGCCTCATACGAGCGGAACCTGCCTTCGATGTAATCGGCCGCCCTGTCGAGCCCTTCCGGCGCCAGGTAGCTGCGCTGCCCGATCTCGACAGCCAACACCTCGACATGGCCGCGCAGGCGCTCGGCCAGCCCCGTATCGACGGTACGGTCGGGCACGGCGTGCCCCGCATCGGGAATGCGCTCGAGCAGACAGGCATTCAGATTCAGAACCAGAAACAGGCCGAGAAGCCCGTAAACAGCGGCTTTCATCATTCAACTTCGTCTTTGGGGGGAATAAGGCTCATGGCCCGTTCGGCCAGCGCGGTAATGGTCAGGCTCGGGTTCACGCCCACATTGGCCGAGATGGCCGCCCCGTCGACCACGTACAACCCGGGACAGCCATGCACTTCGTGATTGGGGCCGATAACGCCTTCCGAGCTGTCGCGCCCCATGACGCACCCGCCCAGAATGTGCGCCGTGGTCGAAAGCCCGAAAACACTCTCGGTGAGCACGTTGAGCGGCGTGCCGCCGGTTGCCTCGGCATAGGCGCGCGCCGCCGCATTGGCCTCGGGCAGATACGTGGGCGCCCGCTTTTCACTTGCCTGCGCCGACACGAGCCCCTTGCGGAAGCCGGTGAACGGCCCCCTTCCCCAGCCGAAGGTAAGCGCGCTGTCGTTGTTCTGCATGACGGTAAGCACGGTCATGCGTTCGTTCCATCGCCGGGCAAGTACGGAGGAAAGCGTGCGCCAGGGTGCGAGAAGCATGACGCCGAGTGTTCGAACAGCCCGCCGCAGCGGGCGCCGGTCGTCTATCATGGGGCCGAAGTAGGCCTTCATGAACGAATAGCCGGGCGGAAAGCGATTCTGCGTGATATGCGTGCGTTCGTTCGGGTAGAAGTCGGTGGTGATTGCCGGGCCGCCCTGCGACAGATCGCCGTGCCCGTCGGGGCCGAGAATGCCGACAATGGCTTCACTGTTCGTGCGCACCACCTGGCCCAACCGGGGCGAAAGCGCGGGCAGCGAGCCGAGCTCGTCGCGGCAGCGCAGAAGAAGCCCGAGAGTGCCCACGACCCCGGCCGACAAGACGACATGCCGCGCCCGATATCGGCGCAAGGGCGCCCGCTTCCAGGGATGCGCGACTTCTACCGCATATCCCCCTTCCGGAAGGCGATGAAGGGCGACCGCCTTCGACTCGGGTACGATGGTGGCGCCGAGGCGTTCGGCCAGATAGAGATAGTTCTTGTCGAGGCTGTTCTTCGAACCGTAGCGGCAACCCGTGAGGCACGTGCCGCAGCCCGTGCAGGCCATGCGCGCGGGTCCCTTCCCCTCGAAATAGGGATCGGCCACCGTTTCGCCCGCCGACACCCCGTTACCCCCGAAATAAATGCCGTTTACCACGCGACCGAAGGTCTCGCCGGCCCCCAGCGCCTCGGCGGCCGTCCGTAGATGACGGTCCTGCTCGTCGAACCAGGGATTCGGGGCACGCCCGAGCATGCGAACCGCGGTTTCGTAATGGGGTTCGAGCTCGCGTTGCCAGTCGATGCCGAAACGACTCCACGCCGGGTCGGTGAAAAAGGCCGCCTTCGGCTTGAGCAGAACAGCCGCGTACACGAGGCTTCCGCCCCCCACGCCGACGCCGCCTACAATGGCCACGTGCCGGAAGACGTGCTGGGTAAAGTAGCCGCGCCAACCGAGGGCCGGCATCCAGAACAGCTTTTTCATCGACCGGTCGGCCGCCGCGAAATCGTCGGGGCCGACCCGCCGGCCCTGTTCGAGCACAATGACCCGATACCCTTTTTCGGCCAGGCGAAGCGCCGAAACGCTGCCGCCGAAACCGCTGCCGACAACCAGGTAATCGCAGTCGAAATCGGCCATGCTCAGACGCGGTGCAAGAGAAAAGGAAGGGCGAAGCGCCGCAGTCCGGCCACGTCGACCAGCGTCATGCCGAGCAGGGTGTTCGCCTCCCAGCTTCGTAACTCATCGATAACATGGGGCCAGGGAAAACGCGCGTCCGCAGCATAGTGCACGACCGCCGCCGGCTTTCCGTCGAGCGTCGAGGGCTCGACCCGAACCTGCATGGGCATGGTGGTCTCGACGCTGCCCTTCGGCATCACGAGATTCACCCCCTGCCCCTCGCCGTCAAAACGCTTTCCGTACCACTGGGGAAGTCCGCCGAGGTTGAGGCTGAAGCGTGAAATCGCCCGGAACCAGGCCGGGCCGCGCAATTCGGCCTCGAAATCGCCGACAAGTTCGCCGAGCACGGGGGCCGACAGCCTTCCGAAAATCTTTCCGTACGAGAAAAAGGGCCTCGCGGCCGGACGCGTGTTTTGCATGGGGAGTATTGTAGCGAGCCCCGTACCGGCAGGCCAGTCGTCCACGTGCTGCACGGCCGGACGCAGATGGGGAGAGCTGCACGTGCCGCACGGCCGGGCGTCGATGGGGAGAGCGTGCGATGGGGCGAAGGGGCGAACACGTGCGGCACGGCCGGAGTTTCCGCGTTCCGAGTTCCGCGATCCGAGTTTCCCGTTTCGCTGCTTTACCACGCCGTTACCGGTCGGTAAACCACCCGCTGCGACGTCGCCGTTCCCGCCATTGAAGCGCGTCGAAATACCATCTAGCGTTAACAGAAAAGGTACAAGGCTCGACGCCCTTGAGGAGGAAATAGGTGATGAAGCTGTTACAACTTCTGGGTCCGCTGACCCTGTCGTTCGCACTGGCCGCGGCCGGTTGCGGCGACGATAACGACAATGGAAACAACAACGGCAATGGCGACGACCTCGAAGACGTCATTCCGGGCGATGGCGACGACAATGGAAACGGCGAAGGCATCAAACGCCTGGGCATGATCATGGTCGAGCAGTCGACGTTCATGGGAGGCGATCCGTCGGTTTCGGCAGACGCCGTTTTCTGGTCCATGTCCGAGGGGCTGCCCGACGACATGCTCGACCAACCGCTGGGCGAGGCCGACTCCTGCACGGTTCTCGACATTCAGGAGCCGGGCGACATTCCCGGCGGTCTGCCCGACGTCGACATCGAATTCACGTTCATCGACGCGGGAGAACAGATTGAACTCGACGCCGGCGGCGACCGGTTTGCCACCCTCGAACGCGAAGAGCTGACCGGCAGCGGCGGCAGCCTCATTGCCTACACCCTTGACGAACCCGTGAGCGGAACCCTGCCCGATGGGCTTACCGCGACCGTTCCGGGCAACGAATTTCCGGCCTTCGAAGACGTGGCCATGCCCACGGTCGCGGCCTTCGAACTCGACGCCCCCGCGCCCAACGACCCGATTACGCCCGACACGACCTTTACCTGGGAAGCGTCGAACGACGATAACGCTACCGTAACCCTCGACTTCTCGGCAGGCGGCGTGTTCGTAACCTGCACCGCCGCAGACGACGGGTCCTTCAGCATTCCCCAGGAAACCCGCGACGAGCTGCCCGATAGCTTCGAGGGTAACCTGACGGGGGCCGCCCGCCAGTCGTACCGCGTCGAACGCGACGGCGACGCGGCGCTGATTCTGCAGACCGCAACCTCGCAGGATGTCGGCTTGCCCTTCTGAGCGACAGCCGCACGATGCGTTACCGGCCGCAGCGTTCACCCCCGGGTGACCTGCGGCCTTTCTATTCGGGGCAGGGGCGGCGCAACGCAGGGAAGCGGTTGCCGGGCCGCGACCTTCGTCTTGAGACGGCGCCCGAGACTGGGTACCGTGAATGACTATGAAAAAACGCCCCACTGCCGGTGAAGCTTTCGACGAACTCGTGCGTATCATGGATAAGCTGCGCGACCCGGGCGGCTGCCCATGGGACCGCGAGCAGACCCATGCCTCACTGCGCAAATATCTGGTCGAAGAAGCCGCCGAAGTACTCGAAGCCCTGGACAAGGAAGACATGCCTCACCTTTCCGAGGAAATGGGCGACCTTCTGCTGCAGATTGTCTTTCACAGCCGGATCGCCAGGGAAGACGGTCATTTCGACATCGTCGACGTGGTGGGCGGCATCAACGACAAGATGACCCGCCGGCACCCTCACGTTTTCGGCGATGTCGTATACGGGGATGCAGACGAAGTGCTGCGGAACTGGGAGGTGTTGAAGGCCGCCGAGAAACCGAATGCCCCCAAGCACCCGCTGGGCGACCTTCCGCCCGATCTGCCGGCGCTGCAGCGAGCCCAGAAAACAGGCGGCAAGGCCGCACGCCACGACTTCGACTGGCCCGACACGGCCGGCGTGCTCGACAAGGTGCGCGAAGAACTGGGCGAGCTCGAGCAGGCCCTCGCCGCCGAAACCCGCGACCAGAACCATGTCGAAGAGGAATTCGGCGATCTGCTCTTTACCCTGGTGAACCTGGCACGCCATGTCGACGTCGATGCCGAACGGGCGCTCAGCAAGGGTGTGCAGAAATTCCGCCGGCGTTTCGAGCGACTTTCCGAGCACCTCGACGCGCGGAATCTCCGGCTCGAAGACCTCACGCCCGAAGAAAAGGAAGCGGCATGGCAGACAATCAAGAAGGGGTGAACGGCCGCCTGGCAGGCTGTCAGACTGTCGGACTTTCAGACTGTCAGACCCT
>JAWLBW010000165.1:0-9919 GCA_041687475.1 bacterium
CCTGATAATCTCCTTTTCGATAGAAGCATCGGGGTAGTCGAAGGCCAGGCCCACGAAGCGCTGCCGCGTCGAGGGTTTCAGCTCCTTCAGGCTGCGCTGATAGCCCGGGTTGAAGGACACGACCAGCATGAATTCGTCGGGCGCCGTCAGCGACTCATCATGACGCTCGATGAAAATCTGGCGGCGATGGTCGGTAAGCGGGTGCATAACCACCGTGGTGTCGCTGCGCGCTTCGGCCACCTCGTCGAGGTAGAGAATGGCCCCTTCGCGCACGGCACGGGTCATGGGCCCGTCCTGCCACACGGTCTCGCCGCCGCGAATGATGTAGCGGCCGAGCAGGTCGTGGGCCGAAGTATCGTCGTGGCAGGCCACCGTAATGAGGGGACGCCCGAGGCGGGCCGCCATGTGCTCGACGAAGCGCGATTTCCCACACCCCGTCGGGCCCTTGAGCAGCACCGGCAGCTTGTGCCGCCAGGCGTGCTCGAAGACCTGTATTTCGGCCCCGACCGGCCGATAAAACGGCAGGTCGGGGGCCTGGGCCGCATGGGCCACGGCGGTACTCATGATAGACTCCGCTTCATGGCCGGACCGGCAGCCGGGGCAACGTCGCCCGGTACCGACTCGGTTTCTTCAACGGCGGCCTGGCTGCGAACCGGCAGGCCGTACTGAATGAAGTTCCAGATGTAGAGAATGATGCCGATGGTGAACAGCGTGGCGGCGAGAATGAGGCCGAAGAAGTGCACTTCGACTTCCTTCTGCACGGCCAGGAAATCCATGCCCATGCGGCGCTCGATGTAAACCTGCGCGATACCGGCCACGGCAAAGGCGCCGGTCATGGAAATCATGCCCAGGTTGCTGATCCAGAATGCCGAGTGTGCAATACGCGACTGGTACAGCTTGCGGCCGGTCAGGTTGGGCATGGCGTAGGTAATGAGCCCCATGACGATCATGGCGTAGGCGCCCCAGAAGGCGAGGTGGCCGTGCATGGCGGTCACGAGCGTACCATGCGTCCAGATGTTGACCGAGGGCAGCGTGTGCGCGAAGCCCAGGAAGCCCGCACCCACAAAAGCCACGACGGCGCAGCCTACGGTCCAGTAAAGGGCCAGCCGGTTCGGGTGATTACGCTGCGATTTTCTCGCCGTGGTAACGGCCCACATGGCCATGCCGAGGAACGCCAGCGGCTCGAGGGCGCTGAAGAAGGCGCCGACAGGCAGCCAGTACGCCGGGGCGCCGATGAAGTAGTAGTGGTGACCGGTACCCAGAATGCCCGAGAGGAAGGTGATGCCCACGATGATGAACAGCCACTTCTCGATGACTTCACGGTCGAGACCGGTCAGCTTGATGAGCAGGTAGGCGAGAATGGCGCCCATGATGAGCTCCCACACGCCTTCGACCCACAGGTGCACGACCCACCAGCGGAAGTACGAATCATAGGTCTGGTTCGAGAAGTGAATCATGCCGGGCAGGTACAGCAACGCCGCCGAAACCAGTCCCGAAATGAGCACCATGTTGGTGGTCGTGTACCGCTTGCCCTTGAGCGCGGTCATGCCGATGTTGAACAGGAACATCAGAACGTTAATGACGACCAGGTAGTCGAGCTCGCGCGGAATCTCGAGAAACTTGCGGCCTTCCCACCAGTTCAGGTGAAAGCCGATGATGGCGACGACGCCGACAAGTACGAGCGAGCCGAGCTGCACGTAAGCCAGCTTGGTCGAATACAGCTCGCGATTCGACTCTTCGGGCACGATGTAGTAGGCCGCGCCCATGAAGCCGGTAAGAAGCCACACGACAAGCAGGTTGGTGTGCGTTGCCCGCGCCGCATTGAAGGGAATCCACTCATGCAGGCCGTCGTAGCCCATGTGGGCGAAACCCATGATGAATCCGTACACCAGCTGCAGCGAGAACAGCAGCATGCAGGTAGCAAAGAACCAGTAGGCCACCTTCTGGCTTTCAAACTTCGGTCCCATAACAGTTGCTCCGGACATAACCTCTCCTGTCAGCCCTTGAGTTTCGCGAGAAAGGCCGCCATCTCTGCCCGATCGTCGTCGGACATGGGAATCTGCGGCATCGTCGTGCCCGGTCGGATGGAGGCGGGGTCGGCCAGCCATTCGTCCAATTCGGCTTCCGTCATGCGTGCGCCGATGTCGTCGAGCGCGGGACCGACGCTACCGCCCTTGCCGCCGATGGCGTGGCATCCGGCGCAGATGCTGTCGTACATGCCCGGTCGCGGCTCGCCGGCCGCCGCCGACTGCGCCGACGCGCTCGAACCCGAAACCGCGACGGGCTTCGGTGCAAGATCGGGCTCGGCCGGAAAGCCGTTCAGGTCGATTTCGCCGACCCATTTGAAGAACGCAATCAGGGCGTCGATTTCCTGATCGGTGAAATCGTACTGCACCATCTTGCGCTCGCCGGGGTACATGGCCTGGGGATCCTTGATGAGCATCTTGATCCACGCGGCGCCGCGACGTTCGTATACCTTCGTGAGTTCGGGCGCGTAGTAGGCCCCCTCGCCCATGAGCGTATGGCAGCCCATGCAGTTGTTGTCGGTCCAGATTTTCTGGCCCTGTGCCACCAACGGCGTAAGGTTGTGGGCGTTCGTGCGCTTCGGGGTCTGACGGATGGTGTCGACCGTCATGCCCAGGAAAACCAGCGAGAACAGAATCGTCGTTCCCAGAAAGAAATTGCGTGCCGTGCTTTTCGATAACACAACGGCCTCCCCGGTTGGTTGTGAATCATGCCGCTGGGCATACCCCGGCAGCTTTGCGTTCAGTTTATGCAGCAGCAGGCGCTGTCGGTATGACGGATGTCATGAACCGAAACACGCCAACTCCGCAGCCTGTAACGCTTTCGGACGACGGGGGAGTTCGAAATCAGAATGGGGGGAAAGAATGGGAAGCTGAGGAAGGAAACGGGGCACGGCGGCGTACACGCTCGAGGGGCGGAACCCGGGCGTCGATTCGTCACCGTCTACGGGAAGCCTTTCGCCGACGCACCGCCTGAGGCGCTTTCGTCAGGTCGCGGCCCGCCGACCGGCGCCGAAGGCGAACAGGGCAATGTTCACCGCAATGATGACGACGAAACCGGCCAGGCCGGTCATGCCGACAAGGAGGTCGGTTCCACCCGTGACCACGAGAACGGCAAGCCCGCCTGTTGCGTTGAGCGTGCCGTGCAGCACGCTCACGGCGATGACCGAGCCGCTCTTCGTGCGCAGCCAGTCAAAGAGGGGCGCGAGCAGAATCGTCCACCCGATCATCATGAACACCCCGGCCACCGGGTGCTGGGGGTAGTTGTGTCCCTGCAGAATGATGGGCGCATGCCACAGGCCCCACACGAACCCCGTAAACAGCGAGCGCTTCCAGAAGCCCAATGCCTGAAGTTCCTTGTACAGGTAACCTCTCCAGCCCAGTTCTTCACCGAAGCCGGCAACGGCGTTGACGGTAATGCCGGCGACAAGCCCCTGCAGCAGTGAGATCCAGAAGGGGTGCAGGGGCATCTCGGCTACCTGATCGCGAAGTGCCGCGACTTCTTCGGGAGGAAGCAGGTCGGCGAAGCGGTCGAACATGCCCTCCATGCCGGGCGAGAACGACACGCCGGGTATGAACAGGCTGACGCCGAGGGTGGCCATGGCCAGAACAGGCGCAATGAGCCAGGCTACAGCCCACCAGCGATTGAGGTTGAAGCGAATGCCGAGTTCGCTTTTCACCGGCCGTTCGTCGACGTATTTCTGCAGCACGAACGCCACCACCGCCGGCACCAACATGTACACGATGGTGAGAATGGTCGAAGGCACGGTATTCCACTGCCCACCGGCCAGGAGATAACCACCCACCAGCAACCAGTCAATGGCGTAGGCCAGTCCGAGGAAGCGAAGAATACGCGCGTTCAGCATGAAAAACTCCCCAAAGGCCGGCAGACAAAGACATTACGCCTCGCCCAACCGAAGATTACAGGGTAACGCAAGGTGCAGAGGTCGGCCAGCCGTCTTGTCGCGCGCCGCTTGCGTGCTTTCGGCGACCCGGTAAGCTGAAAGGTTTGTTCCCGGAGTCTGCACGTGCGTACCCACCCCCGTATTCTCTTTCTCGCCCACGATTCGATTGAGGCCGGCCTTGCCGCCTCGCTTGCCTATGCCATTCTTCCGGCGACCGTCGAAGTGTCTGCCGCCTTTCTCGCGCAGGAGCCGCCCGACGCGGCAGACGCCGCGGCAAGGGACTGGGGCCTGCATTTCGTAGAGCCGATGCCGATTGCACGACTCGACCGAAACCACTTCGAACGCGAAATTGCGCTCGACGGTCCGGCGGCCGGGAAATCGGGCCCGGCTACGGTCGACTGGTCGAACCGGATTCCCTCTGCCGAAGGCGACGACACGGCATGGTTCGACGCCCTCGTTCGATTACTTGAAGAATACGGCCGCGAGCTGGAACCCGCGCCGGCCGTGGGCGTCATCGGCGGCAGCGGTTTCTACGAACTACCGGGGCTCACAGATACCCGTGAAGTCAGCGTGCGAACCCCTTTCGGTAGTCCGTCGGAACCCTATCTTCTCGGCATGCTCGAGGGAACCCGTCTGGTATTTCTTCCCCGGCACGGGAAAGACCACCGTTATCTGCCCAACGAGGTGAACACCCGCGCCAACATCTTCGGCTTCAAGAAGCTGGGCGTTACCCGACTCATTTCGGTTTCCGCAGTCGGCTCGCTGCAGGAAGAGATACGTCCCGGCGACCTGGTGTTTCCCCGGCAGTTCGTCGATCGAACCTCGCACCGGCCGACCACTTTGTTCGGTCAGGGCCTGGTGGCCCACGTCAGCCTGGCCGATCCGGTCTGCAACGGAATGGCCGATACGCTCGCGGCAACCGCCCGAAAGACGGCACATCGGGTACACCCCCACGGCACGTACCTGTCGATGGAGGGTCCCCAGTTTTCGACCCGTGCCGAGTCGGAGCTCTATCGTCGATGGGGTTGCGACATCATCGGCATGACCAACTTTCCCGAAGCCCGTCTCGCCCGTGAAGCCGAAATCTGCTACGCCACCCTTGCCCTGCCCACCGATTACGATTGCTGGAGGCCCGAGACCGCCCATGTCGAAGTCGATGACGTGGTGCGCGTGCTGAACGAAAACGTCGACAAGGCGCGCTCGGTCGTGGCTGCCTCGATCAAACACCTCGACGCCGCGGCCCCCTGCGAATGCCGGCGCAGTCTCGACGCAGCCCTGGTAACCAACCCCGCCGGCCTGGAGAGTCGTTTGCGGCTGCAGCTTTATCCCGTGCTTGCGCGACTTCTGCACGAACGCCGGGCCTGATCGACTCTACGTAAAAAGGGCGGCCGAACGGCCGCCCTTTTCTCTTTTGCAGAACTGCTGCGCGACTCAGAACGCCAGCGATACCTGCGCCATGCCGCCGGCCAGATACCCGCCGTATGTGTAGCCGGGGTAGCCGAAGGACATGTTCAGCTCTTCGGCAATGCCACCCTTGGCGGCGTTAATGACCGACTGCTGATCGTAGTTGAGGTCGCTCGTCAGATCGCTGGGCTTGTTCACCGTTTCCTCGACCAGGTGCACGTACATGCCGGTCAGGGTGAACGTGAGAATGTCGTACTTGTAGGAAACGCCCAGCGTGAAACCGTGCTGGTCGTTGTCGAGCGTGTTGTCGTCGATTTCGACGCGGCTGATGTCGTGTTGCGAGCTTCCGTCGTCGGGGTTGTTGTTCACGCCCTTGAAGGTGGTCTTCTGGTACATACGCACGCCGCCTTCGTCAATGATCGAGGGGCGATAGAAATAGCCGCCCATGACCGTCACTTCATCCGTTGCGTCATAGGCAACGCCGACGCGGGGCGAAATCGTATCGCGAAAACCTTCAAACTCGTATTCCTGCGAGATCGTGGTGGGTACGAGCCCGAGCAGGTCTTCCTTGGTGGGCACCTCGATGCACGGGTCGCCGCCGTTCTCGCCGATGCAGAAGGTTTCGCCCAAGACGGGGAGTTCGTCTATGTTGCTCGACTCGATGACGGCCTCAGCCAGGTTGCGCACGTTCGACACCGAGAACTGGGCCACCGCCGGGCGGTATTTCGACCACTGCGACCAAGTCGCGTCGGCCGAGATGCGCAGCTTCTCGTTCGGACGAACCTGCACGCCCAGAGCCGCCTGACTGGGGGTGAAGGCAGCACTCGATTCGAAGTTGATGGGCAGATTCACCGGCGACCGTACACCGGTGGCCACCGACAGGCTGGCTTCGGCATCGAGTTTGGCCATGACTTCGTGGCGGTAAGTGGCGCCGACCGAAATCATGTCGTTGATATCCCACTGCGCGCCGGCGATGGGCGAAATCACCGGCGGCAACTCGGCGGTGGCGTAGGGCGAGACACTGACGTTAACGGGATTCTCGTTCTCGAGAAACTTCGTGATATCGATTTCCAGCGGCACGAAAATGGTGCTCGACGCCTGAATGTCGAGCAGCATCGAGGCGCCGGCGCCCACGTGAATGTCATCGGTAATATCGACGCCCACGGCGACGTTGGCGGCAAGGCGCTGCGTACGGTCGTCGAATTCAACGAAATACGGCGTCTCCGGCGTGTTCACCCGCTGCCTGATGATGGGCCCCTGCGGCACGAAAGCGCCGATGCCCAGCGAGGCGATAGCGTCTTCGGGCTTCTTGGCCAGCGGAAGCACCATGCCGACGTTGAAACCGCGCACCAACGGTGCCCGTTCGGCGCGTTCTTCCTGGAAATCGTTCAGGTTGCTCTTGTAGCGAATAATGTTGTACTTACCCGACGACTGAGTGCGATTGGCGTCTGCCCCCAGGTAGTCGCCGACATCCTGATTTTCGACGCGATCGATCTCGAGAAAAGGTTTCGCCCAGATATAGCTGACCCCCTGCTCCTGTCGCTTGTTCTTGTTGATGACGGCCGGGTTGTAGAAAACGCCGGCGGCGCCGCTCGCGCCGGCTGTCAGCGCGCCGCCCTGGGCCACGCTCTCTGCGTCGAAACCGAGAAGACTGTATTGATCGGCGAAAGCAGTGGCGGGCACGGCGGCCACGAGAACTGCGGCGAGGGTAACTTTCCAGGTTCGCATGCTTGTCTCGCTGAATGACAAGGGTGTTCGTAAGAAAAGGAACAGCGTAATGGCAAGCCCCCCACTTGTCAAGCGCCGGCCTTCTTGGCAGCCGCTTGGCAAGCCGCTCTGCTTTGTGCCAACAGTGTTTGGAACACACCATCATTGCTGAGGCGGGATCTTCTTAACTGACTGTTTAGTCAGCCCGAAATAACGAATAGCCCGCTCATTTCCCATGCCATGCCCCAACGGCTAGAATGTTGAGATGGCTTCCGATTCCTCTCTTCTCCCGGGTGGCGGCACACCTTCCCGCAGCGACTCCGTAGAGCTTCTCGCCCCGGCCGGCAACCTGACCTGCATGAAGGCCGCCGTCGAAAACGGCGCCGACGCGGTGTACTTCGGGCTCGAGACGTTCAACGCACGCGCACGAGCCGATAACTTCCGCCGCGAAGACCTGCCCGGAGTCATGGCCTGGCTGCGTCGCAGAGGGGTGCGGGGCTACGTCACGATGAACACCCTTGTTTTCAGCGACGAACTCGACGAAGCCTGTGAAACCCTGCGGGCCGCTTCCGAAGCAGGGGTAGACGCCGTGCTGGTGCAGGATCTGGGCATTGCCAGGCTGGCTTCCGAGCTGGTGCCCGACCTGCCGGTTCATGCCTCGACCCAGATGACGATAACCTCGCCGCGGGCCATGGAAATGCTCGAAACCTGGGGTATTCGTCGTTTCGTGCTGCCACGCGAGTTTTCGGTCGACGATATTTCGACCGTGCACCAGGCGTCGCCCGCAGAAATCGAAGTGTTCGTGCACGGAGCGCTCTGCGTTGCCTACTCGGGCCAGTGCCTGACGTCGGAGGCACTGGGCGGCCGCAGCGCCAACCGTGGCGAATGCGCCCAGGCCTGCCGCCAACCCTACGACATGCTGGTCGACGGACGCCGTATCGACCTCGGAAACCGGCGTTATCTGCTCTCGCCGCAGGATCTGGCCGGGGCCGGGTTGATACCCCATCTGCTTGACGCGGGCGTGGTCAGTTTCAAGATTGAAGGTCGACTGAAGACGCCCGAGTACGTCGCAAACATTACCCGGCATTACCGCAGCGCCATCGATGCCGCCCTGGGGGGAAAAGGCGAACCCCTTCGCCCCGAGGCCTGGGCCGAAATGCAGCAATCGTTTTCGCGCGGCTTTTCGACCGGTTTTCTCGAAGGGGTCGACCACCAGCGCCTGGTGCGCGGCGACTTTCCCAAGAGTCGCGGCCTGGCCGTCGGCGAGGTTGTCGAGGTAAGACCGGGCTCGATTTTCGTTTCGACGGGCGAATCGACGGGCGAAGGCATTGTCGCCGCAACGGCGGTGAAACCCGGCGATGGTATCGTCTTCGATAACGGCAACCCCGAGCGCGCCGAGCCGGGCGGCCCCGTCTACCACGTCACGCAGGAAGGAAACCTGCTGCGATTTTCCATGGCGCACGACTTTCCCTATACCCGCGTACGACCGGGCGACCGGGCGTGGAAGACCAGCGATCCCGAGCTGAACCGAAGGCTTCGGGCCTCCTGGACAAGCGAGAAGCGCACGCTCGGCATGCATCTTTCCGTTCGCGGCAGCGCCGGCCAACCGCTCGAAGCCACCGCAACATGCGGCGACACCACGGTTTCGGCCTCGGGCACGGAAGCGCTTCGCAAGGCCGAACGGTCACCCCTTTCAGAGCCGATAGTTGCCGACAAACTGGGCGCACTCGGCAACACCGGATATCACCTCGCCTCTCTCGATGTTTCGCTCGACGACGATCTGATGGCGCCTGTCTCGTCGCTCAAGCGGCTGCGGCGGGCTCTTGTCGAAGCCATGGACCATGCCCTCGCCCGGGCGCCGAAACGCCGTTACGACGCCACCGCCCCGGCACGCCTGCGCAAGACGGAAGTGCCCGTCGGCGCACGACCTGCTTCGCGGGAGTTGACGGTGCTGTGTCGCAGCGTCGAACAGGTCGCGGCCGCCTGCGAAGCGGGTGTGCAACGTATCTATATCGATTTCGAAGATCCCCGCGGTTTTCGCGAGAGCGTCGGGTACGGTCGCAAGAGCGGCATTCCGGTTTACCTGGCCACGCCCCGTATCGAAAAGCCGCGCGAGGAAGGCTTTTTCCGCAAGATTGCGGCCTACGAGCCCGACGGCGTACTCGTGCGTAATCTGGGCGCCCTGCTCTATTTCAAAGAGCGCCACGGCGAATGGCCCCTTGTAGGCGACTTCTCGCTCAACTGCGCCAACGACCTCACGGGTCGAACCCTGCTCGCCATGGGTCTCGAGCGTATCGTTCCCTCCTACGACCTGAACGCCCAGCAGCTTGAAAGCATGCTGGCGGCGTTGCCGTCGGCCCCCTGGGAGGTCGTGCTGCACCAGTACATGCCCATGTTTCACATGGAGCACTGCGTGTTCGCGGCCATTCTTTCCGAAGGTCACGACTATCGCGACTGCGGTCGCCCCTGCGAACGACACGACGTGGCGCTGCAGGGGCCGGCAAATACCCGTTTTCCCGTCAAGGCCGACGTCGGGTGTCGAAACACGGTCTTCAACGGGCATGCCCAGAGCGGCGCGCTGTACCTGCGTCGTTTTCTCGCCCTCGACGTCGCCGCTTTCCGCGTAGAGCTGCTGCGCGAAGATGCCGGTCGTACCCGTGAACTGCTGGCGATTTACCGAAAGCTCGTCGACGGAGTCGTCGAGCCCGAGCGGGTCTGGTCGCAACTCAAGGCCGCGCAGCGGCTCGGCGTTACGCGGGGCACCCTCGATCGTTGATGTCGAGCTGCGACCCCCCGCCGTCTTCGCGTCTACACCGTCACGGCCCGATGTTGGGTCGATGCCGCCCCGCGCCTAGAATGGCGCCGGAGGTGTCTTCTATG
>JAWLBW010000166.1:0-9805 GCA_041687475.1 bacterium
GCCGCTGCGTGAAAACGCGCCCTTCATCATAAACCAGGCAAAGCCTACGATATCGCCCCCGTCGTCGGCGGCCAGCAAGCCTTCCTTGCGTTCCATGGCGGCCGTCAACAGAGAGAAGCATCGCTTGGTGGTGATACCGTAGCGCTTCGGCCAGAGTTCGGTCTCGCCCACGATAGCTGCGCAGGCCTCGATATCCTGCGACTGCATCGGCCGTACCATGATGTCGGGAAAACGCTCGGGACCTGTGGCCATACGTCCAACCTAACGCCGATGACGCGCAATGTCAACGAATGTCGCCTTCAATTCGCTTCCGAGCCATGCCTTTCACCGATTCCCGGTAACGCTCATCGAGCGGGTTGTTGACAAGACGGCCACTGTCTGGAACACTTGTCTGCAACAGTCCGAAGCGTGTCTGGTCTCCCCCCCCGGGGGAGTGAAAAGGGAAGTCCGGTGAAAAACCGGCGCGGTCCCGCCACTGTAAGCGCCGAGCCGACGACCAACCATGCCACTGCCGCATTCAGGGTAACTACCCCAGCGGTGGGAAGGCGGTCAGAAGCGACGACGCGCGAGCCAGGAGACCTGCCAGACGCATTCAACAACCACCTTCTTCCGAGGAGAAGAAGCGGTGCCGAATCGTCGCCCCACACTCACAGCGACCGACTACTGCAACGATGCTCCTCGCGCCAAGGCGCGGGCATGGCATCGCTGAGTATTTTCGCCGCAATCCTTGCCGGCATCGTCGCCGCATCCTCCGGATTTCCACACGAGAAAAGCCTGCCTCGGGGGGAAGCAGAGTTCTACCCGCTTTCCGCGTCTCAGGAAGCGTCACTCGCTTTGCCGCCAACGGCCCCAACTTCGGCGTTTTACGGCGAAGTTGTTACCTCGACGACGACAGGCGAGCCGGCCGCCGACGGCGAAGGTGAAACTTCTCACGTTTTCGAAGCCCCAACGGCCGCATCGGCGGCAACACGCGCAGCCGCCGCATCTTCGGCGGAATCATACGACGAACTCTTCCTGCTGGCGCCCATTGAGGTGATTGGCCGACGCGGGTTCGACCCTGGAACGGGAGCCGGCAGCAGCATCGCCGTCGAGAAAACCCGGGGCCGGGTCGACGACGCGGGCGCCCTGCTCTCGCAGGAAACCGGCGTGCACGTACGTGACGGCGGCGGCAACGCCGCCCTGCAATCGATTTCCATTCGCGGGTCGGGCGGTAACCAGGTCGACATGTTCATTAACGGCGTGCCCCTGCCCTCGGGCCTGGCAAGTGCCGTATCACCGGGCCTGTTTCCGCTCGACGCCCTCGAGCGCATCGACATTTACCGCGGTTCGGCCCCGGCGCGGTATGCACGGGCGCCGTTGGGCGGAGTACTCGACATTGTGACCCGCAACCCCGAAGACGCGGTGGCGGGGGTGCGCGCGGCAACCGGAAGCCTGGGGCGAGGTGAAGTGTCGGCCTTCGTGCCCGTCAAGGCCGGAGGCACGCATCTCGTTCTGGGCGGCGGCTTCGAACGGTCGAACGGCGCCTTCGATTACCTTGACAACGCAGGCACCGTCTTCAACACGGCCGACGACCGCATACGGGCGCGCGAAAACAACGACCGCAGCGCCGGAAATCTTTTTCTTCTGCTCGAACATCCGGGCGACGGCGTGGTCGTGCGCGGACACGCGCTGGCCACCGGCTTCAACCAGGGAATAGCCGGCTTTGCGTGGGCGCCCGCCCGGGCGGCCCGCCTCGATACCCGCCTGTATGCGACCGGCGTTGAAACCGTGGTGCACCAGGGCGATTGGGAATTCGGCGTAGCCGGTTTCGGCGGCATTCTGCGTGAACGCCTGCGCGACGTGCTGGGCGACTTCGGCGCCCCCAACGGTAACACGCTGAACACGGCCGAGCAGGCCGGAGCCCGTGCCGTGGTCGGGTACAACAGCCGGGGCGTGGTAGAGCCCGAACTGGTGGTCGAGGCCGAGTGGCTTCGATTCGGCGAGGAAACCCCGCAATCTGCGTCGCCCAACTGGTACCGCCGCCGCCTCGGCGCGGCCCTGAGCCTGCGCAGCGACCTTCGCCGGCTCACGCTCACCGCCACCTACCATCCCGAGCTTGACGTACTGCAGGCGGGCGCCGGAAGCAATCACGACGAAGCGGTGCACGTGCTGCACGCCGTCAGCGGCGGCGCCGCTCTCGACATCGGCCACGGCGTGACCCTGGTGGCCAATGCCGGCACGGGCTTTCGCATTCCCTCGATTCGCGAGCAGTTCGGCACACGCGGCTTTCAGCTCGGCAACCCGAAGCTGCGGCCCGAAACCGGCCGCTTCGTCGACGCCGGTCTACAGGTGAGCGGCGCCCGGGCAGACTTCGGCTGGTTCGCCGACCTGCGCTGGTTTCGCCAGGATATCGACAACATCATTGCCGTGTACCAGTCGACGCCCAAAGCGGCCAAGGCCGGCAATTTCGACTCGGCCGTGGCCGCCGGGGGGGAGGCCGAACTGCGCGGCAGTTGGCGCGAACTCAATCTCGGCCTCAACGGCGTGTACCAGTCGGTCGTAAACACCGGCAGCATTCGCGAATACCGGGGCAAGATGCTTCCGGGACGTCCGCGGTGGGAACTTGGCTTCGACACCGGCTGGAACGCCGGCTTCGTGCATCCGTTCTACCGGCTCGACGCCAGCGGCGACCTGTTTCTCGACCCGGTCAACTCGCCGGCGCGGCATATCGACGAGCGCTTCGTTCACCACGTCGGGCTGAGCGTGCGACCGATGCAGGAGCTGACGCTCACCGCCAACCTCAACAATTTCACCGATACCCGCACCTACGATTACCTGGGGCTGCCGCTACCCGGCAGAACCTGGGCCCTCGTGGCGCAATACACCCTTCACTGATCTCAACGGAGAACCACATGCGCAGATTACTCGCCGCTATTGCGGCAACCGCATCACTCACGGCCTGCCTGCCCGAGGTCGAAACAATCATCGACGACGAAATCGACACCCCGCGCGTCGTCACCATTCTCAAGGACACCCAGGCTTTCGTATTCACGCGCGACACGGCAAACACCACCGGCGCCGGCGCCGTCGTCGACCTCGACAAGCAAGAGGTCGTTTCCGACGGTCTGGGCCAGGGCAGCTGGTTCAGCAGCGACGTGAAGCTGCGCACGGTGGGCAATCGCATTTACGTAATCGACAGGTCGCAGGCGGTCGTATCGGTACTGGAGCCGAATACCTCGCTCACCCCGGTGCTGCAGTTCAATGTCGGCGAAGGCACGAACCCCCAGGATATTGCCGTCATCGGCAGCAAGGGTTTCGTGACGCGCTTCGACAGTACCGAACTGGCCGTCGTCGACGTTACAACCGGGACGCTTACCGCTACCGTCGATCTGAGCGAATTTGCCGACGAAGTCGACAACTACCCCGAAATGGCCGCCGCCGTTACCGCCGCCGGCAAGGTCTGGGTGGCCGTACAGCGCTGGGAACGTACACCGCCTCCCGACTGGTGGAATGCGCCGACCGTCTCGAACCTGGTTGCCGTTGACCCCGACACCAATGAAATTACCGAGAGAATCACGCTTACCGGAACCAACCCCCAGACGATTCGTATAGACCCGCTTACCGGCAACCTGCTCGTGAAGGAAGATCAGGGAATCGAAATCATTAACCCGACCACGGCCGAGAGCGAGGGCTGGCTGCTGGAAGGATTCACCGACTACTTCGCGGCCACCACCTCGCAGGTTTATACGATTTCAGCGGAATACGACCTGGAGTGGAACACGACCATGCACCTGAGCGTGACCGATCGTGAATCGGGCGAGTCGGTCGAGCTCGCGGCCGAAGCCAACTACTACTCGATGTTCTGCCTGGAAATTTCTCCCCTGGACATCGTCGTCGTTTGCCGTGGGCCGCACCCTGAAATCACCGATCCGGGTCTGCGGTTGTTCGACGCGGCCACGAGCGAAGAGCTTACCATCGAGCCCATTGCCACGGCCCTGCCGCCGTCGGGCATCACGTTCTTTGCCGAGGAAACAACGACCGTCGTACGCTGACGGCGGGTGTCTCGTCCTCCGGTTCGGGCGATGTGCGGTCGAACCGGGGGACGCTTCTGATGGCGCAGGCTGGGAACCGGCCTGCAAACCATGTACAATCGCTTTCATAACGCGGCGCTTGTGCCGCGTCCTTTTTTTGTGACACCGTGAACGTTCTCGCACGACGCCTTCTTCTGGGCTCCGGAATACTTGTCGGCCTGCTGGCTCTGGCCGCCCTGGTTTCGCTGGGCATCGGCACGGTCGCCATTCCGTTCGGCGACGTGCTCGGGGCTCTTTTTTCCGGAGCGGCATCGGACGCCGGCGCCGAGGCCGGCTTCATCGTGCGCGAATTGCGACTGCCCCGCGTGCTCGCCGCCGGTTTCGTGGGCGCCGCCCTGGCCGGAGCGGGCGCGCTCTATCAGGCCTTGCTTCGCAACCCGCTCGCCGATCCGTTTATTCTCGGCATCTCGGGCGGCGCCGCCGTGGGGGCGGTGCTGGGCATGACGGTTGGTCTCGCGGGTTCACTCTCGCTTTCGGGCGCCGCCTTTCTCGGCGCCCTCGGCGCCATGGCCCTGGTGTACGGCGCGGCGCGCGGCCGCGGCCACGTCAACACCGATACGCTTCTCCTGGTCGGCGTCATCGCCAATGCCTTCTTTTCGGCCGTGCTGCTTTTTCTGCTTTCGGTCGCCCGTGACGACGGCCTGGTGCGCTCGGTGTACTGGATGATGGGCAACCTGGCCAGTGCCGATTACCGGGCCCTGCTCTATCTGTCACCGGTACTTGCCGTGCTGGCGGTGTTCGTGCTGCGCGACGCCAAGCGCATTCACCTGCTGCAGCTGGGCGCCGAAACGGCCTGGCACCTGGGGGTCGACGTACGGCGCACCGAGATGCGCATGTACGTGGCCGCCTCGCTGCTCACGGCCATGGCCGTGACCACGGCCGGACTCGTCGGGTTCGTGGGCCTGGTGATACCCCACCTCATTCGCCGGCTGTTCGGCGCCGACTTTCGCATTCTGTTTCCGCTGTCGATGCTCGGCGGCGCGCTGTTGCTCATCGTGAGCGACACGGCGGCGCGCACGATTCTTTCGCCGCGCGAGCTTCCGGTCGGCGTGCTCACGGCCTTTCTCGGCGGCCCGTTCTTCTACTGGGTGTTGCGCAGGAGGGCCGCCTGATGGACATTCGACTTGAAAACCTGACATTCGGCTTCGGCACTCCCCTGTACGAGAACCTGAACCTTACCTTCGAAGCCGGCCGCCAGCATGCACTCATCGGTCCGAATGCGGCCGGCAAGACCAGCCTGATGCGCCTCATTACCGGGCGCTACCAGCCCATCACCGGTCACGTGCGAGTCGGCGATGACGACACGTCGGCTCTTTCGCCCCGAGATCGCGCACAACGCCTGGCGCTGGTGCCGCAGTTCGAAACCAATGTCTTTCCGTTGACCGTGCGCGAGCTCGCGGCCACCGGACGCTACTGTCGCCAGGACGGCTTTTTTGCCGGCCATGAAGATCCGGTCGTCATGCGCGCACTGCGACTTGCCGGGGCCGACCACCTGGCCGACCGCAGTACGTGGAGTTTGAGCGGCGGCGAGCGTCAGCGCGCCCTCATCGCCCGTGCCCTGGCGCAGGAAGCCGACTGGCTGCTTCTCGATGAACCCACCACCTTTCTCGACCTGCGGGCCGAATGGGAACTGATTGCCCTCATGCGCCGCCTGCACGAAGAAGGCCTTTCGCTGCTCACGGTCACCCACGATCTGCAGGCTGCCGCCGACGCCGAGGTGGTTACGCTGCTTTCGCCCACCCTCGTACGCCAGGGTACGCCCGAAGAAGTACTGACCTCGGAAACCCTCTCGCAGGCCTACGGCCTTCCGCTCGAAGTCGAGCGCAGAGGCAGCCGCACGGTTGTTGCGCCGCGGTTGACCGGTTGACCGGTCGGGCGGTTGAACGCTGAGGGGGAGATGGGGTGATGGGGTGATTGCGAGGGGCAGCCGGAGACCTCGAGCATCGCCGCGTGCAGGGCAACGTCGTCTTTACCCTTCCCCATAAAAAAGCGGAGCGTTCCCCTTACGAGAAACGCTCCGTTCAGATTCGGTAACAGCGATGACTCAGTCGGGCGTGACCGTGGTCAGGGCCTCGCCCTCATCAAGCTTGTCGCGCCGGGGGCCCCACTGGGCCCGAGCCGCTTCGATGTCTTCGTCGCTGCGGCTCATGAAGCGAACGTTGATGCCTTCGTCACGAACGAGATGGCTTACGTCGAACCAGGTAAGCCCCTCGAAACCGTCGAGCAGGTCGTTGACCTTGGAAATCACTTCCTTGCCGTCGGTAAGCGCGCCGCCGGAACCCTGCAGGGCCGTGTCGAGTTCGACCAGCATGTTGTTGATGCGGTCGACCTCAAGGCCGGCCAACTGCGCCATGAGGTTGTCGATGCCCGGACCATGCTTCTCGATTAACCGGTTGGTCGAGTCAAGGGTGGTCTGGGTCGTGGTCAACAGCTTGTCGACCTTGGGACCGGCATTGGTAATGGCGTCGTCGGCGGCGGCGAGCATGCGATCGATGCGCGGGCGATTGGTCACCAGCAGGCCGTCGACATTGACGAGAATGCGACCGATGGAGTCGACGACCTCGGGAATGTCTTTTTCGTTGGCCTCGAGCAGATTCGACGTGACGCGCACCAGGCGGGCGACGTCTTCGGGGTCGATCTGCGACAGCAGCGGAGCAATCTGACTGGCAAGATCAGGCAGCTCGGCAGATATATAGGTGTTCGTGATTACGTCACCCGATTTCAACATCGGAGCACTGCTGCCTTCCTGCGGCTGCAACTCGATGAACTTTTCGCCCAGAAGGCTCTTCGCCTTGATGGTGGCTACGATATCGGACCGGGCGCCGACTTCGGGGTCAATGGAGAGCGTAACGCGGGCCCTTTTACCGTCGACCTTCAGCTTGTGAATGGAACCGACCTTGATGCCGGCGATGCGAACATTGCCGTTTTCGACAAGTCCCTGGGCATCGTCGAAAACCGCATCGACGACCACGCCGTTACCGGTCTGAACCCCACCGACTTTCAGGGCCAGGTATCCGAACAAGGCCAGTACGACGGTGACAAAAACTCCCAACAGTACCAGCCGGCTTTTCTGCTCTGCCATGTCTGCTCCTAGTACATGAGTGCGGTCATGAGCGCGTTAATCGAAATGATGGCGATCGACCCCCAGACGATGGCCCGGTTGGTCGCATCGCCTACGCCGCGCGCTCCGCCGTTTGCCTCAAACCCTGCGTAGTTGATGATTGGAAAGGCAACGGCCGCAAAAACGAAACTCTTGATGACGACGTTTCGCACGTCACTGAACGAAACGTAATGAAAAACTTCTTCGAGAAAGGCTACCCCGTTCAAGCCGTACTGGTACACGGCGACAAGGTAGCCGGCCATGATGGCCGTCCACAAAGCCACGACCGAAATCAGCGGCACCATGAAAATGGCGGCGATGAGTCGTGGCGCGACGATGTAGCGGTACGGGTCGACGGACATGACCTCGAGGGCGTCAATCTGCTCGCGAATTTTCATGGTGGCGATTTCGCTGGCCATGCCGCAGCCCGCCTTGGCGCCCACAAGCGCCGCCGCCATGATCGGGGCAAGCTCGCGCACGGCGGCCATGGCGAGAAACATTCCGACCAGATCCTGGGCGCCCAGAATGGCCATGATCTGGTAGCCCTGCACGACGACGTTCATGCCCACGAACGCGGTGACGCCCATGACAATGGGCAGACTTTCAAAGCCGATGCGAAGCATCTGCCGCGTTACTTCGGATGCGTCGTACCTGGAAAAAAGAGCCTTGAACGAACGAAAGCTGAAGGTGGCCAGGTTGCCGATCTGGAAGAAGAAGGGGCTTATCCACGCAAAAGCAAAGGTCATGCGGCAACGGCCCCGAAGAAAACGGTAGTGAGAAAATAATTCGAGACCAGGGTAACGACGATCGACTGTACCACAGCCTTGTTGGCGGCCTTACCGACGCCTTCGGCGCCGCCGGAGGCGTGAAAGCCGTGATAGGTGCTCAGGGTACCGATGAACAATCCGAAAAAAACCGTTTTGAAAGTACCATTCCACAAGTCAAGCGTCGTCATCTGCTCGATGAAAGAGGTGGTATACACGCCGCTGCTCAGGATGGATTGTGCGACGGCGGCCAGATAGCCCCCGAGCATACCGGCGATGCAGGCCATGAAATTAAGGATGGGCGCCGCAATGATGAAGGCGATGATGCGCGGCAACACCAGATAACGCATCGGATCGACCGCAACGAGCTCGAGTGCGTCTACCTCTTCCTTGATACGCATGGCCCCCAGTTCGGTAGCCATGGAGGTGCCCCCCTGCGCGGCGATGAGCACGGCTGCGATGACGGGGCCGATTTCGCGGAAGACCATGAGCCCGGTCAGCCCGCCGAGAAGGGGTTCGGCGCTGAAGAGGCGAAAGACGGAGCCCGCCTGAATCGAAATCGCGACGCCGAGACCGAAGAGTACCGCCATGACCGGAACGGCGCAACGCCCGACCAGGTTAAGCGAAAACGGCAGTATTTGTCCCAGAAAGAACGGAGGCGCGTAAAGGCCCTTGAGGGCGACGCCAAGAAATTCGGCCATGCGTCCGATCTGCGCGAAAAAGCGCTCTACGACCGCGCGTATACCAGTGTTTACTTCTTGAATCGACGACACACCGAAAGTCTAGTCGCCAACCCCTTCGGTGTCAATCACGCGGCGCGTCAATCTGCGCGTTAATTTTCTTTTTTTTTCGGGAACTCTGACCGCAGGCTACCGAAGTGTCGCTCACGGGAAGCCTGCAGGCCCGCCGGCGACCGCCCCTTCGAGTGAACAGGTGTACGTGAGAACAAGTCTATGAATTCGATACAGACGAAAGCGCCCCTGAACAATGCCTCAGCTGGCCGAGCGAGGAAGCACTTCAGGTCTCGCGCCCCAGCGTGCTTTCAGCGTTGCTCGTCGACTTCGGGACCTGCATGGCGGCGGTCATGGACTTCGACACCTCTGCCTTGCGCTTCTTTCGGCCACGCCGGGGCGAACCCACCAGCGGGTTCGGCCTACGCCCCAGGCCCATGTAATGGGGAACCCCCAGACCTTCGGCGATGGCGATTTCGCAGAGTTCGGTTCCGTCTTCGAAGAACACTCGTACCAGCCTTCGGCCGTACTTCCGAAAGCACGGCGCGAGCAGGTGGCGCTCCGGAATGTCTACGTAACAGAATCGAAGGTTTCTGCCCCGGGTCAAATCTTCCATGCGCTCGCGGGCTTTTTCGGCCATGTCTCGCGTCATGCCCCCGGGGTGGGGGGCATTCATTCCATACAACCGGTGTGTCGAACGGCGATAGATACCCTCGCTTTCAAAGACGTCGATTTCAACGACGTCTCCTGCCAGCCACCGCCAGGCGTAACCTTCTTCCACCCTCATGCGTTCCCGAGAAAAAATGCGTTCCTTCCCCAAAAGCTCCGTTTCCTGCTCCAGTATAGGGGCTTCCGGGGCGCCGTGGAAGGTAGACCGCGCTTCGGCGCCCGTTACGCCCGTACCACGATTGGTATCGGTTACCAGAGTGGCTGCAAGGTCGCCGCCAACCTGACGAGCCTGTTACGAAATGGTATGATTCCTCTTTTTCTTACTACTCTTAGTGGAGACGGTCGATGGATCTGAAAACCCTGCTTGACGAACCTGGTGTAACCCTGGCGCGCGTGCGCGAACATCTCGGCAGCCTTTCCGACAGCGAGCGTGTGCGTCAGGCGACGGACCTGAAGCGCGGTCAGCTGGCG
>JAWLBW010000167.1:0-9742 GCA_041687475.1 bacterium
CCGGGGGCCTCTGCAATAAACGAAGAGGGGGCAGATCCATTCCTGCAACCAATTAACAAGGTTGTTACCAGCAGCAATAGCATTGCCGAGTTACGCATGGCCTTCCTCAGGGTATAGGGCGACGGTGCGTCAATACTATCAAGGCTTGCGCTTACCCGCAACACGCCAATTACATAATTGCCCCCTCGGCAGAGGCCGGGAAGGGAGGTCGACAGCGGTTTCGCGTCGCGCTACGTTGAATGGGGCGTGCTCGGCCGGGCTTACTTCACGAGCGGTCGCCCGGCGTTCTTCAGCCCAGGTACCTTCCGGCTTCATGCCCGTTACCTTCCCCCCATCTTCCTCATAGGTGAAATAATGCGGTAACAAACTTCGACCCGTGCGGGAAACCCCGTGCGAACGAGGCGTTTCCACTACATGATTCGTATTCGCGATAACCTGCCCGGCCTCAGTGTGCTGCTCGTCGGGCTGTGTGTCACCCTGCTGACCTGGCACCTCGTGCGCGAGGCGCTCACGACACGCGACAAAGCCGATTTCGACCGCGATGCGGTCAGGGTCAGGGACTACGTCGAGGGGCAACTTCGGGTAACCGAAAACCTCTTGACGCAGGCCGAGGCCTTCTTCAGCGCCAGTCGCGAGGTCACGCCCGATGAGTTCCGGCTCTGGTCGGCGGCCCAGGCGACGCGGGGTGTGCGTGGGCCGGCGGTCGATCTCCGCTGGCTGCCCGCCCCCTCCAACGGGGGGCTTGCGATGTATCAGTCGCTTGCCTACTCACCCGAGAATACCATGCTGTCGCCGGCGCATGACGCGACCAACGTTGAGGGCACGGAGGCTTCGGCCGGCCCGCCCGGTTCGGCTGATTCACCCGACCTGGTACAGTTGAGTCGGGCCGTTTACCGGCAGGGCGTTCCCATGGGCACGCTGCTTCTCACCGTCGAATCGGCCGGACTTCTTCCGCAGGCAAGCATCGACCTCAACGGGCTGCAGGTGCAGGCCGCTCCCGTACGCGGAAGTGCGGCGCCGGCAACAAGGCAGGCCATTTCCGAGCGTGAAGGGGTTCGTACCCTGACGAGCGCTTTTCTGCTGGGCGATGAGCCGTGGATGCTCGAGGTCAGTCGCGAGTCGGCATCGGGCAGCGCGTGGATAGCGAACACGGTTCTCGCCTTGGGCGTGCTCACCAGCTTCCTGGCCTTTGTCGCCGTTTCTCTTTTCCGCGACCGTAAGGAAGACGAGCGGCGGCGCCAGCGGCAGGAGCAGAGTACCCGCATCGAGGCTGCCGAGGCCGTGAGCCTTCGCGAGACTTTTCTTGCCCTGGCTTCGCATGAGCTGAAAACACCGCTGGCCGCGCTGCGGCTGCAGCTTGACGTTCTCGAACGCTCGCTGCATAGACAGGCCCAGTCGCCCGAGAAAATCGACCGGTTGATGCACCTCGGGCGCCGCCAGGTCGACCGTTTGAACGGCATTGTCGACAGCCTGCTCGATGTCTCGCGCCTGAACGAAAAGCACACCCTTGTCGCCCCGCGGGTGGTCGATTTGGGCGAGTTGGCCGCTGGTGTTCTGTTGCGCTTTCAGGATCAGTTGGGCGCCGCCGGGCAGGAAGTCAGATTGAAGAAGGAGCGGTCCATTTACGTAAGCGGCGACGCCGTACGGCTTGAAGAGGCCCTGGTGCACCTGCTTACCAATGCGATGAAGTTCGGTCGCGGCAAACCCGTTACGGTCAAGGCGTGGTGCGACGCCGAATGTGGTTTTCTCGAAGTGCGCGACCGCGGCGTCGGTATTGCCGCCAATGAACTCGAGCATGTGTTCGAACGATTCGAGCGCTGCGGCCGCTCTACCGATCATGGCGGGCTTGGATTGGGCTTGTATGTGACGGCCGAGATCGCCCGCGCCCACAACGGCTCGATTCACGTCGACAGTACGCCGGGCGAAGGCTCGGCCTTCCGGCTGTCGCTGCCCCTGCACAGCGGCGCTTCCGATGACCCGGGAGAAGAGAAGGAGCTCGACATCGCGACGGCGGCCACCCTGCAGAAAGAGAGAATCTGAACGAATCTGAGCCACTTTGTAGACACGGGCATGCAGCGCCGCATTTATCGGATGGGAAAGCATCATGCAGACGCCCGTCGTCTGATATCGTAAGTTCGATGTGTACGCTTCTCGACGTATCCGACTTCGTACCCCACCCCCTGCTTCGGGGGGGCCACGTACAGACCATCGCCACCCGTTTCTTCCGGCCGGCGCCTCCCCCCGCCGAGCGCCTTGAGGTACGCCTTCCCGACGGCGATACCCTGGTCGCGATGATCAGCTATCCGCCCGGGTGGAAACAAGGCGATCCCATCGTGCTGCTCGTGCATGGCCTGAGCGGTTCGAGCCGATCGGGGTATCTTGTGCGAATGGCCCGATTGTCCCTGGCGCGGGGACTGGCGGCGGTAAGAATCAACCTGCGGAATGCGGGCGAAGGCGCGGGTCTTGCCCAACGGCCCTACCACTCGGGACGCTCCGAAGATATCCGTGCGATTCTCGGGGAAGTCGCCCGGCGGCATCCCCAAAGTTCCCTCGGCCTCATCGGCTATTCCCTGGGGGGAAATATTACCCTGAAGCTCGCCGGCGAACTGCACGAGCACCCCGTCCCTGCCTTGCAGGCGGTGGCGGCCGTGGCCGCACCCATCGATCTCTCGCTGGCTGCCGACGCCCTGGCCCGCCGCGAAAACATTCTCTACGAAACCTACTTCATTCGTGCGTTGATAGCCGATGCCCGGGTGCAGAGCCGAATGGCCGGCCTGCCGCTGCCCGACTTCGGCCGTCGCCCGACCATTCGCACCTTCGACGACCGCTACACCGCTCCGCGTTCGGGGTTTGCCGGTGCGGAGGACTACTATGCCCGGGCCTCGAGTGGACCGCTGCTTGCGCACGTACCCATTCCCACCCTGCTGATCAGCGCGCAGGACGACCCCTTCGTCCCGTTTTCCATGTACCGCGACGCACGTTTTTCCTCTCTGGTGGAAACTGACTTTCCCCGCTTCGGCGGCCACTGCGCCTTCATCGGCAGCGGCTTTCCCAACGTTCGTTTCTGGGCGGAGGAGAGGGCGGTGGGGTTCGTGGCGGAACGGCTGGGGTGAAGAGCCGCGCCTGCGGCGCGGAATGCCCAATGCCCAATGGCCAAGACGGGCTGCATTTCGTCGTACGCGAGCCCCCTACCTTCCTCCGGCCGTGAGGCGATTAACCGAGCGCTGTCTGGCGGCAGCGGCCATTGTTCTGCGGGCCCCCTCCGTCTCCAACCCGCGACTCACGGGAGACGATGTCGTGTACATTGCGGCACGCTTGCGTGCGTATGGAGATAGGAGGGGGAGATCGTGCGGCAATTGCTCTGCGGAAGAAGGGGGAGGAAGAGGGATCGCAGCCCGGCCGTACTGCACGTAGCCGTATTTTCACAGCGTGCATGGCGCAAAGCCGTGTGATATGTTCATTCAGGTTGTCACCAGGCGGCGAGGCGAGCGTGCCCTTGCCCCGAAGGAAAAACGACGGTTCCTCGGGCTACCAGCGCACGGAGCAGCAGAGATGGCTTTCAGAAAAACGGCGTCGGCCACGTGGGTTCTAGTCCTGTTCCTGCTCCTGAACGCCATCACGGTGCACGCTGCGCACCCGCCCGGGTGGTATCGGGTGTGGAGTGAAGACGCGCCGGAGAAACTGGTCGTCCTCGTCACTGCGGTGACCACCAGGCCCATCACCGTCGACGACATACCCCGCCTCGCTGTGCGCGCAACGGTGCGCGTCGAGCAGGTGACCGAGTCGGCAACCGGCGTCGCACTGGGCGATACGCTGACCGTTTCCTTCCAGACCGATGATCCTGCACGAGATGGGCCGCCGGCAACCGGGCCCTCGCCGGTGAAGAGGCCCGTCGAAGGTGAGCGCTATCAGGCCCGTCTGATAGCCGCGCCTGACGGTAGATATCTGCCGGCGGCGGGGGCAGCGAGCCTGATCAAGAAGGCACAACCGGAAGCCGAAGCCGAGCCCAGGCCTTCGTGGATGCCGAGGCTTGGTCGGGTAAGCCGCCGTGGTGCTCCACCGGCCATCGAGGCGAACGTGTTCTTCCGGATCACGAAGACCGTGAATATGCCGGTCAAGCAAATGCGTGTGCTTCTGCAGGCCAACCGAGAAGCCGTCGCCTCTTGCCATGAAGACGTGTTCAGCAAGCTACGCCCGGCCTACGGTCAGCTCCAACTTCATCTGGTCGTGGACGAAACGGGAAGGCTGACGGAATTGCGCCCGCTTCGTGCCGATATGCACGTGCCCGAGCTCATGGCCTGCGTGGGTGACCTGGCCAAAGGTTGGGATTTCGACACGCATGGCAATGCGTTGACCACGTTCGACATACTCTGGTCCGTCATCGACAAACCCATGTGGAAGCATCCCGAAGACCTGTCGCCCTGGGCACCGACGCCACCCGCCGGGAAACCGTAGACCTTGCACAGGCTTTCCGGTCGTGTCACCTCTCATGTGTACCCAGTCCCCGTGTGCTTCGGTACACTGACGTGCACCACTTCCCAACGTGAGCCGTGAGCCAGTTCGTCGAATTTCTGCACGAAGCGCTCTCCAAATTCGGCCCCATCAGGGCCCGCAGGATGTTCGGGGGGTATGGTATCTCCCACCGCGGCCTCACTTTCGGCATCGTGGTCGACGACGTTCTTTACCTGAAGGCCGACGTCGACAGCGCACCGGATTTCGAGCGGCAAGGATTGCCCAGGTTTGCCTACGACAAGGGCGGAAAGACCGTCGAGATGTCGTACTACCAGGCGCCCGACGTGATTCTCGACGACCCTGAGGCGGCGGCCGGCTGGGCCCGCCGTTCGTACGCCGCCGCCGTTCGCGCCGCTGCGAAGAAGGGGAAGGGGAAGGCCAAATAGTCGCGCACTCTGAACGACGGAGCTCGATGACGCCTCGGGGACATGGCACGAGCTTTAAGGGAAATAGACCACATAACGCTCGCATTTACTTCAGTCCCGGAGAAACGGCTCCTGCATAGCCCGGGACGTGAGTCCCGGGTTACCGGCGGGAAGACGGTCATGAATCCCGGCGGGGTGGCTCATGCGACCCCCGGGCCGTGCGTCGTTTCTACCGGTTGCTCCTTGGCAATCAGTTGCAAAACATCCGTAACCCCACGGGGATATGAATTTTTGGCAACTGGTTGCGAAATCGGTCCGCGCCAGCGGCACGGAATGCCCAAGAGTCGATGTCCAATGCCAAGGCGTTCAGCACGCCGCCGTATGCGACCCCCTACCTTTCCCCGCCCCTTCGTCCCCCATACACATCCCTCGTTTTCGGGACAGGCTCGCTTGGTATACCGCTTACCGGGTTGGAGGAAGAAGGCGGGCAACACGCCGACGGCACGTCGCACTGTACTAATTCGGACGACCGACGACGGAAATCCGACGACCTTAAGGGTTCCCGTGCTATACGTGTTTCCCCAGAGCAATCTTCCGTAACAGCGTTGCCAGCTCGTGAATCTCATTCTGCAACTCCTTCGGCACCCGTTCGCCGGATGCCTCGAGATAAGCCCGGTACTCCTCGGTGTGTGTCTTCCACACACGAAGTCGAGTTCGGAATCCGTGGGCTTTCTGTCCCGGTCGCACGACCGGCGCTGCCGGCGCTTCTCGGACCATGCGTGACAGCTGGGCGGGCGGCAACGTGAGCCACGCCGGGCTCTCACGCAGACGGGCCAACCCTTCTTCGGACAACCGGGCGATGGCCGTGAGCCGTTTGATGCCCAGGCTCCACCACTCGTCGGCCAGGTCGGGATGCTCGGTCGCAAACCGGGCCAGGGCCATATGCTCGCGCTGTTTGTGTGGGGGAATGTCCAGCTTCCGCCGCCATCTCACAAAGCCATGCCCCAACTCCTTGCGCGCCCGTACCAGCACCGCACCCCCGGCAATGGCGCGTGACAGGCTATCGTCCTCGCCGTCAACGGCATTCTTGTAAGCGTCAAGCCACTTCTGGTCGCGCTCCCGCAGCTCGGCGATGAATTCCTCCAGGGAGGAGCGAACTTCTTCCAGAAACGCAGGGTCGCCTCGGCGATAGCGTATGTTCATGCGGGCCTCGGGGTAGAGAGTTTGCTGGGGAGTATAGCATGGGAGAAGATGCTGTACTCCTCGGTGTCTATTGAACAGGTCTTCAGGGCCAACTATGTCGCAAGTGGGAGTTTGAACTCTTATGCTGCAGCTGGCACCTCTTGGAAATTGTTGCCCAATCTATGATATTCAGGTAGCAGACTGGCCTGATATTTGATCTTCATGCCTAAGATGGAGAGCGCTCATGGAAAACCGAGCCGCTCGGTACTATCGCGATGAATTGCGAAAGGCGCGCGCCGCGGTTCTGGAGGACTCGGAATCATACGCCGACCCTTTCCATACTCTTGAACGATTAGCTCGCTTCTTGGATCCCACGGTTTTTAGCCTAGGTAAAGCCGCACCTATAATGTGCGAGCTTGCCAAGAAATCGCCGTTCGCTGATGAATTATCGAAGAAATGGCCAGAGTTTCATCGCCCCTATGTGTCTCTCTTTCAGGCTGTGCGGGATATGAGAAATGATGTTATGCATACGGGCGCCCGCGCCAGGCATCTGACCAGATATGCCGTGGAAGCTTGTCTCGTCTTGGAGGATGCATTGAACCAGTACCTTAACTCAGTGGCCGACTTTATGGTTCCCGATGTCGTAATGGTGGAATTATGGCAACCGGTTAGCTTGGCACGGCAAAGAATGTTAGAGCACTCCTTTACCTTTCTACCCGTAGCTCCCGACGCGGCCGAGCAATGGCGCCTCATTGCTGACCACCACATCGCAAGATACCTGGGTGGAATGAATAGTCGGCGCTCAGAACGTTTGGCGCAGCCTGTTGGGAAAGCCATTCAAGACTTGGGCCTTGAGACTTACGAGGCGAAAATACTAAGTCCGGACACTCCGATCGAAAAGGCACGCCAAAATATGGGCGACCGCCCGTTCCTTATCCTCTCTGGAAGAAGATTGGTGGGAATTATCACCGCTTTTGATATGCTTTAGCCGTACGCGGCTCTCCTAAGTACCTCTGAAGGAAATCAGGGCTGCCCCGTTTGTTTCCACTGCACTGGAGGAGAACGCCCGTCTTCCCCCCATTCCACAAAGCTGCCGGCTTTCTGGCAAGGGGTTCGTACGAGGGCCAGCATGGTACCGCAACGCAGCTGATCTCTTCGCCCGCAATCTTCAAAGATATGTCAAGTTAGTCCTGGGCACGCTCCCTGAACAATGCGTAAGGGAAAGCGACTTCGTCCAGAAGCGCGGACGAGTCTTCCAATCTCAATCTGTTATCGCCTTGCCATCCACGTCGGTCGTCGGGTATTGTATTCACGATACGAGCGGTAAGCTGACCAGGCGATTTTATACCTGGGACGGGAGGTTCCATGGAGATATTCACGCGGCTGAACCGGAAGTCAATCGACGATCGTCAGATCGACACACTCATAGGCCTGAGCAAAGGAATTCTTGCGGATGGAAAGGTTAACCAGTCGGAAGCCGAATTTCTTCTGACCTGGCTGATTCAAGCCCGTACGTCTTCCGAGAATCCGATGATACTCAACTTGCTTGATCGAGTGAGCGCAATGCTTCAGGACGGCGAGTTGGACGAAGAAGAGTCACATGAGCTCATGCGACTTCTTCAACAAATATCTGGCGGCGAGGTTGCTCTCGGCGAGTTGGCGAAGCCAAGTACACTCCCACTTAACGACCCTATGCCGCCTGTCGCCTTCAGTGGGTCAACATTTCTCTATACAGGTACCTTTGTGTACGGAACCCGACGACAGTGCGAGGACGCTACAGCCTCACTCGGAGGGATCAACGCAAAGGGGGTAACCAGAACGCTGCATTACCTGGTGCTGGGCAGCTATGTAACGGATAGCTGGGTGCACGAAACTTATGGAAGGAAGATTGAGAAGGCGATGACGTACAGGGCTGTTGGACTTCCGATAGCTATCATTTCCGAAGAGCATTGGGCTTCGGCTGGTGGGTTCTTCTAATTAGTGCCTGAGAGTTACATGCAAGTACGAGAACTTCTCAATATGCTAGATCTCGGCAATTCGGTTGCCGAGTTTGATGATGCGCTCGAAAAATATTTCGTAGAGACTAATACGTTTAAAGCGTTGGTTAAAGGCCAAACCGACGTGATAGCAGGCGACAAGGGCACAGGAAAAACGGCTATCTATAGAATCCTTCAACGTCGCTATCGTCAGTTGCCCGAGCTGACGAACACTGAGGTCATCACAGCCTTCAACCCGACAGGAAATCCCATATTTCAACGTCTTGTACAGGAAGACCCTTTAACCGAAGGACAGTATAGAAGCGTTTGGAAAACTTACTTCCTTTCTCTAATCGGAAATTGGGCCTTGAACATTGCAGGAGAAGATTCGAGTGACTCATTCAAGAGGCTTCATCGCCTATTGGATCGGGCGGGATTAAGAGCAAGTGACGATACGCCTCAGACGATATTTAGTCGCTTGATGAATTCCATTCGACGCGTTGGCAGACCCTCTGTCGCGGAAGTAGAGCTTTCGCTTTCAGAAACGGGGGTGCCAATAGTAAAGCCACGCGTTGAATTTGGCGGGCCGAGTGAGGAGCCGGTTTCCGAAGTGAGCCATGAAGACGCGCTTCGACTACTCAACACTTGCGTTGCGGAAATGGGCTTTGTTGTCTGGGTCATACTTGATCGTCTAGATGAGGCATTCCAGGGCTTTCCGACTGTAGAAATACCCGCGCTCAGGGCGTTGTTCCGTACCTATCTAGATCTTCTCGAATTCGACCAAATACGGTTGAAGCTTTTCGTCAGGCGTGACCTTTTCCGAAAAATCACGACTGGTGGCTTCGTCAACTTGACACACATCAACGCGCGAAAGTCAGAGATTATCTGGGATGAAGATGACCTCTTGAATCTGCTTTGCGAACGCATGAAGGAGAGCGGTAACTTTCTTAACCAGCTAGGTGTCAGAGAGCAACCAAACGAAGTGATTTTTGGTGCAATTTTCCCGAGTCAAATTGACGTAGGAGAACGGAAGCCGACAACTTGGAATTGGATTATGTCTCGTATCCGCGATGGGAACCATGTCAAACCGCCGCGCAATCTTATTGATCTCGTTATGAAAGCAAGAGAGGCTCAATTGCGTCGAGAAGATAGGGACGCCAGGGAGTTTGAGATAGGACAGCCCGTCATTGAATCCGACGCGTTTCGAAGGGCACTTACCCGCCTCAGTGAAGAACGTGTCGAAGATACCTTGCTGGCCGAAGCTGGTGAATCGGTAGAGCTAATTGAAAAGTTCAGAAATGAAAGAAGCGAGCATAATCGGCAGTCTATTTCTGTTCTGCTAGGACTGAGCGAAAGCGAACTCGATGATGCAATCAGACGACTGAGGGAAATCGGATTCCTAGAAGAGACTGGTCAAACGTTCAAGGTCCCAATGCTATATCGAGAAGGCATGAGAATAGTCCAAGGAAAGGCCTTTTAGATCAGGGCATTATCAACGGCTGGCTTGCGGTGTTTGTCAAGATAGTTGTCGCGTCCCCTACGCTACCATCTCTCCAGTTTGCGGCGTAGACGCATCGTCTTTGACCGGATTCAGCCACAACTTCACCAGTCGGCGACCAGTTCCTTATGTCACGTGACCACCGCTCAGGGTTTCGCTGCTTGGCTGCCTTGTAAACTTCTCGGCGCTTGGCCATGATCGCCGTATCC
>JAWLBW010000168.1:0-9717 GCA_041687475.1 bacterium
CGCTTCCCGACGAGCGTTCTCATATTCACCATTTTCACCCCTACCCGGCGCGGTTTTCTCCTCTTATCGTGCGGGGAATTCTCGATGGCGTAAAGCCGGGCAGCGTGATTTTCGATCCCTTCGCGGGTAGCGGCACCACCCTGGTCGAAGCCCGCATTGCCCGATGCGAGGCCTGGGGCAACGATCTGAACCCGGTGGCGACGTTGCTCTGCCGCGTCAAGGCGCAGCCTGTTTCGACCCGTTCCTTCGAGTTTCTGCAGCGCGATCTGCAGTACCTGCGGCGGTTTATTACCCGGGCGTTGAGCGAACGCACGACGGCACAGAGCGTTCGGTTGCCGAAGGGTGAACGACTTTTTCACCCCCATGTTTACTGGCAGCTGCAGACCATCGTGGCGGCCATCGGTCGCCTGCGTCACGCACACAACCGCGAGATCTTTCTGGCCGCGCTTTCGGCCATCGTAAACCGGGTCAGTCTGCGGGGGGCCGACAGCCGACCCGGCGAACGGCGCGAGCGATCCATCGGCAGCCGCCTCGTTCCCACCCTGTTCTTCGAGTCGGCCGACCGCCTGCTTCGCGACCTCAAGGTGTTCAGCGGGCTGGCCCGCGACGGTTCGCTTCGTGTGTGGCAGGAAGATGCGCGCACGTTGCCCGGCGTGCCCGAAGGCTCTGCCGACCTCATCATTACCTCGCCGCCCTACGGCGGAACCTACGATTACGCCGGCATGCACGAGCTGCGCAACATCTGGCTCGGACTCGACTGGGAACCCTTCGACCGGCTTGAGATCGGGGCCCGCCGCCGACAACACGAGGCCGAGGCCCTGGCAGACTTCGGGGCCGACGTCGAGGCCGTCTTCGCTTCGCTGCGCCGCGTAATCCGTAGCGGGGGCAGGCTGTACTGGATCATCGCCGACGGTGTCGTAAACGGCAAGGTTTACCGCGGCGACGAACTCAGTCGCAAAGCGGCCGAAGGCCGGGGGTGGAAGCCCGGCGCCGTCGGCGCCGTGACGCGGCAGATGTGGTCGCCGGCCGAGCGCAAGGCCTACGGTGCAAAACCCAAGCAGGAATACCTCATGGAGTTCACGGCCGGATAAGCGTGGGGCAAGTACGGTGCCGGTGGGCGAGCGGGCCCGCATCTGGTACCTTGTGAAGAAATTCAAGGCCCCTTCCGGTAGGCATCCATGCACGCATTGAATCGTCTTCTTACCCTCGCCGTCGTTTCGACCGTACTCACCTTCGGCGCCTGCACCACCGAGCAGATTCCCGCCCCGCAGACACCCAGGGCCCCAGATTTCGGCCATGAATGGCAGAACCGCGGGGTACTCTACGAACTCTGGGTACGCTCTTTCCAGGACAGCGACGGCGACGGCATCGGCGACATCAACGGGCTGATTTCACGCCTCGACTACCTGGCCGACCTGGGCATATCGGGTATCTGGCTCATGCCGGTTTACCCCTCGCCCCTGCACGATTCGGGGTACGACGTGGCCGACTACGTCGGTATTCACCCCGACTACGGCACCCTCGAAGACTTCGACCGGCTGTTGGCCGAAGCCCACAAGCGCAACATTCACATCGTCATGGATCTGGTCTTCAACCACGTGAGCACCGAGCACGCCTGGTTTCAGGATGCCCGTGCGTCGAACGACAGCCCCTACCGCGACTGGTTCGTGTGGGCCGACGAGCCGGGCACCTCGTGTCCCGACGTGGCGCCCTCGACCTTCGGCACCGACCGGTGGACGTGGGACGAGCAAGCGGGCCAGTACTTCTTCCACCAGTTTCTGCCCACGCAGGCCGACCTGAACTTTCGCAACCCCGAGGTTCAGGAAGCGCTGCTCGACACCATGCGCTTCTGGCTCGACCGGGGCGTCGACGGCTTCCGGCTCGACGTGCCGCACACCTATGTCGAAGGCGACGTGCTCTGCTGGCACCAGCCTGAAACGCACGATTTCATTCGGCGCATGCGCCGGGTTACCGACGAGTATCCGGGCGCATTCATGGTGGGCGAGACCTGGGGCAACGCCGAAGAGGTGGCGTCGTTCTATGGCGACGGCAGCGACGAACTGCACATGATTTTCGACTTCGAGCTCACCACCGCGGCCTGGTCGCTTCCTGCCGGCGGCGAAACGGTGCTTGACCGGTATCTGCGGGCGCTTGCCGAACGGGTTCACCTCTATCCCGAGGGCGCGCAGGCAACGATGACCCTGGGCAACCATGACATCGCCCGTGTTTCGTCGAGTCAACGCCACATTCCCGAACGGCTCAAGCTGCTGGCCGCGCTGCAGCTGACCCTGCCGGGCACGCCCTTTCTCTACTACGGCGAAGAAATCGGCCTGAAACCGGGTACCGACATCAACGTCGACCTGCGTGACGGCGCTCGCGCCCCCATGCCGTGGACGGCCGGCCCCAACGCCGGATTCACCACCGGCAGCCCCTGGCTTGAACTGGCCGGCGGCTACGAAGACCAGAATGTGGCCGGTCAGCTGGCCGAGCCCGACTCGATCCTGCACGCCTATCGGTCGCTCATCGCGCTGCGCAACCGCCTGCCCGCCCTGCAGGACCCCACCCTGCACCGACTCGACGAGTTCCGGGTCGACGACACGACCCTTTCCTTCCGGCGGGGGCAAGGCGCCGACGCGGTAACCGTCGTGCTGCATTTCGGCGACCAGGCGCGCACGCTGCCCCTGCCCGAAGAGGCAACCGGCCATGTGCTCTGGGCCTCCGGAGACGTTACCGAGAAGGACGGAGTTCTGACGCTGCCGCCTTTTGCCGCGGTCGTACTCGCCCACTGAATCAAAATGGGTGAAAGGGGCATTTCGCGTCCCGTTTTCCCATAGGCGGGCGAATCGGCTTTATGTACAATGGTGGGAAGCAGGAGTCACCTATGCCCAACCAGAATGAATTGGATCAGCTTCTCGAGCGCATTGAAGCCGAAGCTTCGACCCTCGGCATCAGCCTCTTTCGGGCGCAGCCGATTTGGGACGACGAATACCTTACCAGCATCGAATGGCGCGGCGACAAGCCCGACAGCTGGAAGGATTTTCTCAAGCTGGCCGCCACGCGAAAGGTAAGCATGCTGGTTCAGATTACGCACACCTTTCACGAAAGTGCGTTCGAACCCATGACCCCGCGCAGCCTCATGTCGCAGCTCAACGGCGACATGCGCGAGCAGCTTGAAGAGCATGAGCAGATGCTTTCGGCCGCCCGGGGGTTTGCCAACCAGACCGGCAAGGTTCAGCTCGGTTGGTTCGAGGGAAACGTCTTTTACACCTGGCAACAGGAAACCGACTGGTACACGAGGGTATGGGAGCTCGTAATGAGCCACCCCTTCGAATTCGAGGAAGAAGAGTAGGCCTTCGTCCTACCCGTTCGAACCCTATTTTGTAGAGGAACCCATGGCGAAGATACACATTGAGAAGCCGCACACCATGGCGGTAGACGAAGTACGCACGAAAATCGACGGCATGATGGGCAAGATGAAGTCGATGGGCGTCGACACCGAGTGGCAGGGCGACACCCTCAAGGTGAAGGGTAAGGGCGTGAAGGGCGACGTTGTCGTCTCGACTTCCCAGGTCAAGGTCGAGCTCGACCTCGGCCTTCCGGCCAGCCTCATGAAGGCCAAGATTGAAGAAAAGATTCGCGAGGGTCTCGATCGCGGTCTGCAGTCGCCGCAGGTCGGCTGACCGCGACAAGGCGCCGGTCGGCCGGCGGGGCGGCCGGCGCAGCCTTTTTCCTGCCATGGGCGTATCGCCCGCCCTCCATGGGGAAGGCGATCCTGCCCCTTTCCGGCGAATTCCCGCAGGCCTGCGAAAGCTTTTTCGGGTGGAAGTAAGAACGCGGCCATGCCGGGGCGCTTCGCCTGTCCTGCAGCGGTAGGTCTCCCGGGCTGCGACGGCGGTCGCAGGAAATTTCCCTCACCGACGAGCGAACGTGAGCGCACCGAGGCGCGTGGGAAGGCGTGCCGGTATCTCGAAAAGTGGACGTTCGGTGACGGAGCGAGCCCTGCTACAACCAGGCTTCGGCCCGCCATGCGCGCCTGAGGCGCGCCCTCACATGGCCTTGACTTCTTCGAGCTTCTTCTTGAAGTTTTCGTTGCCGGGTTCGATGCCCACGGCCAGCTGAAGCTGCAGCTTGGCGCCGCTGATGTTCTTGTTGCGCAGTGCGTCCATGGCGGCAATCCAGTAGCGCTTGCCCGGGCCGTTACCCCCATCGTACAGGGTGCCGCCCTGCTGCTGGCGCTTCATTTCGTCCTGCACCGAGAATCGTACGTTCAGCGGCGTTTCGGCAATCTGCCGATCATAGGCCTGGCGCCACTGCGGCGAGCGCAGAATGGTATAGGCCTCGGAAACACGCTTGTAAATGGTGTTGACTGCGTTGCGGAAGTTCTCGTTCGGAAAACGAAAGTAGCGATCGGGGTGAAACTCGCGCGACGCGCTGTAGAACGCCTTCTTGATTTCGGCGTCGCCGGCCGTCTGCGAAACGCCGAGCAGCTGGTAGTAGTTGAGGCGCGGCAGGTCCTTCCAGATGGTCTTCAGGCGGGCCAGAATCCGCGGATCGACTTCGGGGGTCTTGGGCGCGGCGCTCATACGGCCACCTGCATGGACTCTTCACGGGCCTTTTCGATCTGCGCCTGCGACAAGCCGCCGCTGACCGTGATCTTGATGTGCTCTTCGCGACCCGACGACTGGTCGCGGGCCGAAACCGACACGATACCGTCGGTGTCGATGTCGAAGGTTACGTCAATCTTCACCTGACCGCGCGGGGCCTCGGGCAGGTTGCTGAGTACGAACTCGCCCAGAATTTCGTTTTCGGCCGAATTACGGCTTTCGCCCTGATACACCTGAATGCGCACCGACGTCTGGTTGTCGCGGCTCGTGGTAAAGGTGCGCGTCGTCGACGTGGGAATCGAGCTGTTGCGGGCAATGAGAACGTCGACCAGACCGCCGGCCGTGCCCACGCCCAGGCTCTGGGGGGTCACGTCAAGCAGCAGCGAACCGGCCGCCGAACCCGAAGACAGCGATTCGGCCTGAATGGCCGCACCCATGGCGACGACCAGATCGGGGTCGATGCCGATTTTCGGATCCTTGAGGTAATAGTTGCGAACGGCGTCCTGAATGATGGGCATGCGGGTTGAGCCGCCCACGAGAATGACGCCGTCGATTTCGCCGACGGTCAGGTTCGAGGCCTGCAACGCTTCGTCGCACACCTTGAAGGTACGCTGAATGAGGTCGTAGGTAATGTTGGCGAAGAGATTCCGGGTAATGGGAATGCTCAGATCGTGGGGCTTACCCGACTTATCGGTCGCCACGGCCTCGATGAAGGCGGTTTCTTCGAGGTTGTCGCTCAGGGCGATTTTCACGCGCTCGGCTTCGGCCTTCAGCTTCTGCAGGGCCAGCTTGTCCTTGCGCAGGTCGATTTTCGTCTGCTGAAAGAAGGTATCGGCAAAGTAGTCGATGAGCCGATCGTCGAAGTCGTCGCCGCCCAGGTAGGTGTCGCCCGCGGTCGCGATGACCTCGAAGACATCGGTGCCGATTTCGAGCACCGAAACGTCGAAGGTGCCGCCACCCAGGTCGTAAATGACCACTTTCTGATTCAGGTCCTTGCCGTAGCCGTAGGCAAGGGCCGCGGCCGTGGGCTCGTTCAGAATGCGCAGCACGTCGAGACCGGCGATGGTGCCGGCGTCTTTGGTGGCCTGACGCTGACCGTCGTTGAAGTAGGCAGGCACCGTGATGACGGCCTGCGTTACCTCTTCGCCCAGATGGGCTTCGGCCGTCTTCTTCATGTCGCGCAGAATGAAGGCGGCGATTTCAGAGAGACTGTAGTCCTTCTCGCCGACGTGCACGCGCACGCTGTCGTTCTCGCCCTCGACAATCTCGTAGGGCATGATCATCTGCGCCTTCTTGACCTCGCCGCTGAAAAACTTGCGACCGATCAGACGTTTCGATGAATACACCGAGGTCTTGGGTTCGATAACGATGCGCTTTTTCGCCTCGGTTCCCACGACCACGTGACTCGGATCGAGAAACGAGACCACCGAGGGAATGATCTTCTCGCCCTTGTCGTTCGTGATCGGCACCGGCTTGCCGTCGTCGAGCACAGCGACGATCGAGGTCGAGGTTCCGAGATCGATTCCGATAACACGTCCCATAACAGCCCCTTTAGTGAGCCTACATTCTAATACAAGCCGTGCTCAGGATCAAAGCGGGTATGCAGCCGAATCCCGGTATTTCTGCGCTTTCCTTGTCGGGGCGCGCCGTGTGCCCGGTAAATTCGGGCAGATGCCCGGTTCCGACACGGGGCCGAGCCGGGCATCGCTGCCTGGCACCCGGGGAGGTATTCGGGGAGGTCGCCTCAACCTTCGGTGCGAAACCGCAGGCGCGTACGTCCGGCGCGCACTTCGTCGTCGCAGCGAAGCTTGCTCATGGTTACCCGGTGATCGTTGAGCCAGGTACCGTTGGTCGAGGCAAGGTCACGCAGGTAAATGTTTTCGCGCGAAAGCGCTTCGATCACGAAATGCTTGCGCGAAATCTGATCGTCGTCGATGGTGACGTCGGCGTCGGTACGGCCGAAAACGGTGCGGCCCTTGGTCAACTGCACGACGGAACCGGCGGGCAGCGACGCTCCGCCGCCTTCGAGTACCTCGACGAAGAGCTGTTTGCCGCGTGGCAGGGGCAGGTCGGCCATGTTTTCGGCAGGGTCGCCGACCATCGTGTGATCGGTGGCCATGACCGTGGCGTCGCTGCGCGGATCGGCCGCCATGATGGCTTGCCGCGCGCTGGTGCGGGCAAGGCCTTCTTCTTCGGCCCAGGTGGGAATTTCAGGACGGCCGCCCGGGCTCAGGGCGAAGATGAATTCGCAAGCCGGGCAGGTGACCAGCATGCGCTCGCCGATGTCTGCCACGAGCGCGCTTTTGCATTGCAGGCAGTTGATCATGGTTTGCCGGAGCTCTGCTGAGGGTTAGCATTGCCATCGGGGGTCGATGGCGTGTCGGGCCAGAATACGACCACCAGAACGCCGAGAAGCAAGGTTACGACGATGAGGCCGATCCAGAAGGGCAGCGGCAGGCCGGCGTCGGCCTGGGTGCCGGGTCGTCTGCTTCCGGCACTCTTGATGATGCGCTCGAGACGCCCGGTATCGGTTCGCGAGCCCGAGCGTCGGGTGGGTATCTGGTTCTTCATGTCCATGCCGAAGAAGACACTGCGATCGGTGAGGGGGTTTTGTCTGTCTTCGGGTTCGTGGTAGCGCCAGCGCATGGGCTCGCGTTCCCGGGCCGGTACGGACGGCTCGGGCGTCATGGATTCGGGGGCCGAGGCCTCGTTCGCGGGCGGTTCGGGCCGAACCGGTGCACGGCCCGAAGGCGGCGCGTCGGGGGGCGGCGCCGTTGGCGCGGGCGAGGCAACGGTCAAGGCAACGGTAGGCTCACCGTTGAGAACGGCCTCGAAGGCTTCGGCGAAAACGCCGGCGTCACTGAAGCGAGCGTCGGGTTCCTTGGCCAGGGCTCGTGCAAAAAATGCATCCCAACGCACGAAGTCGGGGTTCAGTTCAGACGGCGGCCGCGGCTCTTCGTTTACGATTTTGTACAGAATGCCGTTGGTGTCGGGGGCCGGAAAAGGTTTTTCTCCGGTCAAGAGCAGATACAGCACAACCGCCAGCGAGAAGAGGTCGCTGCGCCCGTCGAGCGCGCCGCCCCGCACCTGTTCGGGACTCATGTAGCTGGGCGAGCCGAGAAAGGCCCCGGCACGCGTGAGCTCCGAGCCGTCGAGGCGGGCAATGCCGAAGTCGGTCAACACGGCGCCACGTTCGGTAACCATGATATTGGCCGGCTTCACGTCGCGATGAATGACGCCCTTGCGGTGCGCGTGTCCGAGCGCCGACCCGATGTCGCGTACGATGCGGCGCAGCTGATCTTCGGTCAACCGGTTCCGGCGGCGAATGCGGTCAAGGCTGTGGCCTTCGACGAAGCCCATGACGATATAGGGCAGGTCGCCTTCAATACCGACGTCGAAAACCGAGACGATGTTGGGGTGCTCCGAGAGGGGCCCCGCCGCGCGCGCTTCCTGGCGAAAGCGGGCAAGGTACTCCTTGCGCTTGGCGGGCGGCAGATCGAGCGAACGCTTGATGGTCTTGATGGCGACGTCGCGTCCGATATCCGGATCGTAGCCTCGATAGACCACGCCCATGGCGCCGCTGCCGATCTCTGCGCGAACTTCGTAGCGGCCGAATTTATGTGGTGGCGCTTCCTGCATAGGCGGGTCTCTGACCCCTGATAGTATACTTTCGCCCTGCAAAGGGTGTCAACGCAACGCCTTACCACCTTACCACCGGTTCCCGTGATCTGCACATCGGCGTCCGATTCCGCAAAAGGCGTTTACGGAATTGAAAATCGTCCTTCCTTTCGTTTTCCGGATTCCTCCGTGATTACAGGTGCTTAACCAGTGGGCACGCTTTCGGCTTTGTCTCGATTCAACCGGAAGGCCGTCGCATGCACGGTGTGCACGCGGCGGCAACCATATGGCTCGATTACCCGGCATACGGCGAAGCCGGGCGATAGCCGAAAAAAAGGAGAACAAGGTGACATACGCAAAGATTTTCTGCCTGGCCGCCGCCCTGCTTTGCCTGGGCGCGCGAACGTCGGAAGCGGCGACGCTGCACGTGTCGATCGCATACAACGGAATAACCGAAACCGGATCGGAAACCGAGCCGTACAAGACCCTCGATACGGCGCTTGCGCTGGCCGCCGCCGGCGATCTCATCAAGGTGGGCCGGGGTGCCTACACCCTGACCGGAAGCCGCAACCTTATCAGCAATGTGACTGTCGAAGGCGGTTATCCCGGATACGGACAAGCCGATTCGTGGACGATGCGCGACACCGTCAACCATGCGGCTACCGTCAGTTTCGGCGGCGGGCCCATGTTCTATCTGTACGCCGGTTCACGCATCGACGGTCTGCGAATCAATCACAGCCATTTCAACGCGACCTTTACCACGAACGGCAACGGCATTGTCATTCGTAACGTCGACGCCACCGTAAATGGAACGTTCATCAGTCAGAACGAGAGCACCGTTACGATCGAGCAGTCGAACATCGCCCGCACCGGATGCGGCCGCGTCGTCTCCAGCAGCGGTGACAACCGTCACATAACCGTGAAGAACAATACCTTCGATCTGTATATGTGCACCGAGCAATTCAATTTCGCGTCGGGGGCTCGCGCGCTTGTATACGGCAACGATATTCAGGTCAACGACTCGTCGGGTAGTTACCTGTTCTTCGGCGGAGGCGGAACGGCCGCCCACGTCTACGACAATCTGATTGAAGGCTATGACGAAAACCGCTACGGCACGGCCTTTCGCACCGACGGCGGCTACTGGATCATCGAACGCAACAACATCACGGGTTTCTACGACGCCCTGTACTCCGACAACTATGCCGAAAGCCTGCGGTACAGTTACCCGGTCATCTTCCGGAAAAATCTCGTATGGGCGAACGCGGTCGATCCGTACGGGTACATTGAAATCGACAACATGCCCTACGACGGCACGGTGGTGCAGGACAACTGCCTCGAGAACGGACCCTTTTACCTGTATTCCTACCAGGGGCAGGAATTCATGGCGAGCAGCCTTGCCGAGTTCGAGGCGGCGACCGATGCGAAAATCAGCGGCAACAAGGGTCTCGCCGCGCCGCCGGCTTCGAAGACCGGAACGGGCTGCACGGGTCAGGGC